>CATLOT010000004.1 GCA_950054155.1 uncultured Bacteriovoracaceae bacterium
TTTTGATGAGAAACTATTTTGGCACTTTAGATGCCGGATAAAAAGGAGTCGGGTTCATCTCATTAGGTTGAGTTTGGCATAGCCAAACTCAACCTGGCACTTTCTGGATTAACCTGTAGTCATCATCCCAGAAGCAATTCCCGTAACAGTTACTCTCAATAGGCGAGCATCTTTTTTCTTAAGGGAGATGAGTTGAATGAGATTGAGGGGATGGATCATAGGAGCGCGCAAACGCACACTCTCTTCAAGCCATGGGCGAAACCACAGAAGATCATCCTCACGAGTGACCTCATGAAAGAATGTCTTCGCTTTTAAGTATTCAGTATGAAATTTATCAAAGGCCTCTTTTGCTTCTTTCGCAGAGAGGTTTTCTTCAAGGTAGAGTTTGAAGACGGAGAGTTCGACTTTGGCGAGTGTGAATCCTAGAATCTTCATGAAGCTCTTAAAGAAAGAGGACTTCGCATAGAATTGAAGGATGTCGTATTTGTCCTTAAGCTCAAGCTCTTCCCATGCACTTCCTATGCCCCACCATGTGGGGAAGAGGACGCGAGTTTGTGTCCAACACAGTACCCATGGAATTGCACGAATCTTAAATTGCTTTGCCGACTTATTGCGACTTGAGGGGCGAGAGCCAATTTTAAGTTGATCGAGATAATTATAGGGCGTTGTTTGAGCGACAAATTCTGGGAAACTGTCAGCAGTGACAAAGTCCTTATATTTTTGATTGGTTTGATTGATGAGCTTTTCAAAGGCCTTGGAACTCATTTGATTGACTTTATTTCCCCTTTGGTGAAACTCTGAGTAAATTTTGGCAATCTGACTTCTCATAATTTCAGGCGTACCAAAGTTACGGCCGACCATTTCCCCTTGAATGGTAGATTTAAAGATATTAATCGCAGACTTTGGCCACCACCCAATTTGTTCCTTAATTGAGCCTCCGCCTCGTTCTATACTTCCGCCATTTCCATGAAAGAAAACGGGGGTAAGTTTGAATCGTTTCAGAACTTTATCAAGGTCAATAAGGGTCTTTGAAATAAGGTAGCGGCTTGTGAGGGTTCCATTTTCTTTTGCGGAATCAGAGTAGCCCAGCATAACTTCAAAACGGCCATCCCAATTCGAAATATGCCTCTCTTTAACTTCAGGGGCTTTCTTAAAGAGATTCTTAAGGATCTGACTGCTGTCAACGAGGGCTTGCTTCGTTTCAAAGAGAGGAACCACAGGAAGGACTTGATCTTTGAAATGTTTTCTTACAAGAGAGATGCCGTTAAGAATGTCATCTTCACTAGCGACCATACTGAGGACAAGACCACGGACATACCATTTGGCCTCATAGCCATTTGATATTTCTTTCAGAGTAGAAAGCATGCCATTTATTTTTTGTGATTCTTCATTGTTACTTGCAATGACCTCTGAATCTTCTCTGAACTCAAGGGGGAGGACCAAGGCGGGATAGAGCCAAGAGACGCTTTGAATATTTTTAAGATAGAAATTGTGTTCACCCCAGGTCTTCTCATAGCTCGTCAGAAGATCGAGAAGCTTGGCCCTGAATCTTTTGATTTTCTTGCCATCATTATTTGTAATTGTTCGGATCGCTTCCACCTCTTGTGCTAATTTGTCATGCTTAGTAAGAAGTGATTTTGTTTGACGCTCTAGAGTAGCACCTTTAAGTAGGCTTTGAGATTGCTTTAAGTTTTTTGAGACAAAGGAGAGAATTTTCTTACGACTCCTTTGTAAACTGGCGAGCATTACTTTACTTTCAACAAAAGGGTGCCCATCTTTGTCACCACCAACCCATGTTCTAAAGTGGGCGGTGATCCCTCTTTGGTGGAGCATAACCTGTTCTCTTAAAATCTTAGAATCAAGAACGGTCTCATAAATTTGATGGGCTTCATCAAGAACTTCCGGCGGTGTCATTTTAGCCATTGAAGTGCGAAGAAGAATTTTAAAAATATGGTGAAGTCTTTGAGATTCCCTCTCTCTTGAGCGTTCATCCCACAGTAAGGTATAGAGAATACTTTCAATAACCTTAAAAAGTTCGAGTGACTCCGGAGATCTGGCTTCAGTCGGATGGGCCGTAAAAACATAGATAACGGCATAGGGTGACTCTTCTTCAATACGATCACCTTCTTTTTCTTTTAATCGATATTTTCGATAAACTGCCTCACAGCGGTTAATTAGCTCCATGTAGAGAGAGTAGACATGGGAGATTGCCATAAGTTCTTCATCGGGAAGTTTCTGTAATTTTTGGTATTTCTTCTTGAGAAGAGCATATTTAACGTCATCACTTTCGGTGCGCGTACTTTTCATGCTGACTCTGAGGTCTTCTATTTGATTAAATACTTTTCGGCCATGAACTTCTTTGATGGCCTTGCCATAGACATCAGTGGCTTTTCTTATAAGGGATCTGAGGGAAAGGGGGAGGTGTTCAATCGAACTCATAGAATAGACCTTTAGTGATGTGAATTTGCTCTATTATAGGACTGAATTCTTGAGAATGATAAATAAAAAAAGGGCGTCTTAGAGACGCCCTTATTAAGCTTAGACGATTCTGTGGCGACCTTCGCTAATCTCCTCAATGAGCTTATTATTAAAAGCCTTGAGGTCATTAGGGTCACGAGAGGTCACAAGTCCTTCGTCACAGACAACCTCTTCATCAAGCCATTTTGCGCCGGCGTTTTGCAGGTCCATTTTAATGGAGTCATAGGAAGTCATGCGACGTCCACGGACAACTTCGGCGTTAATGAGGGTGAGAGGGCCATGACAAATGGAAGCCACTGGCTTTTGGGTTTTCCCATTAAAGAATCCCTTCACAAAGCTGAGGGCCCGTTCGTCTTTTCTTAGAATATCCGGGTTGATTACGCCTCCTGGTAGGACGAGGGCATCAAAGTCATCAGCACGCGCTTCAGAGAGCGTCATGTCGACATCATATTCCTTACTCCAGTCAGTGCCTTTCCAGGAGCGAATTGTTCCGCTTTTAGGGGAAACAATGACTGCAGTAGCGCCTGCTTCTTCTAGTGCCTTCTTAGGACTAGAGAGCTCTGACTCTTCAAAACCATCTGTGGCGAGAATAGCTACTTTTTTGTTTTTGATTTTCATAAATCCTCCTGTTTAGGTTTGAATCCAGTTTAGGAGGGGGGAGGGGAGAAAGCTTGAGGCCTTCTATTAGAAAATGTTTAGATTTCTAATAAAAGACCTCAAATAAAAATTTAGTTAACTGGTGGAGCAAATTGAGTCAGGACAATACCTTCGACAGCACTCTTATACTCTTCAATATTAGGAGTTCTTCCTAGAATAGTTGAGAGGATTACTACAGGAGTTGAGGCGAGAAGGGATTCACCTTTCTTCTCAGATGAATCTTCAACGACACGACCTTGGAAGAGGCGAGTTGAAGTGGCCATAACCGTATCACCCTTCGCCGCTTTTTCTTGGTTCCCCATACAAAGGTTACAACCAGGTCTTTCAAGGTACATGACATTGTCGTACTTAGTGCGGGCTTCAGCCTTGGGGGCATTGTCGTCAAATTCAAAGCCTGCGTACTTTTGAAGAACTGGCCAATCGCCTTCTTTTTTAAGCTCATCAATAATGTTGTAAGTCGGAGGAGCTACGACAAGAGGAGCTTTAAATTCGACCTTCCCATTTTGCTTTTCGATATTCTTTAGCATTTGAGAAAGAATCTTAAGGTCACCTTTGTGAACCATACAAGATCCAATGAAACCAAGGTTTACCGTCTTCTCACCTTTGTAGTGGGAAATTGGTCTGATGGTATCGTGAGTGTATCTCTTTGAGACATCTTCATTATTAACATCTGGGTCAGCGATCATAGGCTCATCGATCTGATCAAGATCAACAACAAACTCAGCTGCGTACTTAGCATTTTCATCAGGTCTAAGTGGTGGCTTAGTTCCAGATTTAATCTCTTCAATTCTCTTATTTGCTTTGTCGATAAGGCCTTGAAGAACCTGTGCTTTATTATCCATACCTTTATCGATCATTATTTGGATACGCCCTTTGGCAATCTCAAGGGATTCAATAAGAGTTTCGTCATTTGAAATACAGATTGAAGCTTTTGCTTTCATCTCTGCTGTCCAGTCCGTAAAAGTAAAGGCCTGGTCAGAGAGGAGAGTTCCGATATGAACTTCAATGATACGACCCTGGAAAACATTCTCACCAAATTGCTTAAGCATTTGAGCTTGAGTGGCGTGAACCACATCACGAAAATCCATATGGTCTTTAAGATTTCCTTTAAAAGTGACTTTAACTGATTCAGGAATCGGCATAGAAGCTTCACCTGTTGCGAGGGCGAGGGCCACTGTTCCTGAGTCAGCTCCAAAGGCGACCCCTTTTGACATTCTTGTGTGAGAATCTCCACCAATAATAATGGCCCAGTCATCAATTGTGATGTCATTAAGAACTTTGTGGATAACGTCGGTCATGGCAGAGTATTTCTTTTGAGGATCTCTTGCTGTGATAAGACCAAACTTATTCATGAAGTTCATGAGGCGTGGAATATTCTCTTGAGCTTTCTTGTCCCAAACTGAAGCTGTGTGACAGCCTGATTGATAGGCACCATCAACAGTCGGTGCAATCGTCGTTGCAGCCATTGCTTCAAGTTCCTGTGAAGTCATAAGTCCTGTCGTGTCCTGTGAACCGACAATATTAACTTGAACGCGAACGTCAGAACCGGCGTGAAGAACTTTACCTTCTGCAACACCGAGAGCGTTCTTGTTAAAGATTTTCTCTACAGCAGTTAGTCCCTGACCTGCATGGCTCACTTCTTTTGAAGGAGCGTAAGCTGATTTGAGCTCTTGCCCAAGTGTTTCAGCAGCAAATGTTTGAAGCTTTTTACCAAAGACAACTGCGTATGAGCCACCCGCCTTGATAGACTCTAGTTTTTGAGGAGTAAGGGCCGAAGAGATATCAATAAGCTCTTCCTCGCCATTGTAGAGTTTCTTTTTCTTTGTATTAATTGTGAGAACAGTTCCTGTTGCAACAGAGTAAACCTGCTCAAGCACTGGGTCACCATTGCCGTCTAGTACAACATTGCCCTGGTCATCTTTTTTCTTCGTCCAGTTCTTAAGGTCGATACCAATCCCACCCGTAACATTCACAGTCGTGAGAAAGATAGGGGAGATACCATTTGTACCACCGACGATAGGAGCGATATTGATAAAGGGCACGTAAGGACTTGCTTGTTTACCAGTCCAAAGAGCGACGTTATTGACCCCAGACATTCTTGATGAACCAACACCCATTGTCCCTTTTTCAGCAATGAGCATGACTCTTTTGTCTGGGTGTTGCTTTTGAAGTTCACGAATTTCTTTTTGCGCTTCTTCAGAAATAAGACATTTACCGTGAAGTTCTCTGTCTGAGCGAGAGTGCGCTTGATTACCTGGAGAGAGGAGGTCTGTTGAAATATCTCCTTCACCAGCGACATAAGTAACAATCTTAATCTCTTCTTCGACTTCTGGAAGTTTTGTGAAGAACTCAGCTTTGGCGTAGCTCTCTAAGATGGCCTTCGCAATTTCATTACCAGACTTATAGGCTTCTTTGAGTCTTTGGTAATCAGCATCGTAGAGGAAAACTTGAGTTTTAAGAACGTCAGCTGCTTTGTTAGCGTTGTCCTTGTCTGCGCCAAGAGCGAGATCGAGAAGAACCTCAATAGAAGGCCCACCCTTCATATGAGAGAGGAGTTCAAAAGCAAAGTCAGGCGTGATTTCGTCGAGACTTTCACTCTTTGTGATGATGTCTTTAAGGAAGGCCGCTTTTTCAATTGCAGCGCTCGTAGTTCCTGGGATCGTATTATAAATAAAGAACTTGAGAGCGTCCTCGCGGTGCTCGTGACCCGGTTGCTTGATGATAGTGATCACTTCTTTGAGAAGGTCGGCACCATCAATGGGCTTAGGGTGCAGACCCTGGGTTTTTCTGTCGGCAATTTCTTGTAAATACTGGTCGTATAGGCTCATTTCTTCCCCGGTTTTGAGTATTGATGCACCTCCGTATTTATCAAATTGACACAGACTTAACAACGCCAAGTGCGCCAATTAGTGGGGGGTTAGCCGGTATAGCCTTTGAGCATTGCGTTCCAATACATAAAGGGAATTCCATATTTCTTTGCCAGGAACATGGAAAGGCGCTCCTTGGATTGATCAAAGGGAAAAGTTTCGTCAGGGTTACCGTCATAGTCAAACTCAGCCATTATGGCCTTATGATAACCCGTGACAAGCGGACAACTTGTGTAACCATTGTAGTGTTGGTTCGGCTCACGCTGGTTAATAACCTCAAAAAGGTTGTGAACGAGGATGGGGACTTGTTTTCGGATGGCCGCGCCTGTCTTTGAGGTGGGAAGACTACTCGCATCACCTAATGAGAATATATTGTTAAACTTATTATGTTGAAGGGTGAACTTATCGACATCCACCCAGCCATCGGAATTAGCCAGTGGTGATGTCTTGATAAATTCAGGAGCGCTCATCGGGGGAACTGCATGAAGGAGACTAAACTCTCTTTCAATAATCTCGTTCGTTTCGATGTTTTTAAAAAAAGCCAATTGATTGGGACCGTCTACTTTAACAAGATTGAGCTTAAAAGATGTTCTTATGTTTCGCTCTTTAATAACTTTTTCAAGCGCCTCTCTATATTTTTGAACGCCAAAAACTCTTTCACCCGCCGTGACGAACTCGACTTGAACAGAGTCTCTTACCTTTGCTTTTTGAAAGTATTCTTCAGCAAGGTACATTATTTTTTGGGGCGCTCCACCACACTTTATAGGAGTATTGGGATAGGTGAAAAGGGCGTTGCCCTTTTTTAGGTTAGAAATGAACTCAAAGGTACTACTGACATATTGATAGTCATAGTTAGAGCACACCCCATTTTTTCCTAAGCTTTCTCTAAGGCCTTCTACTTTGTCCCAGTCTATTTGAATTCCGGGACAAACGATGAGGTAATCATATTCCAAGCTCTTCTTATTAGCTAAATGGACAGTATTTTGTTCTGGTGAAAACTTGGTAACATACTCTTGTTCCCAGTGGACACCTGCTGGAATGACCTCTTTCATTGGCTTTTGAGATTTTTCTTTTGGGAAAATACCGCCACCAACCAGCGTCCACAGGGGTTGATAGAAATGAAGTTGAGCCGGATCAATTAAAGTAATTTCAAATTGAGAGAACTTTCTTGCAAGGAGCGCAGCAGTTGTAATGCCTGCTGTACCTGCCCCAACGATGACGATATGTTTTTTCATTTTAACCTTCCCGTTGTGATCATTTGGGAAACGGTTTTGGTGAGATCAGGATGAATCAGGCCAACTTCTTTACTAAAACTTAATGCCCTATTCTTAGGGTGACCTTTAACAAAGCAAGAAATAAGAGCTAATAAGGCGCTCACTCTATTGCCAGACATACAATAGATGAGAACTTTTCCCGAACTATTTTCAATGAGTTGATTAAGAGCGAGAAGTTCCTCAAACTTTATATTTTCAACTTTACTGATAGGAAAGTGAATATACTCAATTGAGGAACCCTTGAATGCTTCTTCATCGCTGAATTCTGTCTCGTGTATCTCTTTAACATCAATGGCTTTTGTAATGTGATACCTTTCGAGTTCCTTTATTTGGTCATGACTTGATATCTTGGAAGCAATGAAAACATGATCAACACGAACAAAGTGGTCAAAACTATCACTTTGCAGGTCAAATTCTTTATCTTGGAGGTTAAGGCTCTTCATAAATTAGCTCTCAATTGTGAGTGGTATTTTTAAATATCTCTTTCCATTACCTTCACTTTGAGGGAGCTTGCCAGCATCAATATTGACCTGAATACTAGGAAGAAGGAGGGTCGGAGCTGCGAGCTTTTTATCTCGAGAGGTCCTAAACTCAATAAACTCATCTCTTGAAGTGGATTCTTTTAGTTGAATATTCTCCTTCTTATTTTCACCGATAGAACTTTCAAACTTTAACTCGCGCCCATTTGGCTGATAGTCGTGACCTGTAAAAACACGAGTGCTTTCAGGAAGGGTGTATAGCTTTTCTTTTATTGAGTCGTAGAGTTGCTCAGCACTTCCCGCGGGAAAATCACATCTTCCTGTGCCAAAATCTGGCATGAACAAAGCATCGCCGGTAAAGATCATATCCTCTATAAGGTAGGATGAGCAGGCAGGAGTGTGGCCAGGTGTGAAAAGAGTTCTAACCTCAATCGTTCCAAAAGACATAGTTTCATTCTCATCAAGAAGAATATCAAATTGAGATCCATCGACTTTAAAATTATCGAGATTGAAGTGCGCACTAAAGAGCTCTTGGACTTTCGTGATATTCTTACCAATGGCAACTTTGATGTGAGGAATTTTAACCTTGAGGAGGTTGGCCCCACTTAGATGGTCAGCATGGGCATGGGTTTCCAGGACAGCGTGTACAGTAAGATCTTTCTCTTCAGTAAAGGCGATAAGCTTTTCTACTGATTGGTGGCCAATCTTTCCTGATGCAGGGTCATAATCTAAGACAGGATCAATGATTAAGGCATCCTTCGTCTTCTCGTCATAAACAACATATGTTAAAGTATAAGTATTCTTATCAAAAAAGGTCTCAAGTTTTTTAGTCATTTTTATCTCCTAAAAAAGATCATTCTTTTTCTAGAGTAATAAAATTGAAGAGAGAAAACCTTGATGGGGCTCAAGGATAGGAGATAGAAAGGGGTGGAATATCCACTTTACCAGGTGATTATTATGTTTTATCAGTTAGTTAAGCCCAATATCCAAAATAAGAAAGAACTCATTTTTAAGAAGAATGAAATCATCTACCATGAAGGTGACTTTCCAGAGTATCTCTATTTTATCGAGAGTGGAGTTGTGGGTCTCTTTCATATCTCAGATTCAGGAAAGGAGACCTTTTTCAGGGTATTTGGAAAGAATGATATTCTCGGTCACCGCTCCTATTTCGCGGAAGAGCCCTACCATGCCTCCTCAATAGCCCTTTCACCAGTGACCTTAGCCGTCATTACAAAGGACGAGTGCCTTCGGATTTGCTCTGAGAACCCATCTCTCTTAAGGGAAGTGACAGCGAGAATGGCGAGAGACTTAGGCCATGCTGAACTGAGAATGGCCGGTTTATTGGATAAGACAGTTCATAAGAGAGTGGCAGAGAGCTTGCTCTATTTAAAGTTAAAACATCCAAACTATACATGGTCTCGCCGTGAAGTTGCTGAATACTCGGGAAGTACAACGGAGACGGTTTCTCGAGTGATGACTTCACTAGAGGGAAAGAATCTCATCAAAAAAGAAGGCCGTGATTTTATCATCCTAGATGAACAAGGACTTCTTGAAGCTGATTTTGATCTAGCATAAATCTTCTTATTCTTGATGGGTATCAATGTTTCTTCTTATAAAGGAGATTAGACTAACTCTATCAGGAGTTATGCTATGTCCACTTCATCAAATAGATCTCTTCAAAGACGCGAATTCTTTAGTCTCTTAAGCTTGTCATGGATCGCCCTCGCTGCAGGAGCATCTGGCTTACTTGGACTTGTCTTTCGTTACACATTTCCTAATGTTCGTTTTGAACCCGATCTTGAATTTCGGATTGGCTTTCTTGATGATTTTAAAGAGGGAGTGGATGAAACTTACAAGAAAACGAATGGTGTGTGGGTTGTTCGTGCAGAGGGAAAGCTCTTTGCTCTTAGTAATATCTGTACCCATTTAGGCTGTATACCCAACTGGACTCCAACGACACAAACCTTTGAATGCCCCTGTCATGGTTCAGGTTACTATATTTCTGGGATTAACTTTAAAGGACCTGCTCCGAGACCTTTGGAGCGCTATCAAATTAAGAAGAATGCCGATGGGAGTCTTTCCGTAAATAAAGGAAAGGTCTATCGTTATGAAAAGGGACAGTGGGGATTAGTAGGCTCTGAAATTCAAGCTTAGGCGAGGTAAGAATGATTTATGGAGTTGGCGATATAAAAAAAGAGGATCAAGTCTTTATAGAAAATATTTTCAAAAAACATGATCTTGCTTTTAAATTCTCCTCTTTGGATCAATTAAAAAACGAAAGGGTGATAAGTTTTGATAAAACGATAAGCCGTAAATTAACTAAAGAGGGAATTAAATTTTATAATTGGGAGCTCCTCTTCGCTGTATTAGGTCCAAATGATCGTAGTGGAGAGTTAGTAAGTAAATTAGAGGAGAGAATTAAAATTCTTAAAAGTATTCTTTCTCTTAAATCAAAACCTATTGGGGAAGAATTACATGGAAGTATTCGTGTTAATAACCTCGCCAATTCTACGAAGTTTTATACGTGGCTCTTTGGTGTAGAACCGAAAGAGTGGACTCATCGTTATGTCACTTTCAAGCGAGAAGATACCGCCTTTAACTTTGTCTTGCTGGTGGCAGATGGCAAAGAACTTCACCAAGATACTCTTTATCACCTGGGAATGGGGGTGAGGAGTAAGGATGAAGTCGTTAATTTCTATCATTCAGCAGTTGAAAATGGGTTTCACATCGAAAAGCCTCCGCGCACTACTTGGAGGGGAACCCCTCTTCACGAAATGTGGCTAAAAGACCCTGACGGAACTCTCATTGAGGTGTATGCTAGGCTTAGTAAACACGAACTTGAACAAATTCCAGAGGATAAGGAACCGTGGGATTTGGTCTAACCTAGAGAGAAGACGTAGAATGAAATTGACATACTATTTTAAGCACCAGCTTAAGTACCTGGCTTTTCTCTTAGGCGTCTTTGTCCTTCCCTTAGGGCTTTTTCTTCAATTTTCACCTTATAAAGAGCCAAGAGCAACCTACGTTATGTTGATCGTTCTGATCGTTTCTCAGTACGCTTACTACAATGAAAAGAGATTTCGAAATAAGATTGAAAAAGATGTCTCCCACATTCTTAAAGACGAATTAAAGAGAGTCCCTTCTCGCAAAGAAATTACCGAGCGCTCAACTTTTGTTGTAAAAGCAAGGGGCTTTAGCATTATTTTTAGTGGTATTCTTATTCTAACTTTGATGTTCTTTTATCAAGTCTTCTAAGTGAAGGATGAGTGAAGGGTCACTCGCAAAAATGATCCCTCGATGATTCATATAAGTAGAATCCTTTCGGTTAAGGTCTAGTGGTCTTCCTTTAAAATCGCTATTGAATCCACCTGCTTCTCTTTGAATAAGAGAAGTTGCAGCAAAGTCCCATAGGCTTCCCCCTCGCTTCTCCAAATGGGGCTCTTTATAGTAAAGAGCAGGTGCTTCTTCAATGGTTTGAAGTGCGTTCATAACAGCAGGACCAGAATTCTTAATATTAACCTTTTGAGATTCGGAACTTTTAACCAAGAAAGTTTTTCCATTTCTAAGAGAGCCCTCTCCTTTCAGAGCAGAGTAGAGATTCTTACGGTGAGGATCATAGACCACTCCAATAAGAGGCTCTCCTTCTTTGGTCACAAGAGCAATTGATACTGCGTAACCATGTTTTCCCTGCGAGAAGGGGAGGGTTCCATCAAGAGGATCAATACACCAAAAGTATTCCTTCAAAAATCGACTCTCTTGCCAATGGGGAAGAGTTCCCTCTTCACTTAAAAGGCCAAGATTGTATTCTTCCAGGCTAGGGGTGAGATGTTCTATGATTAACTTCTCGCTTGCAATATCTGCTTGCGTGACTATTTGAGAGGCAAGATTATCTCCCCCCTCTTTAGAGAAAACCGCTGCATCCTTTGAGCTTTCAATCAGGTGACCTGCCTTTACAGCAGCTTCGCTTGCCCTTTCTAATAGATTGTTAAGGTTCATAAAAGAGCGACCTTTCTCATTCTATCGACGTAGGAATTTATTTTCCAGTGACCCGGAGACCATCCTTGAAGGAAGCGATAAAAATCACACCAGGCATAGGGGATGAGAGCGCGCCACTCTTGTTCTGCTTCTAAGTGGTTCAGCTCTTTGAAATAAAAATCATAGCATTCGTCGGCATATTGATGGAGGTCATTATCGTCATAAATACTGCTGAGAAAGTAGATAAGATCTTTTACACCGACACCACCGCCAACATATTGAAAATCGACCGCAGCAACCTCATCTTCATTAAATAGGAAGTTTGCGAGCTTCGCATCTCCATGGACAATTGTCTTGTATTGAGCACTCGTGAGTTTTTCATCAATTTTAGAAGCGGCCTCTTTAAGCTCAAGATCAGTCATTGCCGCAAGCTCGTCTGGTCTTGTCTGGAGATGCCAATAAGTTCCACTTTGCCATAGTCCTATAGGGGCCACATTGAGATAGTGATGGTGAAAGTGAGCAAGCCATGCCAGGCATGCTTTGACTTGCGTGAGAGTGAGACTCCTCTTTGGCGAAAATCCACTTTCCTTAAGGTCTTCTAATATAAGATAGTGATGATTCTCAATCACCCCTGAAGAATGATGTTTTGCCGTTTTGGCATTGGAGAGGGGGTGATGAAATTCGCGATACCAATGCCTCTCTATTTCATAGGAAGCCATCTTACGTTGGTGACCAATCGTGGTCGTCCATCCTCTTGGATGGTGAAGTTCGTTTGGAATAGTAACGAGTTTTAAGATGAGACTCTTATCAACGAGGTCGACTCTGAGAAGTTCACCATATCCACTCCAGAGTTGTTGAATAAGTTCAGTCATCTTATAGAGTTGCTACGAACTGATCGAAAATTTCGCAATGCTTTTGAAGATTAAAGTCTGCTGCAACTGAAACTCGGACGATGTAATCCTTGTCACTTTCCTTGGTCGTCCCTTGAGTCGACGTGGCCGGAACTGTCCAGTAACATCCTTTTAATTGTCCATAACTTACACAGTGCTTACTCTCACTTGGGATTCCTTTAATCATCATCCTAATAAGGCGATGGTTGAGTTCTCTCTTGTAGTCTTCTTTCTCTTTCGCAGAATCTCCCTTAGTGGGAAGGTCTAAAGAAAAGACTGAGGGAGTAAAGGTGGCGTCTGCTAGTTCTTGAGAGACGAAATTAATTTTAGCGTTTGGAAGAGCTTTCTCAATATGATCAACAAAGGCCCGGGTGTTTCTATAAGCGGCAGCGATACGCTCATTCATCGAGGGCATCTCACGGGTTAAGATCTGGATCTGTTGATCGGTCGCTTGATTATCACAAAGTGAGAGGTGATCGCTGACAAAGGGCATATACTCCTTAGCCAGTTCATTGGCGACAGCATAACCCGCTGTACACAGACCACCACTTGGAAACTTTGAACCACTTACATAAGAGATGACTTTAGACTCATTGAGATAGCCATTAGGACCAAAGAATTTAACATTGGGGCAAAATGTTTGATCGAGAATAAAGACAGGGGCAACGGCTTCTTGAGAGTTTTTCGTTTTTCGAGAAGACTTTAAGACTTCCTGTAGTTTTATAAGGTCGGGAATTTCCACTCTTGGATTTGTTGGGATTTCCGCAATAATATAGGGAACGGAGTCTTCCTGGGCACAATCTTTTAAAATGCGATCAAGCTCATCAACCATATTCTTACCACTATCCACGGGAAGGTCGATGATCTCAACACTCTCTAGGCAAGCAGCAACACGTCTGGCTTGATCATTCGTTCCTCCATAACAATTCGGTGGCACGATAAAGCTAATATTCTTTTCGGGGTGATTAACCTTTGCATGATGAATAAGACCCATCATAGTGGCGTATTGAACAGAGAGGCCACATGAACCAAGAGCGGCATCTGTAGCAGACAGTGTAATTTCTTTGATCGTCTGATTAAGGGCAGTCGGGTCGCAGATCTTTTCCTCTTCAGCTTCACTGCCAAGAAGAAGGTAGATAGCCTTGAGGGAGTCTTGCGGGGTCATGGCAATTGACTCTCGTCGCCTGACGTGTTGAATTTCTTTAATATACTCCGGATCATTGACCTCAATAATACTGCCAAAACGATCATAGAGATTAAGGGTAAAGTCACCTTCTACGGTGCTTGAAGAATTAAAATTCTTTACGACGACGGTACTTCCTTCAAAGGGAGCTTTTACTTTAGGATCTGAAGAGTCAAGCACTTCAAATTGGTAGTTATAAACTTCTTTTAAAACACTCTGATTGAGACACTCTGGTAGGGGATCAACGCTTATGAGACGTGTTTTCTTTTTGAGAAAGAGGTTTCTTCTGAATAGAGCGAGAAGTGGCATGGTCTGACTTGAAAACGCGACAACACTCTCGGGAGTCAAATGATTTGTCTTAGCAATTGCCCATTCAAGGACAGAGCTTAAGGGGTGGCCAAGGCGAATATAGTCATAAGCAGTAGGCAGGGACTCAAGGGTCTCTTTTGATATTTCTTTGAGCTGTTCAAGCTCTGCTATGAATTCTACTTTTGCGAGAGACTCATTATAGATATCAAGTCTATGTGTTGTCAGTCGAGTCCAGTCACTGGGGAGGTTTTCAACAATAGAGCCAAGAAGTGATTTTAATTCGCTATTAATCATTTGCTTCTCGCTTACTTTATTTCAAGAAGAATATTCTTTGCACCAAGATCAAGGGACTTTACAGTCTGGGCCTGAGGACCTGATTTATCCATGACATTGCCAGACTTACTTAATCGAGCAAAGACTTTAAATGGCCCCTTGAAAGGAAGAGACTGAATCATTTTGTCTTTTTCGCTCAGTTCAAACTTGTAGGGAAAAGTAGGATTCTCAACTCTTTTTACGGCCAAAGGCATGGGCATCGAGCCATCAAATTTCTTGGCAAAAATAAAGAGAACACCTTGAGCTTTCTTGTCTTTATAGGTGACGGTTCCTTGAAGACTGTTGGCAAGGGCTAGAGTAGTAAAGAGAGTAAGGATAAGTGTCGTTAGTTCTTTCATGGCCCCATAGTATTTAACGAGAAATATGTTGTATAGGGCCAATTATGAGTTCTTCTTCGCCTTGTTGATGACATTGATCAACTCTTTGAGCTGGACATTATTTTCGAGAGGGTGCCTTAGAGTTTTATCGGGAACGATTTTATAGCGATTGGAGCGGCCAACCTTTTCCTTTTCGATGTATCCGGCCTCTTCGAGCTCCTGAATGATTCCAAGGACTGACCTTTCTGTAATTCCAACACGTTGGGCTATCTCTCTGACAACAAGAGCTTCACTTGAAGCCAGGATAAAGTATACATGCCCGTAATTACTAAAGAATGTCCATTTTGTTTCATGTGAGCTCAACTCATTCTCCTTCGCGCTCAATTGTAGAGAACAGTAGTGAAATTGAATACATGAAAAAAATTGCATGTATTTGATTTCAGTGTTAGGCTCTGAAGTATCACAAGGAGTAACAATGAAAGCATCGCGCCAAGTCGGCAAAAACCATTTCGCCGAGTCAAAATTTCTACTAGCCCCTTCCTTTATTTTTTTGGGACTGGCTCTTTGGTGTTCCTTCTCTTCACAAATCATTAATTTTGACTTCGCGGCCTTTAGTGGTGGTGCCCATTGGGGGTTTCAAATTGATGCTCTCTCGGGACTTATTGCTTCAACTGTTTCTTTCATCGGTTTTGCTGTTCTTCAGTTTTCTAACCGTTACTTAGAGGATGATCCTAAGAAAAAAATCTTCAAAAGAAATATTCTTATAACGGTGCTCGGTGTTTTAGGTTTTATCCTAGCGACGAACTTTTTACAGATGGTCATCTCTCTCGCTACCTCATCATTCTTTCTCAATAAATTGTTGAGGCATTTTGAAGAGCGCGAAGGAGCACGCAAAGCTGCTTCAAGCAGGTTGTACCTGAGTCTTCTTGCTAATGGGCTTCTTCTTAGTGCAGCGGCTACTCTCTATTCAATAAGTGGAACCTTGGAATTAAACTCATTATTTCTAAGCCTTCAAAACAATGCAGCCGTTGAAACGAATAGCCTATCCATCACTATTGCCTCACTCTTAATTGTTATCGCTGCCTTTATTAAGTGTGCCCAATATCCTTTTCACTCCTGGCTGCCTCAATCCATGGAAGCTCCCACTCCGGTCTCTGCTCTCATGCATGCTGGTATCTTGAATGCTGGTGGGTATCTCTTGGTAAGGATGAGTCCTTTGATGGTTGCAACACCTAAGGTGTCAATGCTCCTTGCTGTACTCGCTGCATTTTCGACATTGTGGGCGACCATTGTCATGCTCACGCAGACTTCCGTGAAGAAGAATATGGCCTACTCAACAGTCGCTCAAATGGGCTTTATGTTACTCCAGTGTGCGCTCGGAGCTTATCAGGTTGCCGTTGTTCATATTGTCGGCCATGCCTTTTACAAGGCTTACTCCTTTTTAAGCTCTGGGGAAACAACTGACTTTGCTAAGCTTACGCGCTACTTTCCAACGGCCTATAAAGATAGTGCTCCGGGAAAAACGATCTTAACTCTCTTTTTAAGTACGACGGTTATCATGAGTTCCTATCTTCTTCTTGGGGGAGACTTCTATGGCGATATGAATAAGGTCTTTCTGCTTATCGTTCTCTCCATTGCTGTAGCACAGATCATGCTTAACTCTCAGAGAGTCGCTCAATCATTGAGTTTGGGAGCAAAGATTGTGATTCTCTATATTGCCTTAACGGTGGGAATGGAAAAGTTTCTTGCCTCTTCTCAGATAGGGTTAATGAAATTTGGGCAACAAGAATTAATCCTTATTGTTTCTATTATATCGAGTTCATTTTTCTTACTCTACTTTTTCCAAAATAATCTTTCGCGAATCAACAAGACAAAACTTGGGAAAAAACTCTACGTTAAATCTTTAAAAGGCAAGTTAGTTTAACTGTCAGCGAGGAAACTATGAAAGAACACTTTGACTTTATTCGAGCGAATGGTTCAGGAAGTGAATTAGATCCAAGACAGAGTTTTAAGTCAGCGGCGAAACTCTTAAGCCCCGCATGGGATACACGTGATTATGTGGCGGTTAATCCATTCTTTGGTTTTAAAAATAAGAACTTTTTAGAAGCCTCTCAGTACATAAAGGCAGCGCTTGGGGCATCGATCCTCCCTAAGAGAGAATTTTTTCTTAAGAAATATCGTGAAGGAGAAATAACCGAGCGGGACCTTGATCTGGCTAAGAGAATTTTTGATCTCGAATTCAAGGAGAATAAAGCAAGTTTAATCAGTAATGCAGAGCTTGTGAGTTTTATCGAAGCAGAGAGGAGCGAAGATAACGTTACCATCAAATGCCTGAGTGACCTCTACGATGAAGAAAATCAAACGAATGTTACTGATGAATTAACAAAAGAAATTTCCCTATGGGCAAGTGCGTACTTTGATGAAGGACAAGCCTTATGGAAAGCTGATAAAAAAGGGAAGCGCTTCTACACTTGGTGGCGAAACTTATGCTGTGAAGATGTGTCGATTGATGAAATTAAGGACACTTTTCCTGGGCTTGTCGCATCTCTTCCTGAGTCACCTGAAGAGGCCCTTGATTTTCTCGTGAGCAAGTTAACGAAAAAAGTGAACCTTTCGGAAAGTGAGCTTAACGATTATTTCTTTAGACTAAGCCAAACTGTTAGAGGCTGGGTTTCTTATATCCATAAGTTTGAATTTGAAGCGAATAGAGATAATGATCAAAGCGAGCTTGAAAGGATTGGAGGGGTGATTGACATTGTTGTCATGAGATTAACTTATGATTTGGCCTTGCTCGAAAAAATAAATGATCTTTCCTTTAAAAGAGAGAAGCACGGAACCTATGCCTCGGATATCCTCTATATATGGTTAAATGCTTATGAAACCTCTTACAGAAGAGAAGTTACGAAGCATTTGAACTTTAAGCCCCAAGGGTTAGGAGAGTCGGCACCCAAAAAGGTTCAAATGGCCTTTTGTATTGATGTGCGAAGTGAAGTTCTCCGTCGCCATCTTGAAGCCCAAAGCCCCGAAGTTGAAACGATCGGCTTTGCTGGCTTTTTTGGTATGCCTATTTCTGTCAAAGGTCTTGGTCACAAGCAAGCAGATCAGAATTGCCCTATTCTTTTAACTCCTCAGTTTGAAGTAAGTGAAGAAGAGTCAGGAGTGGGACTTCTGGAAAAGAAGCAAGATTTTGTCAAAAAGAAGCAGTTGGGGAAAATTATTAAAAGAGCGGGGACCTCGACTTTTTCATTCGCTGAAACAATGGGGTTCTCCTATATAAAGAAACTTTTTCAGTCTACATTTGGAGAGCATAAAGCGGGCTTAGATTTTTCATCGCTTGGCCTGAATGAAAAAGAGAAGAAACATATTCATTTGAAAATAGATTCAATCAGTAGTGAAGAAAAAGTAGAATTCGCCTTTGCAGCTCTTAAAAATATGGGTTTGAAAAAGAACTTTGGTGAATTCATCATCCTTGTCGGGCACGGAAGCCAGTCTGCCAATAATCCTTATGCATCAGCTCTTGATTGCGGTGCTTGTGCGGGACATAACGGGCATGATAATTCTAAGGTTCTCGTCGATATCCTTAATGACAATGTTGTGAGAGAAGAACTTAAGAATAAAGGGATTGATATTCCTTTAGAAACGCAATTTTTGTCAGGATGGCATAACACAACAACTGATAAAATAACTGTCGATTGGTTTTCAAATGAAGGCAATAGCGACGAAATTACGCTCATGACAAAGTGGTTTGAACAGGCCTCTCTTTCATGCCAGCTGGAACGAGGTAAACGCTTGCCTCAATGTGAAAAGTTACCAAGTGATGAGCTTAACCTTGAGCTGCAAAGAAGAGCAAATGATTGGTCGGAGATTCGTCCTGAGTGGGGCCTAGCCAGGAATGCAAGCTTTATTGTGGGAAGACGTGAGTTAACTCAGAAGATGAGCTTGGATGGCCGGGCATTTCTCCATAATTACGAATTCTATGAAGATAATGATCTTTCCATCCTTGAACTTATCATGACCGCTCCGATGGTCGTAACCAACTGGATTAATATGCAGTATTACGCGAGTACTGTTAATCCCAAGCATTTTGGAGCGGGAAATAAAACCATCAATAACGTTGTGGGAGAGTTTGGCTGTATTGAAGGTAATGAGGGTGATCTTCTCAATGGTCTGTGTGAGCAGTCAGTCCTTTATAAGGGCGATTACTTTCATGAACCGATACGTTTACAGGTTTTTATCGAGGCCGAGACGTGGGCTATCGACAAAGTTATGGACAAACATCAGCTTGTCCGAGACCTTGTCGAAAATAATTGGCTTAGATTAATTTCAATATGCCCTACAACAGGCGAAACTAAGATTTACCACGCTCAAAGGTGGTTTGATCTAGAAACTTTATGATGCTGTTGAAAAGTCAATCCTTAGCTTAGAGTAGGGTGCTGCAAAGCGAGTTAATTTCCACTCATTCAGCATTTTTTCGATATCTTCTTCAAGAAGCAAGTACGTTTGACTTGGGGAATGAGAAATCATCTTAGAACAAAAATTCTTAGTTACAGATTTTATAGTGAGTTTTCCTACAAAACAGCTCCGTCTTTTTTCAAGCACAAGTTTGATAGTGCTATTCGCAGGACATTTTTCATGAAGATCTTCAAGCTTTCGCTTGATTTTGAGCCTTTGCCTTTTGTCTAACTCAAAGCCAAGGCAAGTGATGGTGCTGTCATTTGAGAGATAAGATTCTCGAGAATCCAACATAACGCCTCCTTAGTTAAGTTATTGATAGTTGGCAATTCTTACCAACCTTTAATAAAATAATATCACCTTAAAAAACGTCAAGACTTAAACTCCAAAAAGGTGTGAGGATTTTCATGAAAAAAGTTTTTTCAATAATTTACGTCTTCACTTTGATAAATTTTAGTGGAGTTTTTGCCTCTGATTCTGTTTCCTTAACGACGAGTGGAGGCGTCAGCCTTGGTGTCTATGAAGCAGGTTATCTCTATTACACGATTAAATTCGGAAATACTATAAACGATGACACTGTCAAAATTTTAACCGGAGCATCAGCTGGAGCTCTCAATAGTTTTCTAGGGATTTTAGAGGGATGTAGTGATTCACCTGAACCAAGTGAATCTCTTTTTTGGAAAACCTGGATCCCCTTAGGTATTGATCAACTCTATCCCCCAAAGGAGAAAAGGCCAAAGAGTGTTTTAACGCGAGAAGGTTTGGAGGACATGTTCACCCTTTTGCAGAACCGTTGGCATAAAGGACTGAGAAAAGGTTGTCATGCCTATCTAGGGGTGAGCCTTACCCGTAAAGAATCAATTTTACCCTCAAACTCGTCTCTTATCGACTATCCACGAATTATGGAGAGTACTGTCGTTCATATCACCGGGAGAGGGGAGGGGATCGCGCCAAAGGTTGAGAATGTGATCGTCAATCCACGCTCTTCTCAAATTACTCTTCCGCTAAGTAAGGATGACAATAAAAATTTTGAGATTTTAAAAAGCGTTCTCTTAGCCTCCTCAAGTTTTCCTGTTGCTTTTAAGCCTACAAGTATTCCTCACTGCATTTCAACACCTCCCCATAAAGAAGAGTGTAATGGAAAAAAAGTTCGCTATGATGAGTTCGTCGATGGGGGGGTCTTTAACAATGGGCCTCTAGATTTAGCTTATAAAATAGCGGGAAAACTCAATATTTCAGATAGGACAACTTATTACTACTTTGATCCCGACTACAAAAATTTTCCCACCGACGCTATTAGTACCAGCAGTGAATTTGAAGAAGGGATTATCAAAGAAGGCATGATCTTTTTAAAGAATTTTGTTCAATTCTCAAGGAGTACTAAAGTTTCTAATTTCCTCAATGATCATCCTGAACTTCTAAGTAAGGTTGAAATCATAAAAGGCAACCTCCCTTTGGCAAGTAGTCCGATGGAGGGTTTCCTTGGATTCTTTGAAAAGGATTTTCGAGAATTTGACTTCTACATCGGGATGCTTGACGCAAAACTGGAAATGGAAAGGCGTTTTGGCGGCGAGAACCTAACTGTCGAGCAAATTGAGAAAATGAGATTTGAGTGGAAGCTACTTGAATGTTTGAACTCTGTTTTTAGTGGTGACTCTAGGGTTATGAGGTATTGTCGTGAGCAAAGAGAAATTAAGCCCAATCTTAGGGCTCTCTATGAGTATTCACTAAATCGACTCTATCTCGCTTGTAAGACAGAAAAAAAGGATGTCACGAATAGGTTTTGTCAGAATATAAGAAAAGAAGGGGAGCTGTCGAAATACTTTACAGAGCTCAATAGAAGGGATGATTTTGACCGCAGGTCTGAACTTCATTTTCTCTTTCATGAGCTCAATAGGAAAAACTTTGAATTCAAAGACCTTGGTCTTAAGGGCAGTGAATCTCACCTTGGCCTTATCACTTTTAATCAAAAGTTAAGGGAGATCATTAGTGACAGTATTGAAAATCAACCTGAAAACCATAAGTCTATTATCAAGAGAGCGGCTTATCCTCTCTTGAACTATATTACTTATACACCTGTTTTCTTTAGTCGCTATGGGCTTATCTCATCTAATACATTTGAGTTAGGTGTCAATCTTGGCTTTAACGCTGATGCTATTCGTTCTAGTTTAAAGTTAAATTTCGGTCTAAACCTGAATGGAATCGATAATTTAATTTATAGTGACAGTAAGGGATTAGGAGTTACTCCCTTTGTTGGTCTTATTGGTGAACCTCACTTCCTTGATTTCTCAAGTTATCAAATTGGCCTCTTCTATCGTACTGGTTATCAGCTGAGTTCAGAGGTGGACTTTTCAACAGACCGCTGTGGAAATGATCCCTTCCTAAGAAGGGAATTTGCAAATTGTTCCTTTTGGCTGCATCAGGCTGGTGTCTCTCTTAATATTTTGGACTTTATCAATGTGAGAGGACTTTACCAGTTTTCATTTGCTTCAGAATTTGCAGAGAGTAATCGCAATGAGCAATTCTCTCTGCTCTTTGGTTTGCAGTATTAAAAGATCAACTCTTTCTTGTTAGTTGAGGCTTTTAAGAGCATTGATAATGTCTTTGGGTTCAGCACGCTTGACATAATCAACATTGAGGAAGGAGTAAACAATCTTTCCCTTTTTATCGATGACATATATCGCAGGAATGGGAAGCTCCCATGAATCATTACCTTGATTCTTTTCAAGATCGAGACCAAATTTAAGATATACCTCCCTAAGATCCTTTGGAAGCTTGAAGACAAGACCATACTTTCTTGCTTCTTTGTTGAGGTTGTCCGTTAAAATCTCAAACTGAAGTTCATGCTGCCTTAAATTGCTCAAGATGATCTTGATAGGCTTTGGATTTTAGTCTCAATTAGACTCTCTAGTGAAGACAGGCTCGTTTTCGCTAGAGAGTTTCTTATTATAGCGGTAGCCATCTTTATCAAAGGAAAGGAGGTCTTTGGGGTTAGTGATTTCATTCTCAATTATATAACGCGACATCATTCCTCGTGCTTTTTTAGCGAAGAAGCCAACCATTTTAAAATCGTTACCTTTCTTTTCTTTAAAGGCTGGGGTGATAACAGAGCCTTTAAGCTTTTTGGTTTCCACAGCCTTAAAGTACTCATTACTAGCACAATTAATAAGGACTTCTTCTCGTTCAAGAAGTTCGTTGAGTTGTTCTGTGATGGTTGTACGCCAAAAGTCATAGAGATTGCGATTGTCTCCAACGGGAAACTTGGTTCCCATTTCGAGTCGATAAGGCTGGACAAGGTCAAGAGGACTTAAAAGTCCATATAGGCCTGAGAGAATTCGGAGGTGATCTTGAGCGAACTTAATTTCTGAGGAGTTCATGGTGTCAGCATCTAGTCCAACGTAAGTATCTCCCTTAAAGGCGAACATTGCCTGCTTGGCATTTTCAAGGGTGAAGGGAGGGCTGAATTCTTGGTAGCGTTTCATGTTGAGGGAGGTGAGATCATCACTTAGCTTCATAAGCTTAGAGATTTGAGTGGCATCACACTTGCGAAGTTCCTTAATCAGGGTCTCTGCTTTTGGCAGACTTTTCAGTTTTGTGAACTTCTTGGTCGGTGCGGGCGTTTCAAAGTCTAATTTCTTTGCTGGCGATAGAACAACGATCATAATTTCTCCCTTATTGTGTAGGGAGGTTACCTAATTTCTACGCAAGTTATCAAGGGAGAAGCGGTTGAAATCAATATTATGATTGAGAAAATGGCTGAAGAGACTATTGCTAAGTTTGACCAGTCGGTCAACAATTTAAAGAAATTGTCTCAATAGTCTTTTTTTATGTAACTTTTCAATAAACTGACAATTAATAAATACTTTCAGGAGAGTTATTTTGGTACGATTTCTTTTATTTTATTGTTTTAATCGAAGGATTTGATTGTGAGCGGCATCTCAAACTCAGCTGGAAGTTTCCTCTTCGTTGTGTGTTTACTTTCCCAACCTGTTAGTGCTTCTTCCTCAGGGGTTATCCATAGACTTCTTAGCAGTCTCAATGAGAAATCTAATACCCTGAAAATAGCGGACCACCTCAATATCTCGAGTCAATTAACTTTAGATACGGAGCTCTTTATTTTTGAGCCAACTGCCTTCATAAGAGGGAGTTATTCGAATCAGGATATTGTGCCTACATCTCCCTTTACGCCTTCAAATACTGAAGTCAAAGAATATGAGATTGGAGTAAGCAAGCAATGGGACTTTGGTGTTAAATCCGATCTCTCTTATCTCTATCAAGATAGTGCAACCATCTTTCCAGCAAGATCAAACTTCTTCTTTCAGGCACCGACACTTCAATTGAGTTTGACGACGAGTATTTTCAAGGATCTTGTGCACAATCGTTATGATCATCTCATCAAGAGCCAAAATCTCTCAAAGTCTGCGACAGATTTAAATACTAAGGTTGAAAAGAAGGCGATAATGGTCCAGGCCTTACTGAGCTTTTCATCCCTTTTGGAGCAGTCCCAAACACTGGAGCTTCAAAAGGATATATGTAAGCAGACGCGAACTCAATCCCGTCATTTAAGGCAAAAGAGAAAGAGGGGGTCTGTTTCTGCAAGAGAGTACCTACAAGGAGAGAAGGAACTTACGAGCTGTCTCGCAACGATTGATAATCTTGAGAAGAATATTACCGAGGCCAAAGAAAACTTTGCAGCAGACTATAATATTTCCTATGACGACTTCTCTGGTGTGAGTACTGATGAACTCTTTGATGAAGCTGAAAGACTCTATCTTGCGAGTCATTCCAATGCCAATGACGTTGATCTTGATAATCAAGATGAAATAAAAAGCCTTAGCTTGCAAATTAATGCACTTGAAGCAAAACAGGCTCAGCTTGATGCTGAGTCCAGTACAAATCTTGCTCTTGAAGTTCGCTCAGGATTAGCTGGAATAGGGGATGATTTTTCGAATTCAAATAGAGACCTCACTGATGTTGATTATCCCTTCATCTATCTTGGACTAAAACTAGATTTGCCTCTTAAAGACAGGACGGCTGTCGCAAAGGCTGGGGCTAATCGCTACCAGCTTAAAGCCAATAGACTGCAAAAAACTCAACTAGAGCATCAGAAACAGTATCGTTTTAAAACCCTCGAAAAGACCCTTGCTAAGGATTTTGAAATTTATGAAAAATATAAGAAAACAGTGAACCTCTCAAAGAATATTATCAAAGAGGGGCGCAAAGATTTTGTTAATGGGCGTCTCGATTTTAACTCCCTCACCGAACTCAATAAGAGTTTACTCGTTGAGCAGAGAACACTCTCAAGTCATAGAACAAGTTTGATTGTTCGAGTTGTCGAGTATCTCGATTTTTATCAATTCTTTGACAATTACCTTAAGTAGGAAGAAACATGAAGTTTTTAGAATTTCTTCAAAAGAATAAGCTTTTTATTCACTACCTAACGATCGTGACCATTATTGTTGGGACGTTTGTTATGTTCAATATGCAAAGGGAAGCCCGGCCAAATGTCGACTTTAATCGTGTCGCCATCGCTGCCGTTTATCCGGGGGCTTCTCCTAATGACATCGAAGAGCTTGTTATAGACCCGATTGAAGAGAAAATTGCTGAAGTCGATGGGATCGAAGAGTATCGCTCTGTAAGTTATGTTGGTGCCGGTTCAATTTCAGTAACTATCGACGACACCTATCCCAATCCTTCCGAGATTGTAGATGAACTGCGCCGAAAAATTAGTGAAGTGAATGATCTCCCTCAAGAAGTAGACGATCCTGTCGTCACAGAAATTAAGGCGATTAATATTCCGGTCTTGAATATTGCCATGTACGGGGATGCCTCCGCTTTTGATTTTAAGATGGAAGCAGAAAAGTTTAAGGACTTTCTTCAACTTCAAGAGGGCGTCCAAAGTGTCGATTATTCAGGTATTGGCGATCTTCAGATAAAGATAAAGGCTGATCCTAAAAAGTTAGATAAGTACGATATAACGCTGGCGGAAATCCTCTCAAAGCTCTCTTCATGGGCGAAACAAAAACCGGGTGGTCTATTTGAAAACAATAATCATGTCGCGAATTTAACCATTGGTTACGATTTTAATGAAATAGAGAAGCTTAAAAACTTTGTTGTCCGTTCTAACGATTATGGACAAAAGGTTCTTCTTAAAGATATCGCCGACATTAAGTTTGAACTAGAAAAGCTTCAAACGGGATCAATCTATGGAAGTAAGGATGCGGTTCTCTTCACCGCCGTTAAAAAGCCATTTGATGATTCTATTCGTGTGGTAGATGGACTCAGAGAGGCAATCGTTAAGTATCAAGGAAGTTTAACAAAGGGCTTGAAACTTCAAATGTATGAGGATCAATCGAAAAGGATTCGCGATAAACTTAAAATCGTGATTTCAAATGCGGTGTCTGGCCTGATCCTGGTTTTGATCATTCTTCTGATCTTCCTTGATTGGCGCTCTGCTGTGGTAACCTCCGTTGGTATTCCGGTGGCCGTTTTAGGGGGGATAGCACTGGTTTATTTCTTGGGTAATACCATGAATTCCCTGGTTGTTGTTGGGGTGATTATTGTCCTTGGGATGCTTGTTGATGATGCTATTGTTGTTTGTGAGAATATCTATAGTTATATTGAGCGAGGTTTTCATCCGATTAGAGCTGCTATTAATGGGACTTCAGAAATTGCTCTTCCTGTTCTCGCTTCCGTTTTAACGACAGTCTTTGCCTTTCTTCCGATTGCCTTTATGAAGGAAATTATCGGTCAGTTTCTAAGAGTCATTCCTATTACTGTTATCGCAATGCTGGTTGTTTCTTTGTTTGAGGCACTTCTCATCCTGCCAATCCATGCGGAAGAGATTATGAAACCCAAGAAGGAGAAGAAGAAGCATTTCTTTGATCGTGTAGAAAAGGCTTATTCTAAGTATCTCGTTTGGAGTATTTCAAAACGCTGGATTCTTCTTGGTGGGCTGACCATCTTCTTTGCCTTCTCCTTAGTTCAAGGAAAGAAAATCTTCGAACGCTTTAGTCTCTTTCCTGCTGAAGGGCTCAATGGGATAAGTGTGCGTTTGGAGCTTCCTAAAAATTCTCCTCTTTATAAAACCAAAGCTTATGTAAAAGAGCTTTCTCAGGATCTTGAAGCTGTGAGTGAAGGGACATTTGATAATATTTATTCAAATCTTGGACAAGTGACGACTGGTGGTAATGCAGGTTCTCGTCAACACGGCTCTCACCTTGCGATGGTTAATGTGTCTTTCACTTCAGATCCCGATTTTATCTATAAAGAGAAAAGAATTGTCGCCAATATCAATAAGGCGGTTGATAAGTTTAAAGAGCGCACTGGACTTAATGTAAGTATGACAATTGATAGACCAGGTCCTCCTATTGGAAAGCCAATCCAGTTTCAGGTAACCTCACGGGACTTTGAATTTGGCAGCATGATTGTTGAACAAATTAAAGCAGAGCTTAGTAAGATTAAGGGGGTTCATTCTCTTATTACCGATCTCGATGGAGATAATGTCCGCTATCGCGTTGAAGTTGATAATGAACTTGCTGTGTCTGAGGGAGTTGACCCTGCTGTTATCTCTAGAACTATATTTGCTTCTTCAACAGGTGTTGTCGGGGAAGAGATCCTTAAGAATAATGAGAAAGTTGAGATTTTATTAGCTCTCAAGGATGCAGGGGATAGTCCTGTCGATGATATTAGTAAGTTGAAGGTGAGAAATAACAATGGTCAGGCCGTTCCCCTTTCCACATTTGTCACCATTGTAAAAGAATCTGGTCCTTCTTCGATACAACGCTTTAACGGAATAAGAACCATCACTCTCTTTGGTGAAGTGAATGATGATGTTATTTCTGGTAAACAGGCGAATGCTCAAATTGAACCCTTCATTGAAGAGCTTAAGAAAAAACATCAGAACCTTAGAATTCAAGTAGGCGGGGGAGAGAAGGATCGTATGAATGCTGTCAGCGATACGATGAGGCTCTATCTTCTCGCTATTGTTCTTATTTTTATGGTGATCTCCCTCACTTTTCAATCGGTGATTTATCCTTTTCTTGTTCTTACGGCAGTTCCAATGGGACTAAGTGGGGTTGTGTGGTCTCTTGTTCTTCACGGAAAGAGTCTCTCGATCATGGGGATTATCGGAATTGTTGGTCTCTCTGGGGTCGTTGTGAATGTTTCGATTATCTTTCTTAAATTTATTCAAGATAACCTGCAAAAAGGGAAAGGCTTTCAAGAGTCAATTATCGAAGCCGGGGTGACGAGGTTGCGTCCGATTACGATGACCACACTCTCAACCTTAATCGGTCTTTTGCCTACTATTTACGGAGTGGGGGGAGTCGATACCTTTGTTCAGCCCATTGCTCTGGTTCTAGGGTGGGGACTTTTTGTGGCAACGACATTGACTATTTTCTTCTTACCCGCAATTATGAGTTTCTTTGGGTTTTTAGCCACTGTGGAAGAGAAGCATCAAGCAGAGGTTGATATTATCGAACAGCATCTATAATAAAGGTTTAATGTGGCACAATTTCTCGTTCTTATCATTTCTTTTGTAACGGGATTATTGTGTCAAAAGAATAAGAGCTTTCCTAAAAGCACTGGGCATTCCCTTAATCTCTTTATTATTTATGTGTCCTTGCCGGCGCTCATTCTCGTCAAAGTTCCTCGCATGATAAGTGACCTCGATCTAAATGGGGACTGGTGGATTCCCGTTTCGATGATGTGGTTTGCTTTCTTTTTGGCGGTCTTTCTTGTTTTTGTCATTGGAAAAGCCAAAAAATGGCCTGCTCCTACTATGGGAGCACTGATGCTCACCGTTGGGCTTGGAAATACGAGCTTTGTCGGTTTTCCGATTCTTGAGGCGCTCATTGGGCCAGAGGCCATTCCTGTGGGCATCCTCGCTGATCAACCAGGCTCGTTTCTTCTTGTTTCGACTCTTGGGATAGTGATCGCTTCAAGTTTTTCCGGAGAAAAGGTTAGCGTAAAGACCATTCTACGCAGACTTTTTACTTTCCCTCCCTTTCTCACCATTATTTTCTCCCTCTTTTGGAGTCTTCTTGGAGTGCCGGGAAAGGGGATTGTGACAGGAGCAATGACCCCCATTGCTGCCACCCTTGTTCCCCTTGCTCTCTTTGCTGTCGGTTTTCAAACGAAGGTTAATTGGGAAGTACTTATAAGACGAAGGTCGGCCATAGGTATTGGCCTTTTATTAAAACTTTTCTTAATTCCTCTTGTTTGCTGGCTTCTCTACTGGAAAGCTCTGGGAAAAGAAAACTTTTATACCCAAGTCTCTCTTTTGGAAGCGGCGATGGCCACGCAGATCACCTCCGCAGTCGTTGCCGCAGAATTTGATGTGGACCCTGAGTTGGCACAGCTTATGGTGACACTGAGTGTTCCCTTGTCTCTAATAACTGTGCCTCTTTGGCATTTCTGGCTTTAAGGTGCCTTTTTCTAGTGTATTTAAGTTCTTGAAATAATTGTGTTTTCCTAAGATTAACAAAACACTTCCTCGACAACGTTTTGTCGTATTTAAGTGGTTAGGGATAATAAGGAGATGAGAGTAACAATCGCAGGGGCCTCCGGATTTGTGGGGCGTAACTTTATCAATCATTATAAGAATGATCTTAAGATCAGAGCCCTGAGCCGTAGTGATCGAGAGGATGAGGGCGAGCTGAAGTGGCGAAGTGCGGATCTCTTTAGTTATCAAAGTGTTTCCCCCGTTCTAGAGGGCACTGATGTCGCCATTTATTTGGTCCATTCTATGCTTCCAAACTCACGCCTTTTTCAGGGGGACTTTCAAGATACGGACCTTTTCTTGGCCGATAATTTTGCCAGGGCCTGCAAGCGCCACGGTGTAAAACAAATTATCTATCTTGGTGGTCTTGATCCTGAAAAGAGTTCTTCTCAGCATCTAGAAAGTCGAAAGGAAGTTGAGGAGGTCTTTAGAGCGACAGGGATTGCGACGACAGTGTTACGCGCAGGAATGGTTGTCGGTAAAGGAGGCTCTTCCTTTGAAATACTTAAGAACCTTGTTCTAAACCTTCCGATGATGATTCTCCCTCAATGGACTAAGAGTAATACTCAAGCCATTTATATTGAGGACCTCATTCGTGTTCTCAAATACTGTATTGGAAATGAAAAAGCTTTTAATAAAACGATAAATGTAGTGAATGGCGAAAGTATCACTTATAAAGAACTGATTGAAGTCGCAAGTGAGCGCTTTAAGGGTCCAAAACTACTTATTCCAGTTCCTATCAACTACACTTCCTTTTCTAAACTTTGGGTCACTCTTTTTGGACAAACAGACTATGAATTGGTTTCACCCTTAATTGATAGTCTCACCTGCGACCTCCCAAGTCCTAAAATACCTGAAGAAATTGATTCATTGATTAAGTTTAGAACCTTTAAGGAGATGCTATTAGAAATTCCGCTGGAGCGCGAAAGAAAGAAGAAGTCTTCAAAGAAGTTTGAAAGTAATACCGTTCGCTCGATTCAGCGTCTTCCTAATCCCAAGGGACTTAATGTCCATGAGGTGAGTGAGGCCTATAGTTTTTGGCTTCCTCGCCACATGAAAAATCTTATCCAAGTTAAGGGAAACGGGGATTTTCTTTATTTTAAACTTCTCTTTCTTCCTTGGCCTCTTTTGACCCTGCATCGACAAAAAGATAGTGAGGACCTCAATAGGGTGAAGTTTCATGTTGTGGGGGGGATCCTAACAAAGACGAAAGATACTGGCTGGCTTGAGTTTCGCAAAGTTTGTGGTGATCAATTTACTTTGGCGTCGATTAATAATTTTGTTCCCTCCCTTCCTTGGTATATTTACAAATACACACAAGCCTTTGTTCATCTAAGAGTGATGCATGCCTTTGGCCGCTATTTGAATCGACTAAAATGAGATAAAAAAACTGAAATTCACCCTACTCTTTGCTATTCTTTTTTCATGAGTAAAAAAATAGCCATTATTGGCGCTGGTCCAGCGGGGCTCTTTAGCGCTTATCTTCTTCTTAAAGCAGGTTTTGAAGTGGCCCTCTATGATCAATCTTCTGGGGTTGCTAAGAAATTTCTCATTGCTGGAAATGGGGGACTCAACCTTACTCACTCAGAGGACTTGGATCGCTTTGCCAAGAGATATGGCAAGGATGAGGTCCTCTTCAGAAGGCTTCTTCATGCCTTTTCCCCTGAGGATTTACGCTCCTGGTGTCAAGAAATAGGCATAGAGACCTTTGTGGGAAGTAGTGGTCGTGTTTTCCCAAAGGAGATGAAAGCAGGCAAAGTGGTTGTGAACTGGCTCAACTCTTTAAAAGAGTATGATCAATTTTCTCTTCACTTAAAGCATCGTCTGAAAGAATTAAAGAGTGGTCGCCATCTTATTCTCGAGGGAACTGAAGGGGACGTTGAAGTTAAAGCTGACTTCATCATTCTCGCCTTAGGCGGAGCAAGTTGGAAAAAGACAGGCTCTGATGGAGAGTGGAAGGCGTTATTAGATGGTCAGGATATTGAGGTTAAGGAATTTAAAGCTATGAATTGTGGCTTTGAAAGAGAGTGGAGTTCCTTCTTTATCCAAAGTGTAGATAGAGCACCTTTTAAGCATGTGGAGATTTCTCTTCATTCCCATAAAGCAAAAGGTGATCTTATGATCACACCCTATGGTGTTGAAGGAGGGGTTATTTACGCTCTTTCTCATTTGATAAGAGATGAAATCGAGAAGCATTCCAAGACAACCATTTATATCGACCTTTTTCCCAATCTTTCTCGTGAAGAAATTTTAGAAAAAATTGAGAACAAACCGAAGAAAACGAGTCTCAGTAATTACTTGCGAAAGGCCCTTCGTCTAAACAAGAGTGGATTTATCTTATTAAAGGAGCTTCTTGAACCAGAGACTTTTCAAAATATGGATTTACTCTCTAAGGCACTTAAAGAAATCCCTTTGCCTCTCACAGGAGTAAGACCTCTTGATGAGGCGATCTCAACTTCAGGAGGAGTGGGCTTTAATGAAGTTGATGATCAATTTCAAGTAAAGAAGCTACCTGGTTTGTACGCTATTGGCGAGATGCTCGACTATGAAGCCCCCACTGGAGGCTATCTTTTACAAGGGTGCTTTAGTAGTGCCTATGTTGCCTGCCAAAGCATCATAAATTCTTAAGACGAGGCATTAATAATCGAAAGAAAGTCCTGTCCATACTTCTCATAGATGACGGGGCCAATCCCACTTATTTTAAGAAGGTCATCCTTTGTTTGGGGACGGTAATGAGCCAGGTTTTGAAGAAGCTTATTGGTGGCCACTTGATATGCAGGGACGCCGAATTCATCAGCTTTTTGACCTCGGTACTCACGAAGAGTTTGATAGAGAGGTGTTTGCTCTAATTCAGAGTGAGCGGATGAGGAGGGAGTACTCTGCTTTACTTTCTTTCTCTTTTTAAATTCTCGAACGATGAATTCACATTCACCTTTAAGAAGAATAGAAGACTTTGGTGTAAGCTCTAGGGTTTTATAGCGCTCATTGATGGAGAGGAAATCTTGAGCAATGAGTGTTTCTGCAAGTGATTTCCACTCCTCTTTTGAAAGTTCTTTGCCAATTCCAAAAACGGAGAGCTCGTTACTTTTAAACTTAATGACCTTCTCACTCATTTTTCCAAGAAGAAGATCAATAAAATGTTGAATGCCAAAGCGTTTTTGGCGAGTTTGCTCGCGGTAGACAGCACTTAAGAATTTACGTGCCGCTGTAGTAGCATCTCTTTTAGGGACTTGCCCTTGGCAGACATCACAGTGACCACAGTCCTCGTTATTTTCCTCACCAAAGTAATTTAAAAGAATCTTTGTTCGACAATCTAAACTCTCGCAAAATTGATACATTTGATTGAGTTTCTTGGTGTTTAATTCTTTATGGCCATCGGTCATTTCAGACATGGTGATAAAGCGCATGTAAGTCGTAAGGTCGCCAAGTCCATAGAAAAGGTAGGAATAACTTTGTTCCCCATCTCGGCCCGCACGGCCACTTTCTTGATAGAAGTTTTCAAGGTTCTTGGCCATACCATTGTGAATGACATAGCGGACATTGGGTTTATCAATTCCCATTCCAAACGCAACGGTGGCAATAACTAAAATATCGTCTTCATTTTCAAAGACATTGAGGCTCTTTTGACGGGCCTTATGATCCATCTTGCCATGGTACATGATGACATTCTTATCGGTTTCCTCTGTAAGGCGATCATATATTTTCTCTACTTCCTTTATGGTAGGACAATAGATAATGCCGCATTCTCCTCGATGCTCTTCAATGATTTCACTGATTCTAAACTTAGCATTTTCCTTGCGTTCAGTGCGATAGAAAATATTTTCACGATTAAAACTTGAGATAAATTCCAGTGGCTCACTGAGATTGAGTTGGCGAGCGATATCTCTTCTGACTAAGAGGTCAGCAGTCGCTGTAAGGGCAATTATTTTAGTTTGGGGAAATTGCTCTTTAATGTGACCGAGAAGAAGGTAGTCTTTTCGAAAGTCATGGCCCCATTGAGACACGCAGTGAGCTTCATCAATAGCAAAGAAGCTAATCGTGCACTTTGAAAGAATATCCCAGGTGTTGGGAGAATTGAGGCGCTCTGGTGACATGTAGAGAAGGTCGATATCACCTGCGATCATACGCTCTTGAATTTCGAGAACTCTTTTAAACTCAAGAGAGGAGTTGAGGTATTCAGCCTTAATATCTTTCATCTTAAGAGCATTGACTTGGTTTTCCATTAAGCTGATCAGGGGGGAGATCACAATCGCCATCCCCTCACTAACGATGGCAGGGACTTGGTAGCAAAGGGACTTACCACCTCCCGTGGGCATGAGGGTAAGGATGTCGTTGCCAGCAAGGAGACCCTCAATAATCTCTCTTTGTTGAGAGCGAAAAGAGTCATGGCCGAAATGGGTCTTAAGGACGGAGGTGATGGAGTCTGTTGTCATAGGTTATTCTTACATGGACGAAGGTCTTTTTTCAGGCCTAGTTTCATAATTCAGATAAAAGATTGACTTTACTAGGGCATTGAAGCATTGTGCCAAGCTATGTCTGAATTTAATAAATTGAACCTCAATAATGACCTCCTTAAGGCCATCAAGGCCAAGGGATATACTTCTCCAACACCTATTCAAGCCGAAGCGGTACCACCGCTCCTTAAAGGTAAAGACCTGCTAGGAATTGCTCAAACGGGAACAGGAAAGACCGCCGCTTTTGCGTGGCCGATCATCAATAAACTGGCAAAGGATAAGACTAAAACGAAGCCTAAGAACTGTCGTGCGCTTATCCTAACGCCAACACGTGAGCTTGCCTCCCAGATTTGTGAAAACTTTCGCACCTACAGTAAGGGCATGGGAATCTTTAGTGGGGTTATCTTTGGTGGTGTTGGCAAGCAAGGTCAGATCACGATGATGAAAAAGGGCTGTGATGTTCTCATCGCGACACCGGGAAGACTCGTTGATTTAATGAGCGAAGGCTTTATTACCTTTGATCAGCTTGAAATTTTCGTTCTTGATGAAGCCGATCGCATGCTCGATATGGGCTTTATTCATGATATTAAAAAAGTCATCGCGCTCTTACCAAAGAAGAGGCAGACGATGCTCTTTAGTGCAACGATGCCGTCTTCTATTTCAGGGCTTGCGAAGTCCCTTCTTGATAATCCGACTCGTGTTGAGGTGACTCCAGAAAATACGACGGTAGAGAAGATTGATCAGACTGTTTTGATGGTTGAAAAGAAGAATAAAATGCATCTGCTTAAAGAGACCCTTTCTGATGCAACCATTAAGAGTGCTCTTGTTTTCTCTCGCACTAAGCATGGAGCTGATCGCATTGTGCGCGAGCTACTAAAAAGCGAAATCTCAGCTGTTGCCATTCATGGTAATAAGGCCCAGGGGGCACGCGAACGTGCCTTAAAAGATTTTAAAGCAGGTAAGTGTAAAGTTCTCGTGGCAACTGATATTGCTGCTCGTGGGATTGATATTGATCGGGTGACCCATGTAATAAACTTCAATCTTCCTGAAGATGCGGAAAGCTATGTTCACCGTATTGGAAGAACGGCGAGAGCGGGGAGAGATGGGGTTTCTGTTTCTTTCTGTGAGGCGACGGAAGTTAAGCTTCTTAAAAATGTTGAGAAGTTTATTAAGTACAAGATTCCTGTCAATACAGATCATGACTTTCATGTGGTTCACACCAAAGAAGAAATCGCTGCTCAGGAAAAACTCAAGAAAGAAGCAAAGGCTAAGCACCTTGCCGATCGTCAAAAAGTAAGAACGAAGAAGCGTAATTCTCAAAACGCAAGAAGTGGTTCCATCCGTACGAAGAAGGCCCCCTCAAAAAATACTAAAAAGAAAGTGACAAAGAAAAAGCGCGGCAGCCGACGCTAGCTAGGACTTCTTGACCTCTAAGAGAAGGTCAAGGCCCTTTTTCATTTTCTTTTTCTTCGTTGTTGGCATTGCCTTAACTTCTTTTCGCGCTTCCTCTGTTGAGAAAGGCATGCTCTCGTTTTCAACGGCCTTTGATACTTTTAGCTTTCTTCCCATATAGGGACGCCCATTGAGACCACTAAGAGCTCTTTCAAACTCATCTTTCTTAGAGAACTGAGCAAAGGCAATGCCTTTTCTTCTCTTGGTTCTCTTATCAGTAGGCATGAAGAGGTAAGTCACCTTGCCATAAGTGCTAAGAAACTTTTGAAGACCTTCCTCATTGAGTTTGTAGTTAAGATTTCCAACATACAAGGTGGGGACAAGGGCATTTTTTTTAGCGACGGCAAATGGTGATTTCATAGGGACCTCTTTTAAGAATCCCTATGAATATCATGAAATTGCGAACTTAGGGGAATTAAGAAATAATTTCACGTAAATAAGTCAGTGATTTTATACGTTCTTCCTTGTCATAAATTGCAGAGACCACCATTAACTCATCCGGGTTAAAGTCCTCACAAAATGCCGTCAGCTTGGCCTTAACGGTGGTGGGAGAGCCAATAAAGCTGTACTTGAGCATACGCTGGGCCATAAATTTCTCAGCCGAACTCCAGTAGTCTTCTATATTTTCTATTGGTGCAGGAAAGTGATTGCGAGTCCCTCTTCTGAGGTTCACGAAAGACTGTTGCTGGCTTGTTGCCAAGTAATGGGCCTTTTCATCAGTCTCAGCAATGATAATATTCACTCCTAACATAAGGTAGGGCCTTTGAGCTTGGGCTGATGGCGCGAAGTTCTCTCGGTAGAGTCTTACTGCCTCACGAATGGCATCGGGGGCAAAATGGGAAGCAAAGGCGTAAGGAAGGCCGAGATGAGCAGCAAGTTGTGCTCCAAATGTACTTGAGCCTAAGATCCAAAGGGGGACTTCTTGACCGACTCCCGGGGTTGCGACAATAGGATCGTTAGCACTTTCCTTGGAGAGAAAATGTTGAAGCTCAACGACATCACTTGGAAAGCTTTCTGATGATTTGGCATCGGTTCGCAGAGCACGCAACGTTTTTTGATCTGTGCCTGGCGCGCGGCCAAGGCCGAGGTCAATGCGTCCCGGGTAGAGAGCATTGAGAGTCCCAAACTGCTCTGCGATTGTAAGAGGCGAATGATTCGGAAGCATTATGCCACCAGCACCAACCCGAATATTCTTGGTCTTACTTGCAAGATGGCCAATAACGACGGAGGTGGCCGCACTCGCGATTGCCTTCATATTATGATGCTCGGCGACCCACAAGCGATTGTAGCCCAACTCGTCGAGTGCTTGAGCTACTTCGACGGTGTTATCAAATGTTGTTTTTAAGTCTTGATCAGCGCCTACAAAGACGAGGTCAAGAACGGAGAGTTTAGGTTTCATAGTGTTGGATAATCCGTATAGCCTTCTTCAGTACTACCGTAGAAGAGTTCAGGTCTTGCTTCGTTGAGGGGAGCTTTCTTTTTAAAGCGCTCAACCAGATCAGGGTTAGCGATAAAAGAAACGCCAAAAGCGACGGCATCAGCGATTCCATCCTCAAGAGCACGGTTGGCACTTTCGCGGGTGAACTTTTCGTTAGCAACGAAGACACCGTTAAAGAGTTCTTTAAGCTTTGGCGCAATACTATCTTCTGCAAAGGCTTCGCGCGTGAAGACGAAGGCGATATTTCTTTTATTAAGCTCTTTTATAACGTGACTAAAGAGCGCGAGAGGGTTTGAGTCTCCCATATCATGAGCATCACAGCGTGGGGCGAGATGGACTCCGACGCGATCAGATCCCCAGACACTTATGAGTTCATCTACAATCTCTGTTAGAAAACGAACACGGTTTTCAATGCTGCCACCATATTCATCAGTTCTCTTATTCGTTGAATCCTGAAGAAATTGATCGACGAGGTAGCCATTAGCTCCATGGAGTTCGACCCCGTCAAAGCCAGCTTCCTTGGCGTTAAGTGCTGCCTTTTTGTAATCGGCTATAATGCCTTTTATTTCATGAATTTCAAGAGCTCGCGGGGTTTCATAGTTGGTTATAGGGCGGACGTGGGAGACGTGTCCCTCTGGTCGAATTGCACTTGGGGCAACAGGGGAATTGCCATCAAGGAATTGAGAGTGAGAGATACGCCCCACATGCCACAGTTGGCTGAAGATTTTTCCTCCGTTTCTTTGAACGGCAGAGGTGATCTTTTTCCAGCCATCGATTTGCTCCTGACTCCAGATTCCTGGCGTATTGGCATAGCCGACAGCACTTGGACTAATAGCCGTTGCTTCAGTGAGGATAAGTCCTGCACTTGAGCGTTGTGTGTAGTATTTGAGCATAAGGTCATTAGGGATTCTATTATCAACAGCACGGGCCCTCGTTAAAGGGGCCATAATAATTCTATTATTGAGTTTTATATTACCTAAAGAGAGGGGGCTAAAAATGTCAGTCATAAAGAGATTCCTTGTTAGAACTTTATCTAACATTAAGACACCTCTTGATTGAGATCAACCTCTTTGTTAGAATCTTGTCTAACAATGAAAGCGTGTAAAGAAATACCTCTCGAAAAGATTTTTAAAAGCCTTAGCGATCCTATTCGCATGAGTGTGGTGCGCCAGCTTCTTTTAAGTAAGGAGGAGATGACGTGCGGCTCTTTTGAATACTGCGTGAATAAGGCGACCTTTTCCCATCACGTGAAAATACTTTTAGAAGCTCATATTATCTGTGAAAGAGTTGAGGGCACGAGAAAGTATTTAAATTTAAATCCCCAAATTAAAAAACTCTATCCAGGTCTGATTAAGACCATTAAAGACTCTCAAAACTAAAAGCTTATTTTAAAGACTGGAATATTGGAAAGAGCACCTAAAGATGTGAAGAGAGCATCCTTAGCATCAACAGTGTGATGAGCAGGATCGGTGCTATCGTAAATCTCTTTAGCGACGCCCGCTATTGTCGCCCCTGCGACGGCGCAGAGAAATTGTTGGGTGGAGTTAAAGCGAACTTTAAGGTTAAAAAGCTGGGGACCATGTTTACAAGCAGTCTTTGAAAGATAGCCAATATAGGCACCAGCTTCAATATGCTTCTTTTTATCGTCCTCTCGATTCGTACGGCTAAGTTCATCCGTTATAAAAATCATTTTGGTAGCATCAGAAAAAGTATCCTCAAGGCCGTAACTCTTTAATTGAGTACTCTGGGTCGCGACCTCTTCGATAAGCTCGTAGGGAAGATCGCTAGTGTAATCAAAATGAAAAGGGGCTCGCTCTTTAAATTCATAATTGAGTTCTGGACAGCCCTCGGTGCGGCAGTTGGCTAGACTGGGAAAGTCTTCAGCATGGAGGGAAACAAGGGAAAAGAGGCTAATTAAAATGATTTTCATAAAGCTATATTAATGACTTTTACGGAAAAACAGGTACTTCTGGAAAAAACGATAGGGGATGTCAGGAATTTAGGCAGATTTTAGGCAAAAAAGATCCTTTTTTATTAGGTAATGATGAAGCAACGTGCTAAGTTGGGGTTATTGAAGTTGTTCCTATTTTTCTCTTAGATTAAATACCCAATTTCAGTTTGTTATTTTTTTGCGTAAGGTGCTCAGCACTTTTCGCCGTTTTCCTCATAGGAGTTATTATGAGTACAGGTACAGTAAAGTTTTTTGACGAAACAAAAGGTTTTGGATTTATCACACCAGAAGGTGGAGAAAAGGACCTCTTCGTTCACATCACAGGTGTTGTTTCACACGAAGCACTCAGAGATGGTGACAAAGTAGAATTTGAAATTGGTGAAGGACAAAAAGGTCCTTGTGCAGTTCAAGTCAAAAAGATCTAATGAAGGGGAGCCTGAGCGCTCCCTTTTTTCTTTGCCTTCGGGCATGAGTGCGAGATCCCATTCTCGTATCCTCGACAAAAAGCTTGGATTCCGAATCAAGCGTATCGAAAATAAGCTTTCCCAAAAATATCAAAGTTATGATCAGAGCGTGACCTTCAGTGGTCAAAAGAAGCACTATCCCGGTAGTGAAGCTTGGGTTGGACTCAATCCGGATGCTTTGCAAACTCCCTATAGTGAAATCTATGATGCTCTTTGCTTTATTCGCTCTATGATGCCTGAAGAGGGAAGCGGAACCATTGTTGATATTGGTGCTGCTTATGGGCGGGTCGGATTTGTTAAAGAAGAGGTTTTTCCTCTTTGGCATTTTATTGGTTATGAACTGATAAAAGGTAGGCAACAAGAAGGACAAAGAGCATTTGAAAAATGGGAGCTCTCAAATAGTGAGATGATTTGTCAGAATGTTCTTGATGAAGATTTTGTGCTTCCTGAGGCGAAAATTTTCTTCCTCTATGATTTTAGTGATGGTGACGATGTTGACGCTATTCTTACTCTTCTTGAAAAGAGAGAGAGTATTTTCTTGATCGCCCACGGTGCCAGGGCCTCCTCTCTTTTAAGTCGTAAGTTTAAGGGATTGAGACCAATATACCAAAGTCAGCTTAGAAATTCGGTCTGCATCTTTACCTCGACTAAATCCAGTCAATTCAGTTAAAATAAACTCCATTGAATAGAGTTTAAGGAAGGATTATGCAGGTTCTTGAAGATATTTATGAAGAAATTAAGGAGAAAACGGACTTCACAGCCTTTGATAAATTTGAAGACCTTATCAAGAAAACCATTACGAAAGCCGTTATTTCTGGTGATGATAACCCCAAAATTTTTTCAGTAAGTCTTAAGTTTCAACAACTCCTAGAGGGCTTAGTTTACTTCGCTAACTCAAAGGGAAAAGAGAAGGCAATGGACGTTGGGGCCCAAACGCTTCTGATTATTACCGATGCCATGCAATTTGATCTCGATGAAAACGAAGCCTTTCTACTCTACCATCTCAATAAAATGGGTAAATTTAGAAAGCGTGAATCTGATCTTCTTAGTGAGCTTAAGAAGTTGTGGCAGCAATATCCTGAGTATGAAATGGAAGAGAGAGAATTTTCTCGAAGCCTAAAGAATCTAATGAGAGCGAAATTTATAAATTACCGTAAGGGTAATATTCTTCTCAATACCTCATTTGTCGTACGCTATAGAATCTAAGAAAACATCCATTTCTTTCTTCCATAAGATACTCCGAGCTAGGGGATTACACCGAGTCGGTGTCGGCCAGTACCAAACATGATTGATAAGATCATTCTCAAGATTATTTTCCTGAAGTAATCCAAGAAGGAGATTTTCAATACCCGGCTTTCTGCGACAGGTGAAAAATAGGGGAGTCGTCTTCATGAGTTTTCTAAAGCGAGGCGATAAGGTCTTAAAGGTGACTCTACCTTTTTTGTGGGCATCAAAGAGAATCGTATCAGAGGGATCAAGGGCATCTTTATTGGGGACTATAGCTTCATCCACGATATTAGTCATAGCAATGCCATGCTTTTGAAGGAAGGCCTTCTTGTCTTTAACACTCCAATTTTTCTCAGCTGCCTTTTTTGGATTTAGGAGGAGCTGAATAACCTTCCAAAAGTGGTTGCGTGAATTGTTGTAGTAGAAGAACTCGCCCTCTGGTTTTTGATCATCGATTGAGCGGGCATTTATTGAACCCATTGTTCCCAATATAATGAAGTTAACATTGCCTTTTGGTATAAATATGGGGATTTCGTCTTTGTGCTTTATCATTGAAGTAATCTATCAGATCTCTTCCCAAGAGAATAGCTTTACTCAGAAACTGTGTGCTAGGCTGTGATAATGGATATTAATAAGCATATACTATCTGAAGAAACGATAGTTGAAAGTCATGTAAACGAGCCTCTTAAGCTTAAATGGACTGATGCTAACTTTTCAAAAGTTTTTGGTCTGCGAAATATTGCGGCTCACATTTTTACGATTCCGCCTGGTTATCGGAGTAGTGAGCCCCATGCCGAAAAGTGTGAAGAAGAGTTTGTGTTTGTCCTTAGTGGTGAAATTGATCTGTGGCTTAACGGCAGGATTAAAACAATGAAAGCTGGGGATTGTATTGGTTTTCCTGCTGGTACGGGTGTTGGACACTGCTTTATTAATAATAGTGGGTCTGAATGCAGGATTTTTGTTTCTGGCGATAGAACGAAAGAAGAGAATCAATGCTACTTCCACCTTGATCTCTCTTTGAAAAAAGAGTGTGGGGATTTTTGGTGGGAGGAGTGCCCTGTCCAGAATCTCGGTGATCACGATGGGTGGCCGGGAGAAGTTTTTATCTCTCATAAAGAAGACTTTCTTAAAGCTTTTAGGGATACCTCTTTAATGCCTATTAATGCTTTTGATAAGCTAGTTCCTGCAAGCTTTTCCTATCCTGGAGATAGCGAAACCTTTGGAGATGGCCTGTGTTTAAGCCGACTCTTTAATATGGAAAATATTGCTATTTGGCTTGAACGACTGGCTCCAGGAAAGCGCAGCTCCTGGCCTCATGCTCATAGTAAAGAAGAGGAGTTTGTCACTATATTAAAGGGCGATCCTGATGTGTGGCTAAATGGGGACGAGATTAGAGTTCGCGAAGGGGATGGTGTCGACTTTAAAGCAGGATCTCGTGTTGCCCATACTCTCATTAATAATACGACAGACGATATCTTTTATCTCTGTGTGGGAGAGTGTAGTCCCCAAGGAGATAAAATTTTCTATCCTCTTCATCCCCTTCGTAATGCGGAGATGAAAGAGAAGGGATTACTGTGGGAATAAGATCACAAGAGTTGATTGAAAGTGTCCTCTATAATCCGGGTAACGACTATTGTCTTAAAGATGTTGATATTCAGATTCTTGCAGATTCCTATGTCCTGAGTGCCTTGTCTAAAAGTGCCTTTCAGTACCTGAAGGAACAATGGTGGTTACAGCAAAGAAGAGAGGATATTTCCTATAAAGATTTCCTTACACCTCTTTTTAAAAGCTATCTCAGTTCTCTTAAATTCTTAGATCGTGACAGTGAAAAGGTGCCTCAGTTTAAAAAACTATCTCAAAGGGCGGAAGCATTTGAACGTGATGTTTTAAGTGAAGTGCTTTTAAGGGCACAGAGTGAACAGAAAGAATTTCTTGCCCGTTCTCTTTCTTTTATGAAAGAGCTCTTTCTTAGAGAAGAAGGGGATCAGAGAGGAGTGCTTCAAAGTGATGGCCATAAAGGGATAGAGCTTTACCGCACCTTTGATGGTTTGGACATTATTTTCGAACTTAATTATCAGCTCGATAGAGAGATGAAAATTACGCAGAAGAAAGAGAGGCTTTATGAAAAGGCCGGTGTTGGGGTACAGTCTGGTTATTCAACAATTCTCTTGGCCTTAGCCCACCTTGAAGAGCACTACGGTTTGAGCGGCAAAAAAATGGTGGATCTTGGATCAGGGTATGGCCGTGTGGGATTGGTGAGTGCTCTTTATTGTGAAGAGATTGACTTTATTGGCTATGAGTATGTTGCCCATCGTGTGGATGTTTCAAATCGAGCGGCTAAAAACTTAGAATTAGAAAAGAGTTTACTCTTTGTGACTCAAGACCTTTCTCTATCTGATTTTTATATCCCTCAGGCAGATATTTTCTATCTCTACGATCCTTTTACTGAAGAAACGTACCACTTCATTCTTAAGCAAATTGTCGAACTTAGCCAGCTCCAAAGAGTTATTGTGGTGACGAAGGGAAATGCTCGTGCTTGGTTGGAAAGAATTTCTAGTGACAATAACTGGAGTTCTCCAGTCTTTATTGATGAAAGTAACCTTTGTATTTTTGACTCAGAGGAAGCTAAGTAGTTGAAATTTAATTCATCTTTTTCATTTAAAGGTCTTAGTATTTTATTGAGTTTTGTAGATAAGATTAAAGGTGAAATCTTTAATCGTTGTTCTCTTTTCTCTTTATTTAGCATCTAGCTGGGCGTTAGATGATGAGAGGTATGACGCTAAAAAACCTACCTTCTTCTTGAATGCGGGTTTTCTTCTCAAGGATTTGAATGATCCTGAAAGTGGATTTTCGTCTAAAGGTGAAGAGTTTTTAAAAACAATAATCTCAAGTCAGAAATTTAATATCATCTTAACGGATGCCCCCTGGCCAGATCTAACTGGAGGGATCGATCCCCTTAAAGATAATCCTAAGCTCAAAAACCTCTTCTTTAGGCTTGGTAAGAAAGTATTCGAAGATGATTTTGATTTTTCAAAACTAACACCTGACTTTAATTTTAGTGTTCTCCCAAGAAGATGCACCATTCAGGGGGTGCCCGTTGATATTGAATTATGCAAAGAGCTGATTTCAGTAGAATACCGCTGGGTTAAAGAAGGTAAAGAATGTGGCTTATTTGAAGTAGGTGCTCAGCAATGGATCGAATTGGTTAACCTTAATTATTGTAAAGCCGATTACTTAATTGAGTTTGAAGACAAACTTCAGTCCCAAGTTCTTTCCCATTGTGCGGAGTCGATGTCTTGTCTGAATAAGGTTATGAATGATGAAAGCCTAAGTCTTGTCGATACCTTTCATGACCTTCTTCTCAAAAGTCGTATTGATTCTCTTAGGACAAAAATAACAAGAGATGAAGCTTATCAGTATGAAGAAGACTTAACGCAATTAAGGAGGGAGATTGACCAGTTTCGATTACAGTGCGAAACGGAAAATGATTTTAGCTTTATAAAAGAAAACCTAGATCCTGATGGTGTAGGAATGGAGCTCTATCAAAAGGGTCTTGCTGATTTAGAAAAAGGTTTTCTGATTCACTCCAAGGGTAGTTTTACTGAGGAAGAAAAGCGAGAAACCTACGCTCAATCTATTGGTGCCCTTAATAAATGCTTGCGTGAAGAACTTCAAAAGTTTAAAGAGAATCAGAGAGACGGTTCCCGAATCCTTCCGGAAAATGAAAAATGGATTGTTAAAATGTGTCAGTATAATCAATTTAATTTTTTACTCTCTGAAACGGCGAAGAAAGAGGCCGGTGAAAAGTATTATCTCAGCCTTGATAACCTCACCTGTATATGTCCGACTAAGGAAGTGAGAAAGCTTAGTCGCCAGGATATACCTTCCCTTCGTTCATTCAACATTAACTATGATTCCCAACGATGTTTTGACGCTGTTATTGATAATAGTCAAAATATAGAAAAGCTTTCACTTTATCAGGAAATGAGAAGGTTCTCTAACAATATAGGAGTGAGAGATCCTAGTTATGTAAAGCTTGCTGAAGAGAATTTTAAAAAGTGTCTAAATGATGGCGAAGGGTCACGTGAAGAATGTGAAAGGATATCGCTGGTAAGAGCGAAGGGGGAAGTGATTTATAATAATCTCCTTGATAATAAAGAGTATGGATCCAATGAAACGATTCGTTTATCCCGACAAGAGGGAGAAAAGGAAAGATTCATAAAATCTTTTATTGAAAATACAAAGGTCACGACTTGCTTTAGTGATTATTCAAATAAGACCGATTTCTATAAAAAGTGTAAGGACTTAGCGAGTACTCTTCTTGTTGTTCAAGAGCCTATCAAGCGCCGAGGGAGAGAAGTTATCGACACCAGTAAAATGGCTCAAGACGCTCTTGTTGATGATCTTGATGAAATCGTTGTAGAGCTTGATCGTGAGATTTCAGTCTTTCATTGGGGAGAAGTCAGTCTTTTAAATGGGGCAAAAGCTGATCAGCCTATACCTGTTCAGTCACTTTGTTCTCGTGGATATTTGAATTTGAGGCAGAAGATGTTTCATGTTGGTCCTGTCGGTAATTTCTTTGTGCCAGTTTCAGATAATGTCACAAATGCCGGACGAGGTCTTTATGCTGCTGCTGATCCCAACTCAACTTCTCAATTTGGAGATACTCTCTTTGAAATTAAGGTTCCTAAAGGGGAAAAATATCTTGATTTGAGAAGAAAGGGCTCAAACGGAGGTATCCCTCTAAGTAAAGATACTCTTCAGAAATTGAGTGATGCTGGATGCAATGTCGGATATCACGCCAAACGTTATTATGAACAAGAAGTGGGAAGAGGCCATCACGCCGATCGCGTTTTAATTGATAAAGCAGTTTTTGAGTCTAAGGGGACTTGTCACCGCCTCTTTTCTCGCGCTATCAACGAACTTGATGTAGGACTTCTCTCTTATAGTTACGAAATGGATGTTAATAGAATTTGTGATTCTAAAACACGAAGTAGAGGTGCTTTTGTCTTTATTGATATGAATTTTAGAGGAAGAGTCAATCAATTTAATCAAGAGTCTATAACTCATGCTTTAAAAGAGTTTAATGATAAGGGGACACCAATACCTGAAGAAATTAAAAGAATTATGCAGATCACTGAGCGTACCTTTAGGGGGGCTTCAGAGTTTAATAGAAATACCTCAGATGAAGAAGTTATGGAGTATTGGAAAGAAAGACTCTTTCACTGTGATGGCCTGAAAGAGGAGTTTCTTCACGTGCCACAGTAAGTATTTTTGACGACTTCTCCTGCCGCTGGCTCCTCATCCAAGCCAAAAGATTCACTTTGCTCTTCGAATGGATTTTTAAGAACTTTATTCACTTGATGAAAGAGAGAGAAATCGCCCTCATGGCCAAGGTCAATGACTTTTTCGATAATATGATTACGTGGAGTATAGAGCGGGTTGATTCCATAGAGTTGCTCAAGTTCGGATTCATCAATATTCTGGAGCCAATTCTCTTTAAAGTCATGAAGCTCTTTGCTTTCTGGGAAGAAAGTGGATTCATCACTGTAAAGGCGGGGGAGTTCTCTAAAGGCCTTGGTAAAGTCTAGTTTTTCTTTTTCTAACAACGAGAGAAATTCTTCGACTAGAGAGGAGTTGTCTTGATCTTTAAGCGCCATTTTTTGAGCAAAGATTTCCTCTCTCTTCTTTTCAAAGAGGGGAAAGAGCTTTTCTAATTCTTTTTCTACCTTATTGATCGCCACATCAATATCACTATCAATGAGGGGGAGAAGACAGTCAGCCAGACGAAGGATATTCCACTTGGCAATGGGAACTTGATTCCAAAAACTATATCGTCCCTGTTCATCAATGGAGCTGAACTTCTTATGAAAAGAGAATTTATCCATGAAGGCGCAAGGGCCATAGTCAATTGTGATGGCATCAAGGGCAAAATTATCGGTATTCATCACGCCATGAATAAATCCAAGGCCTGACCATTTTGCGACGAGATCACTTTGGCGTCTTGTGAACTCTCTTAAAAGGGCAAGGCATCTTTCCGGTTGGTCTTTTAAGGAGAGGAGATTGGGGTAGTGTCTCTTTAGGGTGTAATCCAAGAGGACTTTGAGGTTTTCATGATCTTTTTTAAAAGCAAAATATTGGAATGTCCCTACTCTAATATGACTACTGGCAACCCGTGTAAAGACCCCACCGGGCTCTGGACCAAATTGGCGAAGAACAGTTTCACCCGTTCCTATGGCCGCAAGGGCGCGGGTGGTGGGAACACCAAGAGTGTGCATCGCTTCACTGACGATATATTCCCTTAGGACTGGTCCAAGTGCACTTCTTCCGTCACCGCGACGAGAGAAGGGGGTTTGACCTGAACCCTTGAGTTGGATATCGAAACCATTAACTTCGCCGAGGAGAAGGGCGCGCCCATCGCCGAGTTGAGGAACGGGATGACCAAACTGCATACCCGCATAGGCCATTGCAATGGGATCACTACCTTTAAAAAGTTTTTGACCTGAAAAAAATTGAGTCAACTCTTCCTGAGAAAAACCATGGATACCTAGCTCTTGAGCGAGTTCCTCATTTAAGGCAATGAGCTTTGGTTGAGAAAAGTCCGCGGGACTTTGTCTCTTGTAGAATTCTTCGGGGAGTGTTGTATAGGTATTGTTAAAGGATATCATAGGAGCATATTAGCAGGGCATGGGTAGGCATGTTAAGGTTAAGGGGGGAGGAATTGTGCAGATTTTAAAAATAATAGCTTTACAGGCACTTTGGTTTCTCATTGTGCTCTACGGAAAAGACTATTCGCCCTTAATAGGTGTCCTTGGGGCAGGTGTCTTCGTTTTACTCGATCTCCTTTTCTATAGACCTAAAGCTGGAATAAGGAATTACCTCTCAAGGCTCCTTTTCTTTATTTGCTTTGGTGCCCTTCACGATTTTCTTCTTCTAAAGATGAATATCGTTAAGACGGGGAGCTATAGTCTTAACTTTCTCCTATTATGGGTGGTCTTCATTGGCTACTATGATGAAATTTTTAATAAAATGAGAAAACTTCCTCTCTTGGTTAAAGTTCTCTTTGGTGGGATTGGGGGAGCACTGGCCTATAATGCAGCCATTCGCTTAGGTGCACTTGAAGCTTCAGATAATAAGTTTTGGGCCTTAATGACATTTACTTTTATTTCATGGTCTTTCTTTTTTCCTTTTAGTTTATGGTTATATGATATGAAAAGTTTTAAAGATAAAATCCTTGATGCACTAGTTGTAACTTCTTTTGATTCAAGTGGTTATAAAAGGCACTCCCAGGACTTTAAAGAAATTGCTCCCGCCGCTGGCAAGAAGGTTCTCGTAACAGGTGGAACGGGGGGCATTGGAAGAAGCGTTGTTGAGCAACTTCTCAATCTCAAGTGCTCGGTTCACTTCATGGGGCGAAATAAAGAGAAGGGCGAGCAATACGCTCAAAAAGGAGGACACTTTCATCAGCTTGATATGGCGGCCTGGTCGCAAATTCAAAGCACTTGTGATGAGTTTGATGAAGCATTTGACTATGTCGTTCTTAATGCCGGTGGTATGCCCGAAGAACTTACTCTTAATGAGAAGGGCGTTGAAATGCAATGTGCCTCTCAACTTATTGGTCATTATCGCCTCATTAAGACTCTTAAGGACAAAGGTCTCTTAAAGCCTGCTGCTCGTATTGTCTTTGTGAGCTCTGGAGGAATGTATTTACGAAAACTTGATCTCAAAGAACTCCTTAAGCCAGATGATTATGATAAGGTTGCAACCTATGCCAATGTCAAAAGGGCTCAAGTGACCTTTGTTGAGGAAATTGTTAAGGATGAGGAATGGAAAGACTATAATCTCTTTTCTATGCATCCTGGCTGGGTTGATACTGGTGGCCTAAAGGAAGCCCTTCCTGGGTTTTATAAACTCTTTGGAAACAGGTTACGAAATGCGCAACAGGGTGCGGACACAATCGTTTGGTTACTCCTTACTCCTAAGGACCCTGAGCGCGGTGGCTTCTTCTTTGATAGAGAGAAAGTTTCACCCGTTATTCACAGCACCTTTAGCCCCGATGCTCGGCAAAGAGAAGATCTTATGAAACTGGTAAAGAGCTACTCTCTGTAAAATAGGATGCGACTCTAAGTGATTAAAATTAGCGGCTTCTGGGCTTAAACTCTCTTAAAGAATAGGAAAAAGCTAATTAAATGGGGCAATAAATCGATTATTGGCCCACGCAATTTGGCCTTACTATGGCCCTATGCAGATTAGTGAGACCTGTAGAAATTCGAATACGACTTTTGAAAGCATAGGGCATAACCTTGAGGAACAAGGTTATGTCTTCGTGCCTCAACTTCTTAGTGAAAGTCATGTGAGTCATCTTCTGACCCTTTTCCAAAAGAAGCTAGAAAATGATGCCTTTCATGAAGCAAGGGTCGGAACAAGCTTAGAGAAAACCCTTGAAAAGCGCATTCGAAAATCAGAAACAGCATGGATTGAGGATTGGAGTGATATTGATTTTCTCTCTCTCTTCTATGCTGAATTAATGTCCAAATTAAATCTCTACTTCTTTTTAAGTTTAAAGAGATGGGAATCACAATTTGCCTTCTATCCTCGAGGTGGTTTTTATAGGAAACACCTCGACCAATTAAGAGGTGAGCGCCATCGCCAGATCACCAGTATTTTCTATCTTAATGACTGTGTTAAAGGCGGAGAACTCATCATTTATGACCGAGAGGATAAAGGAAAGGTGGCGCTGACTGTCTCTCCTCGTCAGGGGGATTTGGTTATTTTCCAGTCTTCTCAAATTTTTCATGAAGTAAAAGAAGTTTACGATCATCGCTTTAGTTTAACGACTTGGTTTAGAGATGATTCTGATTTTTAAGGAAGGTTTATGAGTAGAGAAATAGAAATGAAAAGTCCTGATAACTTTGAGCAGGATCATCACTTTTACCCAAAGGCGTTGAACTCACAATTGCATCCTATTGTGAGTCATTTTTTTAATTTAAATAAAGATCAGATAATTAAACGCTATCTTCATCTCAATCCTCAAGTCGCTGAAGATACTCTTAGGGAGATCCTCTCTTATGTTCCCGAATATTATTTTTGGGGTGGAAGTGATCTCTTCTACGTCACGACTGAGACGGGAAAGAGGAGGATGGTTGTTCTTGAGACTAATTCATGTCCTTCTGGTCAGAAGTCAATGCCCCCTCGAAGTGATACTGATGAGTACAGAGGCTATCGTTTTCTCATTGAAAACTCATTTCTTCCCCAACTTAATAATAACCTCCCAGAGGGGGTTCTCGCCATAATTTACGATAAGAATTACATGGAGACATCGGGTTATGCTCAAACCCTTTCTGATATGACTGGAGAGCCTGTTTATCTTGTTCCTCACTTTAATAATGAAGAGCAGTATATCGAGTGGGAAGATGGAGTGATGGTCATCAGCCTTCCAGATGGTGAAAGGAAGCGTGTTAGGGCATGTATTCGCTACGTCACACAAAAACCATGGAATCGTCTGCCTACGACATCAAAGACTTTTATAAGCAACTCCTCTCTCGTTTGCCTTTCCGGAGGGAGAAATAAGCTTCTTGCCAATAAAGCCTATGAGCTTCTTAACTCTGAGTTAGCCGAGTCAGGGTTGCAGATACACACTCCTGAAACCATAAAAGACGTCAATAAAGTTGAAGTCCCTCTATGGGTGGAGCGCTTTGGCGGTAAGGCCGTGATTAAAAACCCCTACTCAAATGCGGGGCAAGGGGTGTGGACCATTACTAATGAAAGTGAACTTCAGACATTTATGGATGAGAATCATAGTTATGGTCAGTTTATTGTGCAGAGTCTTGTAGGCCACTTTGAATGGAGTTCAACGAGTAAGCATGGAAAATTCTTTCATGTGGGAACTGTTCCCAATAAAAAGGGAAATATCTTCGTCTCTGATCTTAGAGTCATGGTTTGTAGTTCCCCTTCAGGTTACTTGCCTTGTGCTATGTACGCGCGCCGAGCGCGTTCTCCACTTGAAGCACAGCTGACAACAAATAGCTGGGATGTTTTAGGAACAAATCTTTCTGTGAAAAAAGCTCAAAACGAATGGGATAGTGAAACCAGTCGTTTAATGCTGATGGATCGTAAAGACTTTAATTCACTTGGAATTGGTATTGATGATCTCATTGAGGCCTTTATTCAATCGGTTCTAAGTGTTATTGCCATTGATAAGATGGCGAAGCGATTAATCAACAAGAAGGGGCAATTCAAAATGAAGTTATTTAAGTCTCTAGATAACGACGAAGCTCTCTTAAAGGAAATAATGGTTTAATTATGAGTCACATTAAAGTTATAAAAACAAAGGATGATCTCGACCTCGAAGAATTTGAGGCAGGCGAAGTTCACCGTGTCCACGTTCATCTCACGGATAATCCTCTTGGTGTCCCTTGGCGAATTCCTGTTATTCTAGTTAAGGGAAAATATGATGGACCTGTTTTAGGAGTAACGGCAGCACTTCACGGTAATGAACTCAATGGTATTTCGACGATCTTTAAATTAATCGAAGATATTGATCCAAATGAACTTCATGGTAGTTTGATACTTGTACCGATTAGTAATGTGCCGGGCTATCTCGGCAATAGAAGGTTTTTTTCTGATAATGTCGATTTAAATCGTATTATGCCTGGTAAAGAAAATGGATCAACAAGTCAGCTCTATGCTCATTTCTTTACGTCTAAAATAATTAGTAAGTTTGAATATCTTCTCGATCTCCATACAGCGAGTCATGGCCGAGTGAATAGCCTTTATATCCGAGCAGACTTAGAGAATGAGGATACGCGGACATTAGCCTATCTTCAAAATCCTCAAATCATTGTCCAGAAGTTCGATGAGGAGGGGACACTACGCGGTTGGGCTAATGAAAGGGATATTCCAGCGATTACAATTGAGATTGGTAATCCAAGTGCATTTCAGCACTCTCTTATTGATGAGACTTTAGAGGGAATTCTTAACACCCTTCGACATTTAAAGATGATACCGGGGCGAGTTGAAAATATGGTAAACGATGCCACGGTGTGTGATCACAGCTATTGGATTTATTCTAAGAAAGGCGGTATCGTAGACGTTCTCCCGTCATTGGCCGACGAAGTGACAAAAGGTCAGGTGATCGCTCGCATCTATGATGTATTTGGCCAAATTCGTGAAGAAGTGGTCGCCGACAAGAATGGTATCGTCATTGGGAAGAATATAAACCCTAGTTGTAACGCTGGTACTCGCATACTGCATTTAGGCGTCAACTTCATCGATCCTGCACCTGAAACCATTCCGGGACACGACGATTTTAATGATCATTGAAACAGAAAGATTAGATTTAAGACCTTGGAAAGAAAGTGACCGTGAGCCCTTTTATCAAATGTGCTCAGACCCTGAAGTGATGGAGTTTTTTCCTAAAACTCTTAATCGCGAGGAGAGTGATGCCTTTGTTGATAAGGCGATGGCAGCGATGGATGAACAAGGCTGGGGCCTCTTTGCTGTAGAGATACGTGACACAGAAGAGTTCATTGGCTTTATTGGTTTAAATAAACCTCAGTTTGATGCTCCTTTCACTCCTTGTGTAGAGATTGGTTGGCGACTGGATAAGAAGTATTGGAAGAAAGGTTTCGCAACGGAAGGTGCTCAGGCCCTACTTCAATTTGCTTTCATTAAAGTAGACACGGATGAAATTGTCTCTTTTACTTCCAAGCTAAACAAACCGAGCATTAAGGTTATGGAAAAAATAGGAATGACAAGAGATGAAGCAGGTGATTTTGATCACCCCATGGTTGAAGAGGGCAGTCCTCTTCGCCGTCATGTTCTCTATCGTTACAAGAAAGGAAAATAAATGTCAGAAACTGCGGGCTATAGATTTAACCATACTATGCTAAGAGTAAAAGACCCTAAGGCGTCTCTTGAATTCTATCAAGAAGTTTTGGGAATGACTCAGATTCGAAGGCTTGATTTTGAGGAGTGGAAGTTTTCACTTTACTTTCTCGCTCATATAACTGGGGAAGTCCCTTCTGAAGAAGAGGAAAATGCCAAGTACACTTTTGGAAGAGAGGGCGTTTTAGAGCTTACCCACAACTGGGGAACCGAAGAGCTAAAAGAAACTCCTTATCATGATGGAAATAGTGAGCCACAGGGCTTTGGGCATATTTGTATTTCGGTACCCGATATTCACAAGGCGTGTGAACGATTTGATCGTCTTGGAGTCACTTTTAAGAAGCGGCTTGAAGATGGCAATATGAATAATATTGCTTTTATTAAAGATCCTGATGGCTATTGGATTGAAATTGTTCAACCCGACTTTATGAAGCGATAGCGCTTCTCAAAGGCCGGCGAGGGGAATACTCGCCAGCCGATGGGAGAAGGGTCTAGAAATTAGCAAGCCTTGAGACCGCTTGCTTCGTCTTTTTAAATAATTTATCACCAAAGCTTACACCAACCATAAATCCAACACTGATATCCTCTAGATTATCCGGTGTATCGCTTGAGTATTGTCTTACATTTCCACCAGCAAGGTACTTAGCTTCCGTTTCACGGTATTTTGTATAGCTTGCAAAGACTTTGTAATTGATGGCCTCAAGAACTGAACTTTGGGGGCGGTAGTTTTTAAACTGAAGACCGAGCTTTCCTCCATAGCCCCATAACTCCTGACCGTTATCTTCATGATCTCCCGTTGCTGGATCTAGGTATTCAGCAGAGTTACTAAGGTCAGAGCTATTGTAGAAAACTCCAATGAAGGGAGCATAACTCCAGTTACTCTCATCACTCTTAATGTGATACTTCAAAGTCGGTCCAACATTAAAGGACTGCCAATTAAAGTCATCTGTCTGAGTTGGATTGCCACCAAAGGAAAAGGAGAAGTCTTTCTGTCTTCCGATAGAGTAATTAGCGTCAATACTTAAATCAAAGTTGTCCCAAGCGTAACCAAGAGAAACCTCTGAGGTGAAAGCATTCTGTCCTTTGTAAGAACCATTGTCCCCACTGATTTCCTTTCTTAAGGCACCACCAGAGAGGTCCACATAGACTGAAGCGAGGGTTGAAGTTGAGAGTAGAGAAAGTGTTAAAAGCGTTTTTATTTTCATGTTAAACCTCCAAGTTTTGTTATTTCCATTGTCTTCACTGAGAGAATTTTTAGATGTGTCAAAAAGTCACAGTCTAAAGATTTTTTTTGAGTTAAAATAAAGGAATGCAGCTCTTAATTGTTGAAGATGAAATTATTCTCGCCAGTAAATACAAAGATTATTTAAGCCCTTTATATGACCACATAGACAGCACTGGGGGCTTTTATGAAGCTAAAGAGAAAATTGAAGAGGAAGAATATGATGTTATTCTTCTCGATTACAATCTTCCCGACGGAAATGGTCTTGAATTAGCAAAGCTTTTAACTCAGGAGTTACCAGCAGCTGTTAACCAGCCTGTTGTTGTCCTTATTACAGGATACTCTAAAGAAACCATCGCCATTAGAAGCTTAAATTTAGGAGTATTTCGTTATTTAGAGAAGCCTGTGGAAAAAGGAACCTTAGTTGAGATTTTTTCCCTGGCAAAAGAAGAGGCCATAAAGCGTAATACTTACAAAGAACTTTCCCTTAATTTTACAATTTCAAAGCCCTGTGAAGAGAGGCTCAAGAATGAGTACTTTGTTTCACCTCGAGAAATGGAAATCATTTCAAAAATCCTTATTCACGGTAAGAATAAGCCTGTGGCCGAAGATCTTGGTATTTCTGCTGGAACCGTTAGAAATCACCTCAGTAACCTCTTTCAAAAACTGCATGTCAGCAATAAAGAAGAGTTGCGCGAGAAAATCAAGAAAATGAATCTTTAAGAGGGAAGGCTTACTCTAAAAGTGTTTTGATTATGTGAAAAAGAATAACTCACTTCACCTCCCATTTTAGTGACGATATCTTTCACAATGGGTAGCCCTAGACCTCGATCTGATCCTTCTTTTGTCGTATAGAAGTTATTAAAGAGCTCTTTAGGCTTTGGGATTTTTTCACCAGCATTTTGAAAGAGAAGAGTGAATTGCCCATTTTCTTGAGTAAGTGTGATCGTGATAGCTCTTTCTGAGGGCGACTGGGTTTTAATGTGTTCAATAGCATTATCGAGGAGGTTAGAGAATGCGCCCAGAATCTCCAAGTAGGGGCCTTGAATAATCGCTTCCTTTAGCGTGGTCTCGATCACAATCGTGATGTCCTCTTCCTCGCACCATGAAGAATACTGCCTCTTTAGATCTTTAAGAAGAGTAATAAGATTGATGGATTGTATGGTCGAATGAGATGAGTGAGAGGAAAGGTTCTTTGCAACAGACTTCAGACGTTCCAATGCTTCGAGACTCTTATTTAGCTCATCCTTAGATTGAGAGATCTCACCCTTATTGAGGTTTTCTTGTGCATCAGATAAGCAGTAGGTTAAAATACTAAGTGGATTCTTAATCTCATGGGCCATTTTAGCAGCAAATTCTCCTCTTTCACTGAGGGTTTTCATTTTCTGAAGAGAATTATTAAGGGTCTCTTTCTCTTTTTCTTCGCGCCTTATTCTAAGAGAGTAAAGAAAGAGAATGAGGATAATGGATATGGCAAGGATGACACTTATTTCAAGGATTCTTTTCTGAGTTTGTGATTTCTTGTTAAGCTCAGCATGATTAATATTAATAGAGAAATTTTGCCAAGAAGGCAGGAGGACTTTTTTTAGGACCTCATTGACTCTCTCTTTTATGGCCTCCATGCGAAGAGATATTCCTTTGTGGGTATCTTTAGTATTCGCGAATTGTTTTCTTGTTTTGAGTATTTCACCAAAATAAAGTTTGATCTCAGTCTTTTCAACTTCATTGAGGAGAGTATTATCAAGGCGCTTAAGAAAGTCCTTCTGGGAAGTGAGGCTTTCTTTTAGGGAATTCCTCGTTGTAACGATCCATTGGATGAAATCTATGATGCTTTGAATTTCTTCTAGTTTTCCTTTTTGGACATAAGAGACATCGAGGGATTTTTTGAGGTCATTTAAAACAGGGAGGGACTTTGACCATTGAGAGAGGCGGTCTTTGAGACCTGGAAGAAAATCTTGCTTCTTCTTTATTCTCTTTGCGATCTTTACTTCTAATGCTTGAAAGAGTTTTTCCCAATTCGTTGAGAGTTCTTTTTCTTTTGATGACATGGCCTTTAGAGTTTCTAGGCGTTTGAACTGAAGTGCTTGAAAATCGGCTTCAAGTTTATCAATCTCTTGAAAACTAATATGAGGACCAAGGAGGGTATTTTGAAGTGTTTTCTTTGTCTTAAGATAGGCTTCTTTTTTTTGATCATGTAATAATCTATTGGGATAGATGCTAAGAAAGTAGCTTTTTAATTCACTAGAATAGTTTATAAAACTTAAATGAGCATGTGACTGAAGGTCTCTATCTACGATGTCATTGTTAAGGGAGGACTGCCCATCGAGATGAATTTTTGCAACCCCTGCAATGAGGAGAGAAATCGTCGTTATGGTTACAATAGTGATGAGAGATTTTAAATTAAACATTCTCTTCTAATCGTACTAAGCGTAGAAGATGTTATCAATATGATGTTTTGTCACAGTGAAAGGGGAGTTTGAGACGAAAGGTTGAACCACCGAGCTCGTTTCTTTCATAGAGAATATCACCATGCATAGCTTCCATTATTTTTTTGACGATATAGAGCCCTAGTCCTGAGGAACGCTCTCCATTGGTCGGTCGACTTGAAGTTGTGCCAAACTTCTTAAAGAGTTTATGAACCTCATTATCTGGGATTCCCACTCCTTGATCCTTTACTGAAAGAATAATCTCATTTGCTTCTTTTTTGAGACTAACTTCAACTTTTCTTTCCTTGGGAGTGTATTTGAGTGCATTAGAGATAATATTATTAAAGGCAACTTTAAAATATTTGGCATCGAGGTCAATGACAATTTCGTCGTTGTGATGAGGAAATGAAAAATCAATTTCTTTCTCTTCAATAAGGACTTGATTCTCCTTTATGACCTCATTAATGACTTCAGTGAGATTCTTTTTTTCCGGGGTGAATTCGATTCGTCCCTGTTCAAGTTGATTAGTTCTCAGAAGGTCTGAAACCATTTCCTCAATCTTCTTCGTTGTCTGTTCTGTGATTTTGATTTCCTTCTCTGCGCCCTCTGTTTTTCTATCAATGATACGAAGATATCCGTTGATAACCATGAGGGGGTTTCTGAGGTCGTGAACGACCCATCTGAAAAGGTCATCCTTCTCTTCATTTAAAAGATTGAGCTCCGAATTTTTAAGGAGCATATAACCATTCTGTTCAGCAATCTTCCTTCTATAAAGAAAAGCCTCCCTGAAATTAGACTCATGAAGGTAACTATTAAAGGCCCCAATTATGGTCGCGGAAACGAGAAAGAATGATTGAAGGATGACTTCACGGACACTGATGTAGGGATTGTTGTAATAGACAAGATATGTGATGAGAAGAAGGATGATTTGCGTCCCAATGGCATAAACGAAGCGTTGCCTTAGAAAGGAGGTATTAAAGAGGAAAACGAGCATCATCCCTGGAAAGTAATACATTCCAATGGAAGGGTCAGAGAGACCTAGCATGAAGGCAATGCCAACTCCCGCTGAGATGACGACAGTACTTGCTGTTGTTTGGATGAGTTTGATTGAGGGCGTTTTTATCCGCAGGATGATGCTTGAGATGGAAATTATGGAGATGATGATAATTCGAATGGTAAGAAGTTCATTGATAAGGTGTGGATAGTAGTAGTAATCGATAAGGATAAAGAACGCATAGAGGAAGTTGCCCACACCAAGAGCCATGAGAATATTAGGCAAGCTCTCCGCATAGAACTCTTTTGTAAATGAGCTCTCTTTCTCCTTGTCCTCGAAGGTAAGAAAGAGGCTTTGTTTCTCTTTTTGAAAATCCATATGACAACTCTTCGGCTAAAGCATGGAAATCCTAAGGGTTTGACTCCGTACTATGGTACGGAGTATATAGTGCCTCTATGAAAGAAAAGTTTACTATTGGAAAGCTTGCTCATGAGGCGGGCGTAAATGTCGAAACAGTGCGTTTCTATGAAAGGAAGGGCCTTATTCAGCAACCAGTGAATGGGACTGGCTTTAGAACCTATCCAAAATCAGCTGCTCAGCGCATAAGGTTTATTAAGAGAGGCCAGGAATTAGGCTTCAGCCTTAAGGAGATTAAAGATATTTTAGCCCTTCAATTAAGAGACAAAGCAAAATGTTCGGACATGCTTTTAAAGACTGAAGCTAAGATTTCTGAAATTGAAAAAAAAATCAAAGACCTTGAGCGCATGAAGGATTCCCTGTCTCAATTTGCTCAGTGTTGTGAGGACAAGGATATTCCCTTGAGTGAATGTCCTGTTTTAGAGTGCTTTATTGAGTTAGGAGGTTGTTGCTCATGAATATCCTTTTTCTATGCACTGGTAATTCGTGTCGCTCTCAGATGGCCCATGGATTTGGCAATCATCTTAAAAGTGACAAATATAAATTCTATTCCGCGGGGACAAAGAAGCATGGATTAAATCCCTATGCCGTCGAAGTGATGAAGGAAGCAGGCGTGGACATCTCCCATCATGAGTCCAACACCACAGATGAGTTACCTCAAGAGACAATGGATATTGTCTTTACAGTTTGTTCAGATGCCCATGAAAATTGTCCCTTTTTCCCCGGAGGAAAAGTGATTCATGTAGGCTTTGATGATCCGCCACGATTAACAGTAAAGGAAACCGATGAAGAAAAGAAACGTGAAGTTTATCGCCGTGTGAGAGACGAGATAAGAGCTTTTGTTGAGAATATTGAAGAATATGTTGGAGTAGAGAATGACTAATGAAGCTGAAAAAATGGGCTTTTTTGAACGCTACCTGAGTGTATGGGTTGCGGCGTGTATAGTTGTCGGCATTGTTTTAGGGCAGATCCTTGGCGGTTCGATTCAAGTGCTTAGTAATCTCAATATTGCTAAAGTAAACCTTCCTGTAGCGGTTCTTGTTTGGTTGATGATTTTTCCAATGATGGTGCAAATTGATTTTAGCTCTATTAAAGATGTTGGTCGAAACCCTAAGGGACTAGGTCTCACTCTCATTATCAATTGGATTATCAAACCCTTTACGATGGCATTTTTTGCTTGGATTTTCTTTGATAAGGTTTTCTCCAGTTTCTTAACACCTGCTCTTGCAGAAGAGTATATCGCTGGAGCGATCCTTCTCGGAGCTGCGCCTTGTACGGCCATGGTCTTTGTCTGGTCTTATCTCACGAAGGGAGATCCTGAATACACGTTAGTCCAAGTTGCTATTAATGATTTAATTCTTCTCTTTGCTTTCATTCCCATCGTGCGCTTTCTTTTGGGGGTAACGGATATTACGATTCCCTTTGATACTTTAATATCGTCCGTCCTTATTTTTGTTGTTCTTCCTCTTCTTAGTGGTGCCATTGTTAATAAGGTTCTTATTAAAGGGAAAGGAAAAGATTGGTTTGAGTCTATTTTTCTTGCTAAGCTAAAGCCTGTTTCCATTATTGCCCTTCTTTCTACTTTGATTCTCCTCTTTGCCTTTCAAGGGTCAAAGATTATTGAAAATCCCTTTCATATTTTACTCATTGCCATTCCCCTTACAATTCAAACTTACTTTGTTTTCTTCGCAGCCTGGGGACTTGGGAAAAAGATGAATCTTCCTCACTGTATATTAAGTCCAGGCTCAATGATTGGTGCGAGTAACTTCTTTGAACTTGCTGTGGCCGTCGCTATCGCTCTCTTTGGGCTCAACTCTGGAGCGGCTTTAGTAACAGTCGTTGGTGTTCTTATCGAGGTGCCCGTCATGCTAAGTCTTGTGAAGATATCAAATAAATGGAGATACTAATGGATTATTTAAAAAAGGAAGAGTTTAACCTTAAGCCTGAAGGGTTAACCTTAAGCCCGCACAAGCCAAGAATTCTTGTTCTCTATGGGTCTCTTCGTGAAAGGTCCTATTCGCGTCTTCTTGCCGAGGAAGCTGGCCGCATCCTTGAATACATGGGCGCTGAAGTTCGTTTTTATAATCCAGATGGACTTCCCACTTACGATTATGAGCGTTCGCTTGAGCATCCTAAGGTTCAAGAGCTAAGGGAACTTAGTCTTTGGTCTGAAGGTCAAGTTTGGTCGAGTCCCGAGTTACACGGAAATATGTCAGGACTATTAAAAACTCAAATCGATTGGATACCTTTAACCATGGGGGCTGTGAGACCAACACAGGGGAGAACGCTTGCCCTCTTACAGGTTAGTGGTGGTTCACAAAGTTTTAATGCCGTAAATAATATGAGGGTACTGGGGCGCTGGATGCGCATGATTACGATTCCCAACCAAAGTTCTGTTGCTAAGGCTTACCAGGAATTTCATGAAGACGGGCAAATGAAAGAGTCTAGTTTTAGAAATAGAGTGGTCGATGTTATGGAAGAGCTTATGCGCTTCACTTATCTTACGAGAGATCACTCTGAGTTTCTTGTTGACCGCTATAGCGAAAGGCTAGGCGGCAATTAATTCATCGATTGTTCGCATTAATTCATTGATCTGGACGGGTTTATCGATAAGGTCTATTCCACCGGCTTCAATAACTTGTTGTCTTGTGTACTGACTGAAACCGGAGATAAGAAGAACATGGGGCGATAGCGGCCGCTCTTTGATTTTTCTGAGAAGTTCAACTCCATCCATGTTGGGCATCATAATATCGCTGATCACCACTTTGATGTCATTTTCCTCGATAACTCTTAAGGCATCGAGTCCATCTTCGGCCATAAAGACTCTGCGGTTTTCTCCGGCAAGGATATCTGATAATGACTCTCTTAATTCTGGATAATCATCCACCACTAAAATTTGCACTTCCTTCATATCTCGCTCCACTTTCGAATTTAAGATGAATTCTTCATATATTACATCTTTACGGTATTTTTTGGGAAAGAATTAATAGGAATTTATTGATAGGTGCGATTTTGTTTAGGTTTTGTCCAAATCATGAAGAGAGATCAGAGAATAATTTACAAAAGTCACCCTTTAAGTCCTCGAAAGTGTTAGGTTTAGAGAAGTTATGACTCAGTGCATTTTAAGGGTGTTAAAAGGAGATTTTGTGAAGATTTTAATTTTATTTCTCATGAGTTTGAGCATCTTTGCTCAAGTAGACCTCAGTCAATATGACTTAAAAACGAGCCAAATTGAAATTATTCGCAAATTTGAAGCATCGGGAAAGTATACTGACGAATTTCTCCACAAGTTTGCGCGAGCAGCCCATAATCAGAATCAAGCTGAGATTCGTCGCCAAAATATGTATATCCCTGAATATACAGAGGATGAGCTAAAGGAAACTATTCTTTGGGCACGCGGGGGAGCCTTTGCGGCCTATGCTGATTACGCAGGTTTTCGCTTTTTAGGAGAAGCCTATAGGGCAGATTGTCCTAATGTGGGTCTTTTTCGCTTTGGCCGCGCCAGTGGAACCGAATTTATTCCCCAGGACGTGATGAGAGAGGCCATTAATACCTCTCATGCTCTCCAAACTGCCTATGCGAGAGACCGAGATCAGTTTCCTCACTACTTTATCGAATTAGCTAAGAAATATGGCTTCGCTATTTATCTTGAAAAAGTTGAAGACTAAGGGAGATTGTCATAGACGGTGACAACATCATCGTCTTCTTCCAAGAGACCAATGAGCTTGTCAACTTGCTCGAGTGTCTCTTCATCAGCGTCTTCTTTAAGAGTAAGAGGAACTCGAACTAAGCCTGCTTCATCAGGAGTGATGTCGAGCTCTTGAAGCTTTTCCTGAATGGCACCAAAGACGTCCATAGGCCCTTTGACCTCATACATGTCATCCTCAAGTTCCACATCTTCTGCACCAACATCAATCATTTCAAGAGTAAACTCATCTTCATCAATTCCCTCTGAAGGGATTTGAAAAACAGCTTTTCTTTCAAAGATAAACTGAAGAGATCCATTCACACCGAGTGAGCCACCACACTTTTTAAAGTAACTTCTGACATTTCCGGCTGTACGTGTCGTGTTATTAGTTGAAGCTTCTACGAAGATCGCAACACCATTTGGGCCATAGCCTTCATAATTAACATCTTCATAACCAGCTCCATCTCCACCTTGGCCTTTTTTGATGGCACGGTCGATATTGTCTTTTGGGACATTGAACTTCTTGCATCTTTCAATAGCAACCTTGAGAAGAAAGTTTGTGTCAGGATCGGCGCCACCACTCTTAGATGCTTTGAAAACATCTTTTAGAGCACGAGTATAAACCTGGGCCTTAGCTCTATCTGTGGCACCTTTCTTCGCTGCAATTTTCGCGGACTTTCTTCCCATGATGAAACCTCTATAAATAAGTTATCAGTCTTTATAGCAAAGAAGAGGCAGGATTGTGAATATTTAGGTGTTTGTTTTTTGCGAGGTGTCGCTCTTTAGAATATAGATTATTATAAGCAGAGCGGCGATAAAGACGCTGCCATTTAAGAAGGCAGACCCCTCAAAGATAAGCTTTGCAAAGTTTTTACTGAAGCCAAAGAGCAGGCCAAAGCTATTAAAGAGTAAATGAAAAAGAATGGCGTTGAGAAGACCTCGCTTTTCGTAGATATAGGCCATAAGAAAGCCACCAATAAAAGTGTGGCCCCACTTGAAGAGGCTAAAGTGGATAATTGCGAAAAACAGGCTTGAAAGAGTTGCTGCGATCAGAAAGCTGTATTGATTTCTAAAGCCCTTGAAGATGATACCTCTAAAAAGAATTTCCTCACAGAAAGCAGGAATAACCGCAAAGAGAAGAAAGTAGCTAAATCCTGAGGCAAATTGGTTTGAGCCAAAGACCTCTGGGAATTTTACCTTTAAAGTTTCAAGCTCAGGGAGCATTTGAAAGAGGTAGTTAAAGCCGAGAGAAAGGGCAAAGGCGCAGAACAAGAGCTTTAAAGCATAGCCTTTCTCTATTTTTCCCCATTGGTAAGTTTTGACGAGATCAAGACCAGAGTAGGATGTCAGAAGAACGGCAACACCTAAGCAAAAGAGAAGGGGGGCAAAGAGAAAATTAAAGAGGTCAATTTCTAGGATACTTATAAGTGTCCCCCCATAGACATAGCCGACAAAGGAAAGAGCGAAGGCCAAGAAACCATGGGCGGGAGTGAGGCGAGAAGTTTTCCTTTTTTTCTTAGAGAGAAGATCACTGACACTAACGGTGTCGCTCTTACCTTTCCACTGAACGGTAAAAGCACCAAGGCTAAACCAAATCAAAAAGAAACTAATGATGATATTAACGGCAAAAGCTAAGAAAGCAGCTGCGTAGTGTGGAGATGTTTGCAAAAGGTTCTCTGTTATTAAAGGGAAATTGACCAGAGGAAGAAAGGCAGAGGAATAGGAGAGTTTAACATCCATAACACCAATCGTTACAATGGGAATGATAAGAAGAAAAATAAGAAGCGTTACCATGGATTGAGCTTGAACTCTTGATTTAGAAAAGGAGCACACCAAGAAGCAAAGAGAAGAAAGAAAAATAGCTCCGGAAACAGTTCCAATAAAGATGATAAGAAGTTTCACAAAGGTCAGTTCGGGAAGAAATTGAAAGAGAAAATTAGAATTGCCCCAAGAGTAAGCAACAATGGACTCTATCGAGTAGGGGAGAAGTGTCAGGAGTCCCTGCAAGGCAACGTTGAGGTATTTCCCAATGAAGATCTCATGAAGACTGACAGGATTCATGAGAAGCACTTTATAGGTGTTCTGATCCCTCTCTCCGATCGTCGTATTAATCGTGGGATTAAGAATTGAAATTAAGAGAAAGAAGAGGATGATCGCCCCAAGACCCAGTCCAAAAGTTTTGGCAAATTTATCTGAACTTCGATCAAGGTTGACGTCTTTAATGGCGAGAGGATTGAGGGCATTCTTTGTTATGCCCTTCTTCTCTTTATATTCAATGATAAGCTGATCCTCAAACTTTTGAAGGAGTTCTTCAATATATTTTTTGGCAGCCTTAGAGGTATTCTTATCATCATTGTAAAAAAGATAAGTGGTTAATAGTGGGCTATTATCTTCATCTTGATGTTCAAAGAAAGCAACATGAAGATCAGCGAGGTCTTGATATTTTTTTTGGAGGATCTCAAGAGAGTGAAACATTTTCTCTCGAGCAAGGGAGAGTTTATCATTATTATCTTTTAGCTCTTCGGTATCCTTTGTGACTTGAGTTTTTAGGCTCAAAGACTTGTCTTTGAGATCATGATACTCTTCGTAGTGCCTACGGTAGTTGATAATCTCATCTTCAGATAAGGTCTTGTTTAAGGGCACTAATTTAATTTTAGCGTCATCCTGTAGCGCTTTCTGAATATCTGGAGCGACAGCTCCTTGATAACTAATATTAAAAACAGTGTTATCCTTTAAAGGAGCCTCAATATTGGCTTCTTTGTAGGTTGCGGCCTCGAGAACAAAGATCACATAGAGAGGGATACCAAAGAGAGGGATGAAAAAGTTCGTAAAGAGAACAGATTTATCTCTCATGATCTGGAGAAATTCTTTTTTAAAGACGACTTTAATATTTCTGAGTGAAATCATGTTTGACTTCTCTTTTGCTCATCTAATAAAGCGTGATAGAAGGCTTCGGTAATATTCTTTGATTCATATTCTCCAATGAGCTCTTCATAGGTTGTGTCTTTGACGAGATGACCTTTTTCAATCATAATAATGCGATCACTGATATACTCGACTTCACTAAGAATATGAGTGCTAAAGATGATCGCCTTTCCCCGCTCTTTTTCTTTGATCAAGTAATCCATAATGTCCTTGGAGACGACAAGGTCAAGAGATGCGGTGACTTCATCAAAAATAAGAATTTTAGGATCGTGGATAATAGAGGAGCTGATGAGAGAGCGCTGCTTTTGGCCACTTGAAAGTTCTGAGTAATGTTTATGAAGACACTCTTGCAGTGAGAATTCTTCTGTTAGCTCTTCGATTCGGCTTTTCGTTTGCTTCTTAGAGAAGCCTTTCATCTCGGCGAGAACTTCTAAGGTTTCTTGGACAGTAAAGCTCTCATAGAGTTCCATGTCACTGGTGAGGTAGCCAAGTTGTGATTTGATTTCTTTATAATGATCTTTAAAGTTAAGACCAGCAAATTCGATACTTCCTTCTGTCGGAAGTAGAATTCCTGCAATCATATTGAGGGTTGTGCTTTTTCCTGCACCATTTGAGCCAAGGAGGGCCGTGACTTCACCAAAGGGAATATCAAAAGAGAGACTTTCAACGGCGACAGTCTCTTGAAAGACCTTTCTTAGGTTTTGAACTTTTATAGCGGACATATCTCCTCATCGGGATAATACCGCGAATTTATAGAACTTTTTGACCAAGTGAAAAGATAGGTTATAAGCGAGGAAAGCGAGGGTCAAAGATTGGCTCCTCGGGGGTCATGCCAGGAACGAGCTCGGGAATATTTGTGATGCGCACTCCATTTTCGCCACGACAACTTCCTTCCTGGCACTTAAAGGTGGTACGACAACCCCTTTCACGATCCAATATGTAATCAAGGTCACCATCAGTGAGGATTCCTTCAACGAGACCGGTGTCGATATTAATAATAGGGGAGCCGGAATTTCCACCAAAAGTGTCCGAGGTTAACTTGAAGAGAAAGGGAGAGTCATTTTCTCTAATTTGGCCTTGATCAGTACTGATAAGGGGAAGGCCCGTAGGATGACCAATAACGACTAGGGGGGCATCTTCAGTGATAACTCCACTTGTGCGAAAATTAAGATGAGGACGATGACTAATTGGCCTAGAGATTTTGATAAGGGCGTAATCATTTTTAGAAATGGAATTCTTTAATCTGTTGACGAGCTTCTCACAGCGGACGATGTCTTGTGAGGGGATCTCTTTTGAGGATGTCATTTGATCCGCAAAGGCCCAGGTCGTCTCTTCGCATTCCTGCTGATCTTCAATACAGTGACCGGCCGTCACCATCAGCTCTGGTGAGACCATAAAAGCACTACAATAACTAAAGGTAGGTGTCTCCCTGAAAGGGGTGTCCTCGCAGAGGTTACCGACATGATCATTGAGGCTTTTCGTCTTAAGAAAAAAGCGTTTTCCTTGTTTATTGAGCGCACCTTCTCGAAGCTGGGAGAGAACAGCTTTTGCATAGTGAGCGTAGGGGGATGAGTCGGTAATGAGCTCTCTGTCATCAACTCCATAGACGGCACCGAAAGACTTTATATTGATGAGCGCTATAAGGAAAAAAATGATGAGGAGTTTATTCATGGATAGTCTCCTCAACATGGGAAATCCAGCCTGTGTATTGAGAAATGTCCGTAATAAAGAAGACCTCTTGGTTGACGCAATCATCTTGCCCGTGACTAACAATTCCTACTAATTCACCTTGATCTCCTATGACAGGCGCTCCGCTATCACCTCGACAAGCACTCTTGCCTTCAGTGACTCTTATCGCAAGAAAATCACCACTAAAGAAAGATGCCTCAAAGTCTTGGGCCTCATCATCACTGATAAGAAGGTCAATATTGTTATCCCAAAAGGAATGAGCGTAGTGCGGAAGAAGGGGAAGCTGTGCGATCTCAAAAGGAATACGAGGATAGCTACCATCTTCTCTTTTCCCCCAGCCTGCGAGACTGACACTTTGAGAGGTATTTTCTAAAGGAATTGTTAATGGAGTCACTTCAATTTCCTCATCGAGGACAATGAGAGCAATATCATTTCGCTTCACTGCGCTTTGGTTCCAACCTTCATAATCGGGATGAATAATAACTCTTTGTTTTTGGCGAAGATAGGTACCATTCATTCGTTTGAGAGTGATGAGATTAACTGGCGTATTATGAACACAGTGAGCTGCTGTGACAATTAATCGCTCAGAGATTAGAGCGCCCGTACAGAGACCAACTCTGATAAGATAATCTTTTGGTGTTGCGGGATCTCCTCCAGTGATTGCAGCTGACTCACGGGGGAAAAGGCTTAGACAAAGCGCAAGGGTTGTTAAGATTAAGGTTCTCATGTCTTGATTATAGAAAGGAGCAGAGTAGGATACTTGATGAATGAATTAATTATAGTTAGCGTTCAAAAATTAGACGCTTCAAATGAGGATTGAGAATGAGCTACAACCCCCCGAAAGTATGGAAAAATGATAGTGAGAATGGTGGTAAGTTTGCAAACATTAACCGCCCCACTGCTGGTGCGCGAGAAGAGCGAGAGCTTCCTGTGGGCGAGCACCCCTTTCAGCTTTACTCCCTAGCAACTCCTAATGGGGTTAAGGTGACCATTATGTTTGAAGAGCTTCTTGAAAGGGGAGTGATTGAAGCAGAGTATGATGCCTGGCTCATTAATATTTCAGAAGCTGATCAATTTACCTCAGGCTTCGTTGGAGTTAACCCTAATTCAAAAATCCCAGCTCTCATTGATCAAAACGGGGGAAGCCCGATTCGTCTTTTTGAGTCAGGATCAATTCTCACTTACTTAGCAGAAAAATTTGAACTCTTCTTGCCAAAAGCTGCTGCAAAACGAGCCGAAGTTTTCAATTGGCTCTTTTGGCAAATGGGAAGCGCTCCCTATTTAGGGGGGGGCTTTGGTCATTTCTACTCTTATGCACCAGAAAAGTTTGAGTACCCCATCAATCGCTTTGCGATGGAAACGAAGCGACAACTTGATGTCCTTGATAAAAACTTGGAGAAGCGCCGTTTCGTGGCAGGGGACTCCTATTCAATTGCAGATATGGCGATCTTTCCCTGGTACGGGGGACTCGTTAAAGGTGAGCTCTATGATGCTGCCGAATTTCTGAGCGTTCATGAATACAAGAATATTATCCGTTGGGCAGATGAATTACGGGAAAGACCTGCTGTTAAGCGTGGGAAAAGGGTGAATCGCATATGGGGCGAAGAGCAGCTGCGCGAAAGGCATAGTTCAGCGGATTTTCAGTAGCTTACACCCTGTATAATTTATCTCTCAGGGTGAAGAGGGCTAGGCGAAGGGGAGTCCCACGGGCTATAACCCCCTCAAAACCAATTCACCCTGAGAGGATATTATGAAAAAAATCGTTCTTATCGCCTTCACTGTTCTTTGTTCTAATTTATGGGCAATCCTTCCTTATGGAACTCTTGCGGAGCAGGCTGCAGAACTTCTTGAAATTGAAGTGTCTGAACTCTACAACGTCTCTGAGCAAGTGATTCGCACGACTTCTGGTCGTCCTGCATACAAGCTGAGTTTTTCTTATGATATTGAAGAATACGATGCTTTTGGGTATGAAATGCTTACTTACAACTGTGTAGCCTTAGCAAAAGGCCTTCCCGTACTTTCACTCGATTCAATCTCTTGCGATCTTGATGAAGGTATCCTCTTTGACGAGCTCTAAGCTCTATTAAGTTTACATTAAAATCTTTATGTTCTTGATTTTTGGGGCTTCTATTATATAAAGGTCCCAAAAATTATTTACCTCGTGGAGCCCTTGTGAAGATTGTGCTTGTTTCTCTTTTATCCCTATTTATTTTTCAAGCTGGAGCGAAAGACTGTACTTCACTTAATCGTGTTCCCCTTTGTCATAAAGGAATTAATAGTAATAGTGGTAAGCATGTCCAAATCTGTGTGGACTTTGGCTCTCTTTGGGCCCACATTCCTCATCATCCGGATGATTATATTTCTGAAAACTGTGGAGAAGACTTTAATTTAGAGGAAGATATTGAGGTCTATGCCTGTAATGCAGGCCTTCGTCATAAAGACCATAACGATGGTCTTTGCTTTGATATGAATCAAGGTGGAGCAATTGTTCCAAACTGCTCATTGAGCTCTAATTGTATTTGTTCAGGGGAAAACCTCCCCCAAGTTCTCAACTCCTTTGATTACATGAGTTACGAAATTGGCCAAATGAGTACTTCTCAAGTCTCTTATTCATCTGAGCAAAAAACTGCTGGTCGCCAGTCCTATAATCAAGCGACGACTTCACAAGGATATTCAGTTCTTAACCCAGAGAAAGGCGTTAGCTTCTTTCTTGGCAGTGAAAGGTTTGGTTCAGAGTATTTTGTTGATCTCTGCTGGAATATCCTCAATCCCGCACTTGAAAATTTTAGATTAAAAGCAACTGTCTCCACACAAGTTACAGAGAATACTTTTGGTTCTAATGGTGGTTATCTCGATTACGCTGGCCTACTTCATAGGGCGGGAGTCTTTTGTGATACTAATGACTCTGGTCCATTAAACTTTAGTTCAACCCCTCATTATATGACCAACGAGTCTAGCTTCCAGCCAGCACTCAATCAATTTTCATATACCTTTGAAGAAAAACGAGCCTGTTTTGCTCGGCTCCTTTTTAAGGAAACTCAAAATGAAGTGCTAAGACCTTGGGATCTCAAGAAGATTGTTGTGGACTCGATTCTTGATATTGAGCCAGTGGATGAAATTGTCTCAGAGCCCATAGATGGACCATTTACTTATTGTCAGGTGAATCGTATCAGAGGGAATAATTTTAGTTGTACCCAACATTCATTTCCTGACACTCAGAGCTTCAGGAACTACATGTTGAATAACTATGGTGGTAATGGAGATTGGACTCAGGATAATAACACTAATTATCGTGGGCTATGCCGAGCGGACTGTAGACCTCTAAGGGGCAACGAAGCCAATCAGTAGAAATTTGTCCGATTGACTCGAATCAACATCTCTTGATACAGTTAACCTATGAGTAGACTTATCCTTCTTCTTGTGACTCTAGGCCAAAATATTGGTGCTATAGAGTCACTCCAGGTTGAGCAAGTGAGTGTTCATGAAGATTGTAATGAAGTTCATGATCACTTGGCAGAGGAGGAGAGCTCTCAAAGAGAGAGGAATTGTGACGATTGCAATGACTGTAGTGATGAAAGGAATGGTCATTGTCTTTGTACTCATGTCCATCCCTATGGCTTTCTTTGCACTCGCCATTCTCATCCCCTTGAAGAGAACTTTATTTCGACAAGTCGCATCGAATGGTATTTTTTCATGGAGTATCATTCTCCCACCTTAGACCCGGCCCTAAAACCACCGCTTTTTCACCTTCATAGTTAGTTTTAATAAGTTAAACTTTTCTAATCTATGGAGGAACTGTGTTCTTTCTCAAGGCAATTTTTTGGACACTCGTTTTCGGGGTGTCAGCGGAAGATGATTTCTATCCTCATGGAGGATGTCCTGAACCAAAAAAGCGCATGGATATCATCTCATGTGCCCTTACTTTACACCCAGCACTCCAAAAAGGTGAATTGAAGCTTGAGACAGCAAAGTCTCAATTTGCAAAAGCTTCTCAAATTCCTAACCCTCAACTTCAAACTCGTTTTGTGAGAAATGGTGGTGATAACTCAAGTGAACTTGAGACCAGCCTTAACTTTACGTTAGAACTTGGGGGGAAACGTCATGCCCGCAAGCAGAGGGCTATGGCCTTAGCAGATCTCGCAAAGGCAGATAATGAGGATCTCAAGGCGCATGTTAAAATTCAAACGATCCTTAATCTCTATAGGCTAAGACAGCTTGGAGAGGAAGTTAAGCTGGTTAAGGAAGCTGACCTCGCTTTTAAAAAAGTTATAATGTCTTTAAAAAAGAGACCTCGTTTAAATGCCGAGCAAGAAGCAGCGCTTACCCTCTTTGAGATGGCTTATGAAGAAAATAAAGTGCTCGGAGCTGAACTTCATGAAGAGGAGAGGTCCTTAGAACACTTCTTTCATGTGGTCACAGGTCATGAGCTTAAAGAAATTAAAGAATTCCTACCCAAGTACTCCTCTCAATGGCCAATTTTAACAGGGGAAAGACAAGGTGAATCTCCTAAATTAGCAAAGCTAAAAAAACAGGTAAAACTAGCCTACAAAGACCTTGAAATTCAAAAGTCGCAGGTGTGGCCTGATTTGAAAATAGGGCCAGCAATGCTGATTGAAAAAGAGGGACCCCGCGAAGTGCGAATGGTTGGATTAAATCTCTCAATGCCTTTGCCAGTGTTAAGTCAAAATAGGGGAGGGCGTTTGACGGCGCAAAGTGACGTCGTAAGAGCCCAAAAAACAGTGCTTTTAGAAGATGAGGTTGAAAAGCATGAGCGCTTCGAGCAACTTCGAATTTATGAGAGTGCTGTCACAATACTAAAGAAATCGATAAGTCCTCTGCTTTTAGAAAAGAAACAGCGAAAAATAGAAAGGCTCTATATGAGAGGAGTTGTTTCAAGCTCTTTATTCCTAGACTCTCTTAAGCAAAAGTTGAGTTACTTCAAATTACGAAATAAGAGAGAGCTTAAGGCGCTAAGTGCCTTGTGGGAAATTTACCGTTTTGATGGAAAAGTTTTAAAGGAAGAAATATGAATAATATATTTATTGTCGTCTTATGCCTTTTTTCATTTGTTACGACCTATGGTGAGGACGATATTGAAGGTTTTCGCCTCAAACCTGAAGCTGAAAAACACTTAGGGGTGAGTTTTAAAACTCTAAAGTCGTCAGGCCCCTATCTGGTGCCGAAAACGGCACTGATTCACATTAAGCATTCAACGGGAGTTTATCGCCGGTGGGAAAAGCATATAACGATGGTGCTAGTAAAGGTTCTTAAGAGGAAAAAAGGAGAGGTTCTTATTCGCTCCGTTGACCTTCAAGCTGGAGACGAAGTCGCGATCAGTGGTGTGCCTTTTTTAAGGATGACAGAAGCTGATTTAAATTCAGAAACTATTGATTACTGCTCTCATTAAAGGAAAAAGGTTATGATTTCTAGGCTTGTAAGGTTCTCTTTAGATAACCGCTACCTTATTATTCTTTTCACCTTTCTCTTGGGAATTGCAGGTTGGTATAGTTTTAAGGAACTTCCCATTGACGCTGTACCTGATATTACTAATATCCAAGTCCAAGTGAACACCCAAGTTGAAGGGAGAGGACCTGAGGAAATAGAGAGGACGGTCACTTACCCTCTTGAAACCGCACTTAATGGCGTTCCTGGCGTCACTCAAGTTCGCTCCATTACTCGTTATGGTCTCTCTCAAGTTACTGTCGTCTTTAAGGATGATACCGATATCTATCATGCAAGGCAGTTAATAACGGAGAGGCTGCAAGCGATAGGGCGCACACTGCCATCCTTTGTTGAGCCACAGCTCGGACCCGTGAGCACTGGTTTAGGCGAAATTTATCACTACGTGATTGAGGCCAAGGAGAAGGCCACTGGTGAGGAGCGCTTAAAGCAACTTTCGCAATTACGGGCGATTCAAGATTGGAATATAAAGCCACGTCTTCTAACGCTTCAAGGAGTTGCGGAAGTTAATACAATTGGCGGTTACGAAAGACAATATCACATTGAGCCTGATCCCCTTTTAATGGCAAAATTTGGGCTTCACTTTGCTGAAATTGAAAAGGCAGTTGAAAATGTCAATAAGAATGCTGGGGGTGGTTATATAGAGCAAACAGGTGACCAGTTTATTGTGCAAGCAAGTGGTCTTTTTGAGTCTCTAGAGAATATAGAAGATGTTCCGATAAAGACCCTTGGTAATCTTGAAGTCATTAGTGTCTCTGATGTGGCCAAGGTTAAGCTTGGAAAAGAGTTAAGAACGGGGGCTGCTCTTTATAATGGTGATGAAGCTGTAGTTGGAAGTGTCCTCATGCTCCTTGGCGAAAATAGCCGTGAAGTTTCTTTAAGGGTTGATAAGCAGATTGAAAAAATTCGTGAAAATCTCCCTGAAGGGTATAAGATTGTCACCTTATACAATCGCTCTGACTTGGTTAATGCAACACTGGATACGGTTAAGCATAATTTAGTGCTCGGAGCTACTCTTGTTATTTTTATTCTCTTCTTACTCATTGGGAATTTAAGAGCAGCGTTGATCACAGCAATTGTGATTCCCACGAGTCTTCTCATGACTTTTATTCTAATGAAAAAATATGGTATCAGCGGAAATCTCGTGAGCCTAGGTGCTCTTGATTTTGGCATTATCATCGATGGTGCCGTTATTGTTCTTGATAATTGTGTCAGGCAAATACAAAAAGCTTCTAAAAGGCTTGGTCGCTCCCTTACGAGTCATGAACTTAAGGAGACTATTTATGAAGCAACAATGGAAATTCGAAAGTCTGCTGGATTTGGTGAACTCGTTATTGTCGTGGTCTTTCTTCCTGTTTTCGCCTTTGTTGGAATAGAGGGAAAGATGTTTATCCCAATGGCATCGACTTTTATCTTCGCTCTTCTTAGCGCCTTACTCCTGAGCTTTACCTTTGTACCGGCGCTTGCAAGTTTAATATTGACTGGGAAGGTTTCCGATAAAGAGCCTCTGGTGATGCGTTTTTTAGAGCGTCTCTATAAACCTCTTCTCAAATCAGCTTTACGTTTTAAGGCCTTTTCAGTGCTTATTATAGCTATAGGATTCCTCAGTGTATTTGCACTTTTTTCTCGACTTGGGGGAGAGTTTCTCCCTACTTTGAATGAGGGGAGTATTGCCGTTCAGCTCATTAGGCCAATAAGTGTAGGCATCAATCACTCGACGGCCCTTGAGGAGCGTTCCCAAAGGTTAATTCTAGGTATTCCAGAGGTCAGTCATGTCTTTAGTCGAATAGGTACAGCGGAGATTTCAATGGATCCGATGGGACCAAATATTTCTGATAGTTATGTCATGCTGAAACCGAGAGAGAAGTGGCCGCTTGTAAATGGTCGCAAAAGAAGTAAAGAGGAGATCGTCGAGCATATTGTTAAAGAATTAGAAGAGAAGACCCCTGGTCAAAGGATTCTCGTGAGTCAGCCTATTCAATTGAGGTTTAATGAACTCATGGAAGGAACCAGGAGTGATGTCTCCTTAAAAGTCTTTGGTGAAGATCAGGATATGATCACCCAGCAAGCGCAAAATATCGTAGACGTGTTAAGAACCATTGAAGGCGCGGGAGATGTTGAGCTTGAAGCTAAAGGAAAGAGTTCTGTTTTAGAGGTTATTCCTAAAAGAAAAGTTCTTAAGAAACTAGGAATTAGCTCTCAAGAAGTCTTAGAGACTATCGGTATTGCAGTGGGTGGCCATGAGGTAGGAATCTTCTATGATGGAATGAAGAGGTTTCCAATTATAATTCGGCTAGGAGAAGCGATAAGAAATAGTATTGATGAACTTGAAAATCTTCCTGTTGGTCTCAGTGGTGGCTCAACAATTGCGCTTAAAGAAGTGGCGACCATAAAGTTTAAATCAAGTTATAGTTCTTTTAGTCGTGAAGAAACCAAGAGAAGAATTGCTGTTTTAATAAACCCTCGAGGCAAAGATACAGAATCATTCATCAATGAAGCGAAGAAGGTTATTAAAGATAAAATTAAACTCCCTCCCGGATATTATATCGAGTGGGGAGGCAATTTTAAAAATCTTAATGAGGCCAAGAGTCGTCTACTCATTTTAGGACCACTAGCCCTCTTACTCGTGCTTCTTATGATTTATGCAGCCTTTAAAAATATTATCGAAACATTTTTGATTTTTCTGTGTGTCCCTTTTGCTCTGATTGGAGGAATCATTGCTCTCTTTGTGACGGGAATGCCCTTTAGTGTCCCCGCAGGTGTCGGCTTTATTGCTCTTAGTGGTATTGCCGTTCTTAATGGAGTGGTTCTGGTTAATAGTTTTAATCGTCTTAGAGAGGAAGGAAAGGAAAGAGTGTCTGTTGTTGAAGAAGGGGCTTTAATGAGGTTAAGACCTGTTATGATGACCGCTCTTACTGATATTTTAGGTTTCCTCCCTATGGCGCTTGCTGTAGGTCTTGGAGCAGAAGTACAGCGGCCTTTAGCAACCGTGATCATTGGTGGTATGGTCAGCTCCACCATCTTAACTCTACTTCTCTTACCAGTACTTTATTCTTTATTGGAACCGTTCATCTTAAAATTCTCTAAGGAGGAAATATGAAATACCTATTAGCATTCTTACTGATTACTTCATTTTCAGGAGAGTTTGCCTTTGCAGATAACCCCCTTGAAGAGGTTATAAAAACGGAAGAGGTAAAAAGCTCAAAAAAAAGAAGAAGGAAGAAAGTTGAAATGTGCGCCGAGTGCGGGAAGCCAGAGACTGAATGTCAGTGTGAAGGGCACAACGATAATCCTAATGACCATTAAGAGGAAAGCGTAGGGCGACCTGAGAATTGAAACGGTCACGTTTGATGACGAGGTCGCCATTATGAGCCTTCATAATACCTTCTACAACACTAAGGCCAAGACCCGCTCCCTCTCCGACAGGCTTGGTGGTGAAAAAAGGTGAAGTCACCTTGTGTTCGATATCTCGAGAAATTCCTGGGCCATTATCGATAATACTTAGTATTTGATGAGTTTGTGTTCTTTCACAGAGGAATATTATTTCTTTTTCCTCGAGCTCGGAGATACTATCGATGGCATTGTTGATCAGATGGCATAGAGCCTGAAAGATTTGGGCATGCTTGCAGTAAATCTTATCGTTTTCTGGCCCTTCGTTATGAAAGAGAATGATGATTTCATCCTTAATAATGGTATCGGCATAATACTCTTTTATTTCTTCATACAGATAAGCTGGGGATACGGCTTGGAAGCTCCCTTCATCAATTCTTTGACTGAAGTGAAGAAGAGATTAGATAATGAGTTGAATACGATTACTCTGAGCTTCTATCTTTTGCAGGTTTCGGGTAAGGCGACTCATCTCTGGGAATTCTTGCCTGGTTTCTCTTAACCCTTGTTGAATATTTCCTTGAATGATAGCCAGAGGATTATTGATTTCATGGGCAACTCCGCCACTGATTTGACCGAGCTCTGCCATTCTCGAATTTTCAAAAATAGTTTCTTGCTGACGAAGAACAAGCTCTTGGGGTTTTAACAGGTTTTGCTCAGCCCTTTCCTTGCTATAGAAGAAGTAGGAGAGAATCATTAGGTTAAATCCAAGTGAGAAAGTCTGGTCAATGAGTATATTGATAAGCCAACTGTTTTCACTCCAATAGCGCGGAACTCCTGCACCATTATCAAAGTAGAAAAGATAGGAATAGACTATAGAAGAGAAGAAGAGAAAACCTATGAAGAGGGCCCATCTTAAATTGACCAGGAATACGGCCATAATAAGAGAGCTTGAAAACCAGAGAGGGGTGCCACTAAAAGTAACTTCGTGTTGGATAACAAAAGTACAAAGGGCAAGAGCGATGGCAAGCGTTTGAAAGCGCGCTTGATTAATGAAGCTTATTTTTAAAAGGTCTGAAAAGCGTATCATTCCTAAGCTAATTGCTGACACGATAATGATGTAATTGAATGTTGGGAGGAAGACTTCGGGGAGAATTCCTATAAAAAAGAAGGTCAAACAAGTCAAAATCGCTAAGAGATCATAGAAAATGATCAGACTTGTTTTCTGGTAGTCAAATGGAGCGACTCCCGAATTGAGACTATGAGGGAGAAAGGGTTCGATAAGCTTATTTATCATGAGCTTATTTTTGAAAAAATAGTGGTTTGTGTAAATAATTTTCTTAGAAGAGCTTCAGCCCCTCTCAAAAGAGGAAGGGCTGAAAACTTAAAATTAGAGAGCAATATATTGAGTGCCGAGGTTTTCTTTAACAATTCCAGTAACCTGTCCTCTTGAGTTTTTAACTGGAGTTGAACGAAACCAAGTTCCGAGTTGATCATAACCCTTCTTCTTAGCTTCAGAGCTACTTTCGGCCCATACACCTGGAGCACTTTTCCAGTAGTGAGCACCACTATAAATCTTTTGGCGCGCTTGCGCGTTTGCCGTCGATTGAAAAATAGGAGAGTTTTGGCCAGTTGCAACTACTGTTTGGCAACCAGAAACCTGTGAGAAGGTTGAAGCAAAGTCCGCCCCTACATTACAAGCATAGAATTGAACGACACAGGCAGAGCAAAACTCAATTTTTCCTTGATCGATCTTTTGCTTTAAGTGTTTTTGAAGTGTTCTCGTTCCAAATCGCGCTATGAAAGTAGGTGTATCTTGGTTTGAACTGTATATACCATTCACCCCTTTATTTCCTGAAAGGCCATTACCTTCACCCGGGCGTTCGTCGGAGCGCCAACCGTGGGAGACAGATGTAATTTTAGGAATACAGCCATTCTCTTTAGTGTAATCTTCTAGGGCTTCAAGAAACTGAGGACCATTTCTCCACTTCTTAAGACTGCGATAGTCTTTTTGGGCAAGAACAGTTTGAAAGGCTGCTTCGTCAGTATTGCCTTTCTTAATGAGAGCAAGGCCAATTTTATTGTTGCTATACTGAGTGAGCCCAAGGCTATCGACAGTAGAGTAGATTCCCATGCGGTCTTTAAAGTCTTCTCGATATTCGATTGCTTCGCGACGTTGTCCTACGCGCTTAGGAAGTCCTTCACCATGAAATTTTGAATAAGAGTCTTCTTCAAAACCTCTGATAAGCACATCGAGCCAAGAGGCCTGAGCTGCAGTTGTTGTAACGAGGGCAGTGAGAGCTAACCCTATGATTTTAGTGTGTGTGGGGTTCATAAGTAGTCCTTTTTGGTTAGGTTTGTGCTCTTATAGCTTCGCTTTGCGTTGCGATAAAGACTCTTGAAATTCTTATAGGGCATATCCTAGAGGGGCTCTCGGACAAAACTGCACGCCTTTTTTCTCTTTGGAGTCGTGGTAATCTATTTAGGGTGTTTATAACGGACCAAGGAAGGTGAAAGTGAAAAACAAAAAAGGATTAATTTTTCTTCTGCTTCTCGCAGGAGTTTCTTGCACGACAAATAAAAAAGAGGACCCTTATCGTAGTCTTTCCTCAAAATCTGATCGCTCAGAGGAGGAAGCTGAAGAATCTTATTGGAAGAATAGAGGTAAGGGTTGGTCTAAGTTCGGCTACGATGGCTATTCAGGCAAAAAAAATAAGTTAAAATTTGTGGGTGCTGTTGCTTCTAAGAAGAATAGAGACTTCTCTTTTGAAGCGAGTGCTCGTCGTCAGCAATTACTAGATGAAAACCTCTTTGATACAGGAGTTAGTCCTCATGCAAAAGTAGACTGCTCTCAGGCAATGAAGAGGGTTCACCGTACCGCCTATGGTGAGTGTTATTTTTATAATAATGAAGACCACCTTACGGATAGAGATAAGAAACTTGCTAACCAATTAAGAATTGGGGCTGTTAACGAGAGATTTGGTCGCAATATTGGAGCGGATAAAACTAATGAAGCTTCAAAGCAAGACCTTATGAAGCCGAGCCCACTGGAGGTGAGTCAAAAGCTACTTGCCCGTAAAAATGGTAAGCAGGTCGATGCTCCCGTAATTAACGTTCTCGCTACAGCTTGGCTTCAGGCGATGAACCACGACTGGTTTACTCATGGTAAGAATTCAAAAAAGAAGTCTTATAATCTTTCCTCGCACAAATCTCATCCTCACTTTAAAGATGGCATGACAGTTCCGGCAACTATTGAGGAGTCTGAAAAAGAGGCTTCTCTTGAAAATCATGGCTACGATAAGACTTTTAGAAATAAAGTGACACACTGGTGGGATGCTTCACAGATTTATGGCTCCGATCCAGAGACTATTAGAAAGGTGAGAAGTGTTTGGCGTGATGGTAAGAATACAGGACGCCTGATTCCTAGTGGAAAGATCGCTGTCGATGAAGCCAACAGAAAGCTTCGCTATGACAGCGAAGGATTACCTGTTACAGGTTTTCATGACAATTGGTGGGTAGGACTAGAACTTATCCACACCCTCTTTCACCTTGAGCACAACAGAATTGTCGATAATGTTCTTAAGCCTCTCATTGGTAAAGAGATTTGTGTTGAAAAAGGAAGACGAACTTCAAAAGAAGATTGTGATGAAGAGCTCTTTGAGAAAGCTCGTATGATTAACTCTGCCCTAATAGCCAAAATCCATACTGCAGAATGGACGCCAGCTCTCCTTGATAATGAGATGCTTCACATTGGGATGAGAAGTAACTGGTATGGAATGAGGGAAGTAACAGGCCTTAGTATTCCAGCCTTAAGAGCAAAGGTTGATGGTGGTGTTAAGCACCTTATCTCTGGTCTTGTTGGTAAAAAGACACTTGATCTCTATTCCGTTCCTTTTACTCTGACCGAAGAATTTGTTGCTGTTTATAGAATGCACCCTCTTGTCCCTGATTTTGTAACGGTTAGAGATGCTAAGACGAATAAAGAGGCGGGGAAAGTTTCAACAAAAGAGATGATTTTCCGCTCAGCTAAGTCAACGATGGACAAGCATGGTTCAGCGACTTGGCTTAATTCATTTGGAACGAGTTTTCCTGGTGCGATGACGCTTCATAATTACCCCACGTGGATGAGTAATTTTGTGGCAGAAAGAAATACAGGTAAGAAGCATGGCGATTCCGTTCGTATGGATATGGGGGCTATTGATGTCTTTAGAGATCGTGAACGCGGAATTCCAAAGTATAATGACTTTAGACGGGCGATTCACCTTCCAGCTATTAAGTCATTTGAAGAGCTAACTCCTAATGAGGAAGATCAAAAAGTCTTAAGCGAAGTTTATGACGGTGACATTGAAAACGTCGATCTGATCGTTGGTACTCTTGCTGAGGCTGACCGTTATCCCGGTTATGCTTTTGGTAACACACCTTTTTATATTTTCGCTCTCATGGCCTCAAGACGCCTTATGGCCGACCCTTTCTTTTCCGATTACTTTACCAAAGACTACTATACGAAAGATGGTATCGATCACGTTCAAAAGACGACAATGTCTGATGTGATTATCCGTCACTTCCCAGAGTTTAAGAATCGCTTTTACCAAAAGCGTAAGACCTTTGGTCACAAAGAAGTGGTTAAAAATGCTTTTCGCCCTTGGCTTCCCGTTTACACTGGAGTTAAAGAAGCAATTAAAGACATGGATAACCTCTAGTAAAAACAGATACTTAGCACTGTTGAAAAGCTAACAGGGCGAGTAAATCTTCCAGTATAAGTCCGTGAGCTCCCCTTGATCCTTTAAGATTGAGGGGAGTTTTTACATTTTAGAAGGAAGATTTATGAAAAAGGCATCTCTTGCTACTGCGGCGATTCTATTCTCTCTCAATGTCCTCTCTGCGGACTTCGTTACCGGATACCTCATTGATAATGGGGGAGGAGATTTTCAGATCCAAGGTCCTAAAGGAACCTTTCAAGTCGAAACAAGTGAAACGATCAAAAAGAGTTTACCTTCTTTGGCCAATCCTACTTTTGTAAAACAATCTGATGGTAATCCCTACAGCTATGAATTTAAAGGACAGATAAAAGGAGAGTCCTTTGTCCTCGAACAAACCCCAACGAATATTCCTGGTGCCGAAAGACTTGAAGGTGTTCTTCACTATGATGAGGCCCTCGATCAATTTAAAATTGGAGAGCAAGTTGTAGAGTTTGGTTATACAAAGGTTCTCAACGGCTATGAATTTGATGAGATTTCAAAGAAGTCCTTTGTCGGAAAGAAAATTATTGCCGAAGGGGACCGCGTTGGAGATGTCTTTAAAATGCAGGCACTCACGCCTAGTGGTCTCTTTAGTGCAGCTCCCGCACAGAAGGGAGCGTATGAGGGACTCATTTCTGCAGACCCTTACAAATTTATTGAAAAAACAGTTTATAAGAATGAGATTTCGAAATCTCAAAACTCTTTTAGGAAAACAGTCTTTCAACAAAAAGGCTATAAGGTAAAACCAGGAGAGTCCGTTTTCCTTGTGACCTTGTCTGGGAGACAGGGTGATAGCTTTGGCTCTGTAAATGGTCACTTTGTGGCCGGACTTGGTGAAGTTAAAGAGGACCTCTCTTTAAGAGCTGAAGTTTCAAATGCCTATGTCGTCAATGGTAAGGACATTCTCTCTGGGAATACCAGCCTAACCAATTACTTTTCTAACCTCGTTCAAGGGCAGAATAATTATCGTCCGACTTATACCTTTCTCGTTTATGGTATGGATAAAGAAAAGCTTAAGAAGTTTCGCGACTTCCTTGAGCCTTCTCATGTGGAATTTAGAACAAAAGATCTAGAAATCACTCTTGAATTCAATTGTACGACGGAGACGGCCAAGGCCCTAAGCCTTGCTGGAGTAGTGGGCAATCATAAGAGGACTCTTGCAAGACGCGTCTTTGACCTCAATCATCTCGCTTTTCCTTTGAGGGCTGCCCGTCTTTTTGGCGAGGCCGGCGAAGCATTGGCCACGACTGCCAATGGCGATAAAGAAGATTTCCAACCGCGCCCTGCTTTTCAGAGCTATATTGACTCGTTAAAGAATAAGAAGGTCATCAAAGAGCTTGGGATTAAGAGAATGGACTACGTCTTTTATGCGCAGATTCCTTCCGAGCGTCCTGTTGGCGGTGCACCATCAAATTACACTTTCAACCTTGGAGTAAAGTACGACTCGCTCTTTTATAAGAAGCTCTACGATAAGTACGAGAATAACTCGAATAAGGATGACAATTTAAGCCCTGAAGAGCTCCGAAAGGTCCTTCCCATCCTTGATAAGGTCCAATAGTGTAATTTTGCTAGTCGTCATATTTGATGAGTTTAGTAAGACTATGCTAAAAGAGTCTGATAACAATTATTTGCAGGGGCCTAGATGGATCTACTTAACGTTAATGATCTCCGAGTTGAATTTAAAACAGATCACGGATGGAATGAAGTTGTTAAAGGAATCTCCTTTAATATTAAAGAAGGTGAGACAGTTGGTCTCGTTGGTGAGTCGGGCTCAGGTAAGTCAGTAACATCTATGGCCATCATGGGCCTTATTCCAAGTCCTCCCGGTAGAATTACAAATGGTGAAATCCTTCTTGAAGGAAGGAACCTTCTCGATATGCCTAAGAGTGGTTACTCGGATATTCGTGGAAATAAAGTTTCTATGATCTTCCAAGAACCAATGACTTCACTTAACCCTGTATTCACAGTTGGTGATCAGGTTAGAGAAGCGATTCTTCTCCATCAAAATGTTGGTAAGAAAGAAGCGACAGAAAAAACAATCGCTCTCTTTGATGAGGTTGGTATTCCCAAGCCAAGTGAGCGTTATCATTATTACCCCCACGAACTCTCTGGTGGGCAAAAGCAAAGGGTTATGATCGCTATGGCGATTGCCTGCGAGCCTCGTCTTCTTATTTGTGATGAGCCTACGACAGCCCTTGATGTCACAATTCAAAAGCAGGTTTTAGAGTTGCTTCTTGATATTCAACAAAAGCGTAAAATGGGGATGCTCTTCATTACTCACGACCTAGGTGTTATTGGCGACATCGCTGATGATGTCTTGGTTATGTTTAGAGGGGACCTTGTTGAAAGTGGGACAAAGGAAGATATCTTTCACCGTGCTCAACATCCTTACACCAAAGGGCTTCTCGCTTGTCGACCAAAGCTTGAGAAAAATCCAAAACGTCTTTATACCGTTTCTGATTTCCTTGAAAATAAAGTTGAAGAAGATAAGACTAAAGAAATTGAATACAAAGAGCCTGATAAGTCTGAGAAGCCAGCGCTTCTTAAGGTTGAGGGTCTAAAGAAATACTTTCCGATAAAGGGAGGAATCTTCTCTAAGACTGTTGATCACTTTAAGGCTGTTGATGACGTTAGTTTTGAAATTAAAAAAGGTAAGGTCTTTGGACTCGTGGGTGAGTCTGGTTGTGGGAAGACGACTCTTGGCCGCTCCGTTCTTCGCCTGATTGATCCAACCGCCGGAAAGATCATTATGAATGGTCAGGATATTGGAGCCATGAATCCAAAGGATCTTCGTGCCTTTCGCCAAAATGCCCAGATTATCTTTCAGGATCCCTATTCATCTCTTAATCCGAGAATGACGATTGGGAATATTCTTATTGAACCTCTAGAGATTCACGGACTAGGTGGTACTCGTAAAGATCGTTTAGAGAAAGCCGCAAACTATCTTGAAAAAGTTGGTCTTGCTGGTGATCACCTCATTCGTTACCCTCATGAGTTTAGTGGTGGTCAACGTCAAAGAATTTGTATCGCCCGTGCACTCATGCTTGAGCCGGAACTCATCATTTGTGATGAATCAGTTTCAGCTCTCGATGTTTCTGTTCAGGCCCAGGTTCTAAACCTTCTGCTTGATCTTAAAGATGAATTTGATCTCTCTTACCTTTTCATCTCTCACGACTTGAGTGTTGTGAAGTATATCTCTGATGAGGTTGCGGTGATGAGAGGCGGTAAGATTGTTGAGTACAACTACGCCGACGAAATTTATAAGAACCCTCAGCAAGAGTATACGAGAAACCTTCTCGATGCTATTCCTAAGGGTCTCTAAGGATTACTAGTAATAATCTTTAATGATATCACTTGGTAGGGAACTCATGACTTCGCCTTCTTGGTTAAGGACGAAGACCTCATGGGTTTCCTTATTTTTATAGACACTGTATTTTTGCTCATGGCTGGCAACAACCGCTAATTCAAGGTCTTCGATGAGCATACCTTTTTGGTTGAGGACTTCATCAAGGAAAACACTTTGAGAGGGGTCTACTTTAAAAAAGTCTAGTCCTTCTCCTTCAAGGGCCGTTAAAAGAAGAGCCATTACTTCCATCCTTTCCACTCGCTCTTTATTGGCTTCTCTTCTTTGCTCCATTATTTTGAAGTCTTCCTCTGAGAGAATATCTTCGGAGGTTTCGTCTTTATCAACAACTGCTGCATCTTCTTGAGATTCCTCTTTCTTCTTTTCCGTCGTGGCGAGTTCTTCTTGATTAACGGTCGGTACAAAATAGTCATCAACAGCAGCTTGAGCAAGATCTTGATCTGGTGTTACGGAAGGGCCAGATTGGCCAAAGGCACCAGTTGAAGCAATTGCTCTCGTGGGAAGAGGTGTCGGACCACCAAGGACTCGCGCCTGTTGGGGAGTAGGGGATGGAGTAGCCCGCTTGGCTCTTTCTTCTGGAGTAGGTATTGCTTCTGGTAATTCTTCAACGGGAAGGTCTGTGACTTCTTCTTCCTGTATACTCTCACTCGCTACTTCTTCATTCATCGCTTGAATTTTTGAGCGCATAGAGGAGAGTCTATTCTTTAAACGTTTTGCTTCAGGGGTATCTTGAAATTCCTGGCGTGCTTTAGAATAGAAATCCTTCTGATTGTCATAAACTTTTTGAGCATCATATTCAGAGATGCCGTAAGTTTCTTTAAGTCGGTCTGTCACCTGACGACGCTGAGTTGGATCATTATATTGTTCTGCTCTTTGTTCAACAACGTCTTTAACGCTTTTGCCGTCCTGTGGCACAACACCACGTGCCTCTAAGTTTTCAGTGACACTTTTACTTTCATCATAAGAGGACTCATCGCTGAGTGCTTGAGATACCTCTTCTTCGGTGGCAAGTCCCGATTCGTAGCTACTAGTCGCTGCATTATAGCCCTTATTTAAAAGGTCTCCAGCAAGAAGTCCTTTGGTGAGGTCAGGAATGATACTTCCTCCATCTCGCTTATCCTCTTCTTCTTGTCTTCTTCTCTCTTTCTCATCTCGTCTTCTTCGATCATCATCAGCTTGTCTTTGCTCAAATTCTCGTCGGCGAGTTTCTTCATCTCTTCTGAGTCGGCTATCGCTCTGCTCTGGACCAGGGCTGGTGCGTGTGCCACCTTTGCCACCTTGTGAATCGTGATGGCCCGAAGCGCCAGGGTTAGTTCCTGTTGTGCTTCCGGAGCTTGTATGGCCAGCGGTTCCGGCAACATCACTACCCGCGACAGGTGTTCCTCTGTGGCGAGGTCTGTTACGATTACCCAGTCTTACCACACGAGCTCCCATAACAGTTCTTCTGGCACCACTTGAGAGATTTTCTGCAGTACCGCGAATCGCTCTTAAGTCCTCTCTCGCTGTTTGTCTAAGGGCCGTGGCTAGACGAGAATTTCCTTTTGTCTTCGCAGCTCTAACTAAGATAACTCGCATCGTTCTCTCTGTGACCTTGTCAACCATTCGACTCGGTCCCATAGCAAGATGAGCAGCTTTTTGTGCCATCTGACCAGCTCTACTTTTCGCTAACTTTTCTGCAAATTGAGAGACTGCTTCTTTTGCTCTTCCTAGATTTTGGCTCGTCTTAGAGAGAAGGCTTGCTGAGGTTGGGCTTACTTTATTTCTATTGGTCGCTCTAGCTAGTACTGGAACTTTTGTTGCAATTAGTTGGGCGGTTTCACCTAAGATTTTAGCACTCACTCTCGTGCCAATTCCAATACCTGTCGCAACACCTGCTGTGGCAATATTGAGGACACCTTCTGAGAGTATAAAGCCAGCACCAGCACAAAAGGCATTGAGACCATCATTACAATCAAGGCAACTGTATTGCTCAAGAGGCTCCGTACATTTACTTTCTCTACGATAGGGTTCACCTTCCCATTGTTGGCAAAAGAGGTTGTTTTTCATCCAACCATCAACACCATTTTTAAAAGAGATAAATTTATCGTAGATGTATTTTCCTGGATCTTGAATGAAGAGACTTGCTTCACTCTGAGTGGTGTCGGCTGCACTATGAAGGTCATCGCTTTTTTTAGAGAGGTAACGCTTTATACTCCAAAAGGCTCCAGTGAAAACCTTTCCAATATCTTTTAGACTGTTAAAGGTCGCAAGTAGCGTTCCAACAAAACTGTGATAGATCTGGGACAAACAATCTGGTTGTTCGGTATTAAGACACTGCTCGGGTTGTCCACTTCCCATCATCTTTTGAATTCCGCCCTCAACCTTCCGAGCAATGAATGCTGGAGCTATCGACTTAGTCGTCGTTATTAAAGATCGGGCAAGGTTGCACTTGAGGTGAGGGGCGCATTGCTTTTGAACATGTTTTTGATCCTCATCTTTACAGCTTAGTTGTCCTGCTGCCTCACTAACGGTATCTTTTAAGCTTGTAAGACTAGTGAGAAGGGCACTACTTTCTTCTTCAGAACAAGTCGTCTGTATCTCTTCGGTTTCCATCCTATGAATAGCGCTATTTAATCTTTCATATTCTTCAATACAATATTCACTAGGTGTTGCTGCTTCATCTAGGCAACGCTCTTCAAACTCTTTTACCTCAGACTCTAAAATTTGAAGCTGAACTTCTTCACTGAAAGTGAGTTGTGAAAAAAGAAAGGCGCCAATAAGAAGCGAAATAAATCTTAAAGGTTTTTTGTTAACGGATATCAATCTTCCTCTCGTTGTTTCTGCATCATAAAAAGTTTATGATTAAAATGCTTAAGAATTAATTCGTCACTTTAGGGCGCAGATATGAGGATTTTTTCAAAAAAAATGAAGCAAATAAAATGTATCTTCTTCTTTCTAAATCTATTTTATTCTTTGATTTTAAGTGCAAATGAGCAAACCTTTAAAATTAAAGGGCACACACTTGATTTAAATAAAATCACTGGATACCAACTCATGAGAGGTTATTTAGGAAGAGATATTGTTTTATTGGGTCCTGATCGTGCAGAGAAAAGAAATACTATTTTCCTTGAGGTCGCAGAATCAAAGAGAGTTAATTTAAATGAGGAAAAAGAAAGTCTTGCTGATTTTGAAAATCTTAAAAAAGAATGGATAAATGAGAGGGGGGCGAAACTTCAAAAACTCAAATTAAACTCTCGAGATCTTAAAATAGAAAAGGATTATCTCTACAATTATTTAAGCTATAGTCTCGATAAAAAGAACTTCTTTGAGGGTGACATTTTTCTTAAATGTTCATCAAAAACATCGCTTAATCTCTCTTTTCTTGTCTTAAAGAAAAACTTTGATAAGTTTAAGCCTCTGTTAGAAGATTTTATTAAGGGCATTTCCTGTCCTTAGTTCAACGACTTGGGAGTAGCAGTGAAAGTATTAGATTATCATGCCCACCTCTATTATGAATTCTCAGATATTGAAGAAGCTAAAGAAGTCCTCGAAAAGGTGAAATCTCAGTTTGACTTTAGTGTCGGTCGTGTATGGGATCGGCCTGTAGGTCCCCATCCTATTGGTTCTTGCCAAATTACAGTCCCAGTCGATGCATTGAATGAATTTATTCCTTGGATGATGAAAGAGAGGGGGCGTTTTGATGTCTTCTTTCATGCTAACACTGGAGACGATCTCTTTGATCATACCCAATGCGTGGTCTGGATGGGAAAAGAGCATACCCTGAAGATTGATATGTTTAAGAAGGATTAAGAGGTTATGGACTGGAGTATTTTTACTACGACATTTCTGACTATTTTCATTGCTGAAATTGGTGATAAAACTCAGTTTGCAGCCCTTGCTGCTGCTTCTCAAACCAAGTCTGTTTCTTCTGTGCTCTTGGCAACGATCTTAGCTCTTAGTCTAGCAGGAGGCATCGGAGTGCTTGCTGGGAGCCTATTAGGTAAGGTGATTGACCCTGAGAAGATGCGCGCTGTCTCAGGAGTCGCTTTCATTCTTATGGGCTGCTGGATTCTCTTCAAAAAGTGAGACAGGCAAGAATGTTGTTTGTTATACCAAACAATAGTTTGCTATCTTCGGATCATGACATATAAGAAAGCAAAAATTAGCGAAATTAAGGAGCTTCCAGGCTTCAGAAGAATTGTACTCTCTTACAGCGCAGAAGAAATGCCTCTGGGCGGCTATGTAAAGGTCATTACCGATACAGAAGGGCCGATAGCAAGAACCATTAGCATTTCACAGAGCTCTAAAGAAAGCTTTAGCTTAGACTTTGCTACTCACGAAAGTCATGGTCCTGTGGCCACTTGGCAAAGAAAGGCGACGGTGGGGGATGAGTTAGTCTTTAAGGGACCAGGACCCCAGTCTGCTCTAGGATATAACGCTCAAAAATTTCTTTTCTTTGGAGATCTCACAGCATTTCCTGCCATAAGATCCCACTTAGTAAAAATTCAAGAAAGCTCTGTTAAAGAAATCGCTATCTATGTGGGAGAATTTTTAGAAGAGGCTAAAGCCTACTTTAGTGGAGATGTGAAGTTTCTCACTTCCCTTGATGAGGCTTTAGAGCTTCTTAGAGAAGGGGATAATGCCCTTTGGGCTGCAGGTGAGCGCACTTTGGTTAAGAGCGTGAGAGACTTCGTTAAAAATGAGAATTTAAGTCCTAAGAGTTGTTACATGAGTTCCTATTGGCAGCAAGGACATAGGGATGAAGAGCATAAAAAGAGTAAAATAAAAGGGTAAATAATAACTCTTAAGTTACCGAAAAGATGGCATGCTCAAAGTCATGCTTTCTCTTATTCTTCTTTTCTTGGTTTCTTGTGGTCAGGAAAAGAGTCACACCGAAATAATCCTTCTAAGCGGACAGAGTGAAAGCAACCTCTCTCTTTATTTTGATAAAATGCAAAGCTTTGAAAGTAAGGTCTTCTATGAAAGAGGACATGAGCCTTACGTCGGAACCAGAATAAATGGTAAGGCTTATTGGGACTTTTTTGGGCGCAATATCTCTACTCTTTTGAGGTTAGAAGAGAGGTCGATTTCTTTTTCCTACCCGAAGACTCTAAGTGAAATGACAGAACTACGAGCGATAAATAAAGACTCGTGGACTACGCAAGAACTCATCTCAAAGTTCTCCGAACTGCCTGTCATCAAGAACACAGAGGCATTAGGAGCTGTTAATATTCTCTTTGTTGGCGGTCTTTTCAAAAATAATGATGGAGAATTGCAAAATGGTGTGCTTGGAATTTATATCTCTGACACCAATAATATCGTTATCTTTAAAGACGTCGTAAAAGAAATTGAAGAAAATCAAGGAATAAGGGTAGCCCGCTTTTCCGAACAATCACTTCTTGTTCACGAGGTTGGCCATGCGATGGGTTTAGTTGAAAATGGAGTGCCAGCCCAAAGTGATCATCATGATAAAGAGCATGGTTCTCATTGCACCAATCAAGATTGTGTTATGCACTGGCTTAATGAAGGTGCGACAGATATGTCCAACTATGTAAGAAGATTAATACTAACGGGTGATGAAAATCTCTTTGGTCAGCATTGTTTAGAAGATGCTGCTCAAAAAATACGAAGCTATCAATAAGAGGAATAACAATGGAAAATGGTTTTAATGAAGAGGACTATGCGACGTTTAAAGGAAGCGGAGGAGAACTCTTTTCTATTTGGATTGTTAATATTCTCTTAACCATTGTCACTTTTGGCATTTACTCAGCTTGGGCTAAGGTAAGAATCCGTAAGTATCTCCTTGTGATGACAGAATATAGAGATGAGCGTTTTGATTATCATGCTCGTCCATGGCCTATCCTAAAGGGGAGAATCGTCGTTCTTATTCTTTTTAGTGTTTATGCGGGATGTGCCGCTTTTTCACCCTATACCGGAGTGATTGGTATTATTCTTATTGCATTAGCTTTTCCCTATCTCCTCTTAAAGTCTTTTCAGTTTAATGTTCACTATACAAGTTATCGAAATGTTCGCTTTCGCTTAGAGGTTGATTATAAACAAGAGATTAGGGCCTACTTTTTAAGAGCTCTTCCTATAATAATTTCGGTTGGAGTGAGTCTCTTTATTGCACCTGTTGAGCGAATGAAGGGACAAGAGCTAGGAGTGAACGATTATATTGCCCTTGGATTATTTGCTGTGAACGCGCTTTATACCGCTCTTTATTTTGGTCCTTTCTTTCTAAATTGGCTCTATTCAAATCTCTACGGAAATCTTTATTATGGAAATATCAAGTTCAGCTTTGATTCTAGTGTTAAAGAGGTGTGGAAGAAGATTGTATTACCCTACAGTGGATTAGTCGTGGGTATGCTCACCCTGCTCTTTGGAGGCGCTTTCTTTGGTGCCTTTTTAAATAATTTTCTCATTACAGGGATTGGGATGGTGCTCTTTTACCTCTCTCTTATTGCCGCTTCACTCTATTTTCCTTTTCTCGTCCAACATTATATTTGGAATAGGATTGCTTGTGGTGCCGGAAGAGCAAGCTTCTCTTTAACTTTTGGTCGTTATTTTAGAGTCAATTTTATTAATTTTATTTTAATGGGATTAACCCTTGGTCTTTACTTTCCCTTTGCAAAGGTAAGAGTATTAAAGCTTCTCTATCAGCACAGGGCCCTCTCCTTAACAAGTCTAGATGATGTTGTCCAAGTTGAGGCTTCCTCTCAGAGCGCTGTTGCCGATGAAGTGAGTGATGCATTTGATATTGATTTTGAGATAGGGATTTAATGATTAGAGGTCGTTTTTCAACGGGAAAGAGTAGTAACTTTGTTGAAGTGAGTATTGAAGTGAAAGGGCTTGTGATCTTCTTCTTTAGTGAAGATAAGAACTGGCAATGGGACCTTGAGGCCTGCTCTGTAGAAACTCCCTTTAGAGAGGCTCCTTTGATGATTAGGCATCAAAGTGGTGCGCTTCTTGAAATTGCGAATTACGACCAAGATTTTCTAAAAAAGACTCTAAAGAGAAGTTCTCGACTCGTTCACGTACTTGAAAATAAGAAATCCTATTTTCTTGGAGCATTTCTACTCAGTGGGCTTATACTCTATGGTATTTTTGGTCATGGTCTGCCTTTTCTTTCTCAAAGGATTTCACAGATTTTTCCGTTTGAATACGGCGTAAAGGTTGATGAGCACTTAATCTCAAGTCTTAAAGATCAGGGCTTCACTTCAAGTGAACTTAGTGAAGACTTTAAAAGCGAGGTGAGGGAATATCTTTTGGAAAAGAGTCCTTCAGAGTTTAAGAATGTTCAAATTGGCTTTCGGAAAATGAATCCCAAGATGGCCAATGCCTTTGCCCTTAGTACAAATCATTTATTCTTTACTGATGAAATCTTCAAGGAATTGGACAGCAAGGAAGAAGTCCTTGCCATTTATTATCATGAGCTTGGTCATCTCAAGAAGAAACATCTGCTCTCAAAAATCATTAATGGTTTAAGCTTTGGGGTGCTATCGATGCTTATTGTTGGTGACCTTACAGGGGGGACCGAATCACTTGCAACCATAGGCATTTCTTTAATTGGCCTTGGTTATGATAGAGATCTTGAGCGTGAAGCGGATGAGGTCGCCCTAAGCCTACTCCAAAACGCAGAAATATCTCCTCGTTGCTTTAGTGATGCTCTTGGAAAAATAACAAAACGAAGTGAAGAGCTTGGCGTTCTTAAGTATCTTTCGACTCATCCCATGCCAAAAGAGCGAAGAGACTTATTTGAAGAGCATTCCTCAAAAGAAGATTGTCCCCAAAGCTCTTGGTCGTCTCGACCTTTCTTAGCGAAAGACAAGACCAAGGGCTAAACCAAGAGTGTAATCATCTAGGGGCTCTAGTCCTCCCCATTCACTTCTATTGTGCCCACCTTCAAAGAGAAAGTAAGAGTCTTGGGAATTGAGTTGGATACCTAATTGCGTAGAAAAGACTTTTGCCTTATTTCTTAAATTGACATCAGTAAAAACGGCAGAGCTCAGAAGTCCCTTAGCATCGCTGGAGCGAAAGTTGTAAGCGAGGTAAGGAAGAAACCAATGATTGACACGATAACCGATAACACCTCCAACTTCGAATGACTCTACATCAAGTTTCGTTGTATAGGTTCTTGTCGTACCACTGCCATTCGTTGCAGTGATGGTGTCGTTATCAGTTGTTGAATTGCCATATCCAGCGAGTAAGCTGAGTTTAAGACCTTCTTTTTTCTCGCCTTGGTCCCGGCCAACAAGTTGAAATTTGACTCCAAAGAGGTCTGGGCTATCGGAGTATGACCTGTAGGTAAATTCCATAAAGTCTTTGAGACCAATACCAATATTTCCGTTGAGGACATTATCTTTAGTTGTCCCTTTTTCAGTTGAAATAGTGGCACTCGAAGAAAAGATATTGTCTCTTTCTAGGCTTGCAAGCTCAAAACGAGTGGAGTTAGTGTAAGTTACTTGAGTTCTTATATCTAGAGTGTCGCCAACGACCTCAGGAGTCGAGAAGTTTTGGGTGGGGACATGAAAATCGAGAGTTGAAGAGCAGGAAAAAATAAAAAGAGGGAAGAAGATAAGCCAATATTTCATTGTATAGCCTTTTCGATTTATAATGGTTCTAAACGAGGTCTTTTGAAATTATACGCTATTAAAGGTTACATTCAATCAATGTATTTAGTCGAGTCCGAGGCAGGCCTTATGCTCTTTGATAGTGGGACAAGGGCGGATGTTTCGGTTGTTTTTGACTACATAGAAAATATTCTTAAGCGGCCAAGAGTTGATTTAAAACTCGTTCTTGTGAGTCACGCTCATCCTGATCACTCGGGCGGAGCTTCTTACTTTCAAAAGGCAGGAATACCTGTCGCGGGGAGTGAGAAAATGAATGAGTGGTATAAAGGGCTAAGTGGATTTGCGACTTACTTAGTCGATATTTTCTTGAGTTATCTTGTATGGTTTAGAAAGAGAGAGAAGGGTGACAAGCTTAGAAACCTCTTTTTTCCGAGGAAGATAAAGTTTGATTTCCTCCTTGAGGGAGAAGGAAGTGTTCCCTTATTTCCAGACTGGCGCTATTTAAAGACACCTGGGCATACCTTAACGGACTTAAGCTTCTATCATGAAAAGAGTGGAAAGCTCTATGTTGCTGACAATCTTATTGGTGCTCGGAAAAAGTGCTTTGCTCCTTATCCTATTTTTTCACCGGATGACTATCGCAAGAGTTTAGAGTCCTATCTTAAGATATCGCCAAAATCTCTCCTCCTCGCTCACTATAGCGAAAGAGAATTTGTCGCTTCTGAAGTTGAAGCCATTCTTGAAAACTTTCCAGGAAAACAAAGGCGTCATCTCAATACTTTACCTAGTATTCTCTTCGGCTTTTTGAAGAGGCTCTTTCGCTAGCTCAAAACTGTTTAGTTTTTAGACACACTTTCTTTATTTCCGATTATTTAGAGTATTCCTCTCAATAAAGCCCGTTTTTGATATCTTCACTATGAACAAAGAAAGAACGGAGAATTCACATGAGTTTATTAAAGACCTCTGCAATTGGATTATTGCTCATCTCTAGTCCGCTAATGGCAGACAACCTCACTCTTACGCTTGAATTAAACGGGTCGGATTATTTCACAAAAGACAAGAAGGTGCTCAAAGGGAGCCAAAGTGTTTTTGATGGCAAAGTTTCACTCGTGGGAAACTTATCAGGAGAATCTCTTAACTTCTCTCAGGATATACCCTCACAAAAAGATAAAAATAAAACAGACTTGATTCTTAAATCTAAGAATAGTGTTCAAATCGTAAGTAAGGAACATTCCATTGATGGTGAGGCTCAAGCTGAAGTCGACACGAGTGTCTTTGGTAAATTAAAGGGATTGAAAATTAAGGAACGAGATTACCTGGCCGTTATGCAGCCTATTTTAGAGGAGTCTGGCTACAATCAACTTAAAGCTCTTGAGTTAACAACAGACGAATTAAACTTTTCCACCCGCATAACAAGTAGTGATTACTCTTGTATTGCCTTAAGCCGAAGTGAAGTTAAGTGTGATAGTAATGTTGTGATTGAAATTAGCATTTCAACTCAACCACAATTGTCGGTTAGAAATTGCTTCTTTTCTAGCTCGAGTGCAGCCCAATACTATACGCGAGCAATGGCCGGAAATACCTCAGTTATTTCTTATCTTTCTGAGCAGGATTTGAACCAAGATCCGTCTTGCTCTGCATCTATTGCTCAGGCACTCGAAGATGGTCACTCTGTCGCCGATATTGTTAATGCCCTCTAATTCTTCGATCTAGTCTTTAAATTTAAATTATGCTTAAATGGGATCTATGAAAACGATCCCATTTTTTATTCTCTTTGCACTCCTTTTAACTTCCTCATTTGCAGCTGAGCGCAAGCCCCTGCCAAAGGATACGAAAACAAAAGTGGTAAAAGCCTTAGACCTCAATGATGATCTTCATATGGCCTTCTTTAATTACGATGGCAAAAAGATAGAATCACTGGCCCAAACACTTAAAGAACAGCTCAAAAAAGTTAAGAATGAAGAAATAAAAAAAGTCTTTAAAGAGGCGATGGCGACACTGACTCAGTTGAGTGCCAAGGCGACTCGGGAAGAAAACAATGAGAACTTCTTCAAGGTAAGTCGTGCCTTTGTTTATATCGTCAATCGTTATGATGTGGGTGAAGGATATAATGAGTACACCTGTCCTATGGTTAAGAAGAAGTGGGTCCAAAACTCTAAAAAACGAGCAAGAGTTCACAATCCCTACGCTCCAGAAATGCCCCACTGTGGTGGTCAAGTGACGGAATATTAGCCTAACTACTTAAAATAATTATATTTTTTCATTTTAGGAAAAAAGTTTTGAACCTTTTGACCCATTCTTGCGTCTAATTATCAAGAACACCGCAAGAGTGGTGTATCCTTAATAACGAAATTAACCTAAGGATTGAAAATGAAAATGATAGTACCCCTTATTGTAGCCCTTCTCTTCTCTAGCGTAAGCGCTGAAGATTCTAACCGCTCTGAAAAGCGTGGACGAAAGGGAAGAGGCTTTTTTAAAGAGCTTAATCTGAGTAAAGAGCAAATTGAAAAGTTAAAGGCCCATCGAAAAGAAAATAAAGGCCAGTTGAAAGGAAAGATGAAGGAAATGAAGTCATTACGAGAAGAGCTTGATAGCGCTTTTCTTAAAGGGGCTAGTGACAGTGATCTTACGGGAATCAGTAAGAAGATGTCCGCATTGAAAGCAGAGATGGAAAACTCAAAGCTTCAAAAAATGATCTTTATGAAGAATCTTTTAACAGAAGAGCAGAGAAAAGCTTTCATTGAGAAGAAGAAGAGCCGCAAAGGAAAGCGAGGGGCTCGCTTTAAAAAACGTAACCAGGATTAATTAGTTTTGAGTTTTTTTAAGCGTTGGAAGAAAGAGAGAGATTTTCAACGCCTTTATCAAGAACAAAACGAGTTCATCAGGGCTGCCCTATATTGGGTCGGCCCTTATGAAATAAAAGATGAGCTCGTTCAAGATACTTTTTTAAAGGCATGGAACTCCTGGGATCGCTTTCAAGGAGATTCGAGCATGAAAACGTGGTTGTATCGAATTGCTATGAACTGTGCAAAAGATGCTCTGAGAAAAAAGAACTTTCACGAGTCTTTCGATGAAGAGAAAGGCGAAGGCAGTACGGCAGTTCTCCCTGAAAATGCTGATTTAGAGAATCGAGAGGAATTTCTCTTCCTTCTTAACAAACTGAGTTTTGAGCATCGGGAAGTTCTTGTTTTGACCTATTACTTAGGGCATACCATCAAGGAAATAGCTGACTTGACCAAGAGACCAGAGGGGACGATTAAGTCGCAGCTGCACTATGCAAAGAAGTTTTTTGAAGAAGAGATGAAAAATAATGAGGAGGTTGCAATATGAAAGATTCAAAGCTTAAAAGCCTCTTTGAAAAACATTCAGAAGAGTTGGTTACTCCTAAGAGTGAGTGGAAAGAGATAAAGGAGAAGACTCGTTTGGTTCCTCTTCCACAGCGCCTAGGTGTAAGAATGGGAATCGCCTTTACCTTGGTTTGCTTATTTACTTATACACTAAGTCCCTCGTTTACAGGAAATAGCGTAAATGAAAATGAGTTGGTCGAATATATGCTGGAGGATAGTATTCCCCATGAGGATGAATTTCAGCCCTTGCTTGAGACGAGCTTAAGCAGCCTTTAACTTTCTCGACTCATCGGCAAGAGGAAGTCTTATCGTAAAGCAAGTCCCTTCAGCGTTTGAATTGTATTCTAGTGAACCGTTACAGCGGCTTATTATCTCAGAGGTCACGGAAAGCCCAAGGCCAGTTCCTTTTCCCAAGGGCTTCGTTGTAAAGAAAGGTTTTAAAATCTGATCCTTAACTTCATCTGAGATGCCTTCACCATTATCATAAACGCTGATCACAACATTCTCATTGTCACGATTGAGACTTAATTTAATAAGCTTCTCTGAGCAATTTTCAAGAGCATCTAAGGAATTTGATATGAGTGAGAGAAGGGCTTGCTCGATTTCTCCTTCATAAATATTACAGTAGGTTGTGGGATAGGGGATTTCTAAGTCATGCTCTATTCCTAGACGGTTGAACTTGTAGGAGCAGAGTTCATAGACTTTAGTGACTGTTTCAGAGATATTCTTTGTTGAGGCGGTACTCTTGTTGAAACTTTTAGAAACAATCCCAAGGCCATTAATAATTTTCACGATGCGATCAACTTGGTTGGTGATCCTGAGCAATTCCTTTCGCTGGCGCTCAAGGGTTAGGCTTGGATCGCCCACTCTTTTATGAAAGTAGGATGCAGAAGTTTTGATGACGGCGAGGGGGTTATTGACCTCATGGGCAATACCAGCCGTCATCCTGCCAATATCACTGATACGTTCGTTATTCTTTTTTTCGTAGTGTTCTTTAATAAGGATATCAATATCTTCATTGTAGAATTTCTTCGCTAAGTACATCCCAACAGAGAAGATGAGAGCACTCGTGACCATGACGATGGCCTTATAAAAGATACGATAGGAATGACTAAAGAAGTGGCTATCAAGGTTAAAGAGGTAGGTCGCAAAAGCAGAAAAGCCGATAAGAAGAGTCATTCCAAAATAGCTTCTCTTTGCCTCATTCGGAAGAAGGAGATTTGGTAAGGGGAGAAAGGCTAAAATGAGTAAATGAAGATCGTATTTTCGCTCAAGAGAAACATTAAAGGCAAAAGTAAGAAGGATCAAAGAGCTAATAAAGAGATTGGGAGCAAAGGTCTTGAATCCCTTGGTGTTGAGGAAGTAGCTCAGAAAAGACAAGGGCATCATCGCAAGAAATAAAATGGCGCTATCAAGAAGACCTTGCATGATAAAGAGGATATTGAGAGCAAGGCAAATCATTCCAGAAAAAAGACAGAGTCCATTAAAGAGAACCAACCTCTTCATGTCCTGATGGGAAGATGTTTGTTCTGTTCCTGAATAGAGAAGGGCACTTAAGGTACTTTTCATGACCTTAGGCTTATCGGAAATCTTGAAGGGGGCATAAATGAAATTTTTTTGATAAGTCTCTCTAACTCCTTAATTTTATGCAGAGCCTCTGCCTTTATAGTTGTTAATGAATCTTTACTCATTTCGATGACTTGTCCCTTGAAATCTGGTCAGAAGGCCATTATTGCGTTAATGTGCGCTAAATTCATATTAAATATTTGGAGAAGACATGATCAGTACTGAAAACGTCAGTTTAAGCTTTGGTGGTAGGAAATTATTTGATGAAGTGAATATTAAATTTTCACCAGGTAATTGCTACGGCCTCATTGGAGCAAACGGAGCTGGTAAGTCGACTTTCATTAAGATTCTCTCAGGAGAAATTGAGCCACAAACAGGTAATGTCAGTATGGGGCCAGGGGAAAGGCTCTCAATTCTTAAGCAGGATCACTTTGCCTATAATGACTATACTGTTCTTGAGACAGTGATTATGGGTAATCATGAACTCTATAAGGTGATGCAAGCGAAGGATGCCATCTATGCTAAGGAAGACTTCTCGGATGAAGACGGAATTCGCGCAAGTGAGTTAGAGGCTGAGTTTGCCGAAATGAATGGCTGGGAAGCAGAGTCTGATGCGGGAATACTTCTTGCCGGTCTCGGCGTGGGCCCCGAGTTCTACGACAAAATGATGAAAGACCTCACGGGATCGGAGAAAGTGAAGGTTCTTCTCGCGCAAGCACTCTTTGGTCAACCTGATGTACTTCTTCTTGATGAGCCTACCAACCACCTTGATATCAAGGCCATCCGTTGGCTAGAAGACTTTCTCATGGATTTTAAAAATACTGTGATTGTTGTTTCTCACGACCGTCACTTTCTCAATAAAGTGTGCACTCATATTGCAGACCTTGATTTTAAGAAGATTTCTATTTACGCCGGAAACTATGACTTCTGGAAAACTTCTAGTGAGCTTGCCCAGAGGTTACGCTCTGATGAGAATAAGAAGGCTGAACAAAAAGCCGCAGAACTTAAGGCCTTTATCCAGCGCTTTTCGGCTAATGCTTCAAAGTCAAAGCAAGCAACCTCACGTCAAAAGCAACTTGAGAAACTTAATGTAAATGATCTCCCACGAACTTCTCGAAAATATCCCTTCGTTCATTTTCAACCTAAACGTGAAGCTGGTAAGGAATTGCTTCGTGTTGAGGGGCTCACCAAAGAGATCGATGGGGTTAAAATTCTTGATAATGTCCGCTTCTCTTTGAATAAGGGTGATAAAGTTATTTTCTTGGGGGATAACTCCCTTGCTGTGACGACCCTCTTTGAGATTCTCGCTGGGGAAATTGAACCTGATAGCGGTACTTATGAATGGGGCGTGACAACCTCTCAGGCTTACTTTCCTTCTGATAATCAGCGCTACTTTGATACTAAGGATACGTTGGTTGATTGGTTGCGTCAGTATTCGGAAGATAAGGATGAAAGCTTTGTGCGTGGATTTCTTGGGAAGATGCTCTTTAGTGGAGAAGAAGCAAAGAAGAGTGCCAATGTCCTCTCTGGGGGCGAGAAGGTGCGTTGTATGCTCGCTAAAATGATGCTCTCAGGCTCTAATGTTCTGATGCTTGACGGGCCAACTGACCACCTTGACCTAGAAAGTATTACGGCAGTGAATGACGGTCTCATTCGTTTTGAGGGAACAATCCTTTTTACGACTCATGACCATGAGTTTATTCAGACGGTAGCTAATCGGGTGATCACTCTTGATGGGGGTGTTACTTATGATAAGCAGACGACCTATGATGAGTACCTCCAGGAAACTGTTTTTTAATCAGAGGACTTCTAGACAAAGCTGTTCGATATATCAAACTTTGGTTAGAATCTGAGGATGAAAAATATCCTCTCGTACTTTGTTGACCGCCATCTCCTCACGAATGTTCTGTTTTTTGGACTTATTGTTTTTGCCATATGGAGCTGGACCAAAGTCGGTAAAGAGGAGATGCCCGAATTTGAGAGTAACTGGATTCGAGTCACCACCGTTTATCCAGGAGCTCCAGCGGAAGATGTCGAGCTCTTTGTCACTAAGCCTCTTGAAGATGAGATTAAAGGGGTTGTTGGGATTGAAGAAATCACAGCAACATCGAGTGTGGGCACAAGTTCACTTTCCATTGTCATTGATGACGACTATCCAGATAAGGACGAGGTCGTTCAAGATATAAAAGATGCTGTTCTTCGCACTAATCTTCCCAGTGAGGTCAGAGACCTTCCTAATATCAGGCAATTTAAGAACTCAGAGAAGGCCATCCTTGATATCGGGATCTATCATAAAGAACATCAATTTCTCGATCAGAAAGCACGGGAAGAGGTTCAAAAATATATTATTAGTTTTGAAAATCAGCTGATCTCCCTGCCTGAAATTAGCTCTGTAGAAAGAAGTCACTATCGAAAACCAGAGCTCCAAATTAAGGTCCGACCAGAGGACCTCCTAAAACAACAAATCACCCTCGCATCTATCCGTGATCAAATCGTTAGCAATAATGTTCGCGCCCCCATTGGATCTCTAAAAGACAAAGGGGAGAGTAAGGTTACTGCTCTGAATGAACTTGAGGATGTCGATAGTCTTAAAAAAGTTATTTTAAGAGGAAACGACACAGGGGCTTCTCTCAGTCTAAATGATGTAGGAAGTGTTTTTAAGGGTTTTGAGGAGTCGACCTCCATCTTTAAAATGAATGGCCATGAAGGTGTTTTTCTCAACGTAAAGAAAAATGTGGCCACAGATATCCTTACCGCCCAAGAAAAGGTCATGAAGTTTATTGAAACTTTTAAAAAGAATAACAAAGATATTCCAATTGAAATCGTCTTCATGGATGATGAGTCTTATGCCGTAACCAATCGACTCGATATTGTGAGTACAAATGGTATTCTCGGCTTCATTCTTATTGTTATTGTTCTTCTGATTTTTCTTGATGCTAAAGTCGGTTTTTGGGTGGGAATGGGCATACCTTTTAGTTTTGCCTTCACTCTTATCATTGCCCAGGTTGCGGGTTATACCGTAAATAATATGACCCTTGCGGGTATCATTATTGTTCTTGGTATTGTTGTCGATGACGCAATTATTATTGCTGAAAATATTTCTCGTCATAGAGAGGAAGGGAAACCTTTAAGAACTGCGGCCATAGAGGGAACCCTTGAGGTCATTAAGCCCATTACAGCGAGTATTATCACTACTTGTGTGGCCTTCTTACCTCTACTTTATTTTGAAGGATTCTTTGGTAAGCTCGTCGCTTATATTCCCTTGATTGTTATTCTTATGCTCATTGGTTCTCTCATTGAGTCCCTATTTATTCTTCCCTCCCACCTTGCAGGAAAAACCCACTTTCTTGATCGTTTCGCTAAGAAAGAAGGACAAGCAAGTTGGTTTGATAAAGTTGAAAAAAAATATGCAGGTTTTCTTGAAACTATTTTTAAAATACGCTGGCCTATCCTTCTCATCTTTATCTGCTTCTTAGGTGGTGGTGCTTTTCTCTTTCAAACGAAAATGAAATTTGTGATGTTTCCGCGAGAGGAGAGTAAAGAAGTCTTTATTAAGATTAAGACTCCTCATGGTTTCACACGAATGCAAACCGCTAAGGCAATCGGGCCTCTTGAGGATATTATTAGCAAAGACCTTGAAAATGTTGTGGCCGTACGTTCTAGTATTGGTCTCTCTCGCCGAGGGGGAGAAGTTAAAGAAAATGAAGCCTCCATTCTTGTCGAGCTCTATCCTGCTGATGATCGGGAAACTCCTCTTAACACCTTACTTGAACGTTGGGAGAAGATCGCTGCAGAGATGAGTGAAATTAAGAATGCACGCTTTCTTAGAGGGCGCTGGGGGAATGGCGATGGGAATTCGATTTCTCTTAATATTTTACAAAATGATGATGCTTTAAGAGGGAAAATTGCCAAAAGAATTTCTCAAGCACTTGAAGAAATGAATGATGTCACTGATGTTGAAATTGAAGTTCCTATTCTTAAAAATGAGTATGTTTTTAAAATTAAGCAAGACAAATTAGTAAAGTACTCTGTTTCACCAAGCCAGCTGACTTCTACTCTTCGCTCCTTTGTCGAGGGCTCGATTCTCTATAGTATTAATAAGGGAGAAGAAGAAGTTGATGTGCGCCTCACTGTATCAGATGAAGACAAACGTGGACTTGAAGTGCTGATGAATCAAAGGGTTCCCAACAATTCTGGAAACCTTATCTTTTTAAAGAATATGGTTGAAGTCGAAGAACACACAAAACCCCTTAATATCAAGCGCACCAATTTCAAGCGTGTAACGAGTGTTTTTGCTAACCCAAAAGAGGGAAGTAAGACGACACCACTACAGATTGCTGAAAGACTTGAGGAAGAACTCTTTCCTAAGATTATTAATGAAGCGCCGAGAACCGTCCTCGAGTGGTCAGGAGAGATTAAAGATTCTCGAGAAAGCCAAGGGGAGTTTTTAAACTCTGTGATCATGGTGATTTTTCTCATTTACCTCATCCTCATTGTGATGTTTGACTCCCTTACTAAGCCCTTTCTCGTGCTCTCGGTTGTGCCCTTTGGCCTTGCTGGGGTTGCCTATACTCTGGTGGCCCACGGAATGAGTGTTTATGGCTTCTTCGCGGCTATCGGTGCCCTAGGGATGATTGGTGTGGTGATAAACGATGCTATCGTTATGATTGATAAGCTCGATAATATGGCGACCATGGATCACAAACCCTCGTTTAAAGAGGTCGCCCTTATCGCTGCGACTAGGCTAAGGCCCGTGATTGTGACGACTGTGACGACTGTTGTGGGGGTTCTCCCAACTGCTTACGGAATAGGTGGCTATGATTCACTCCTTGCCGAGATGATGCTCACTATGGGCTGGGGCCTTGCCATTGGAACTTTTATAACTCTTCTTTTAATTCCGGTACTTTACAGCTTTACGGCCCAAAATGAATCCTAATGTTAGGATTGTGTTAGATTTACTGTCAGAAGACCATTTTAGGCCTGTAAGTCTTATCTTCACCCTATAAAGTTGTGTAGATTTGCTCTATTCTTAGGCAATACCCAAATACCTTTATTGAGGCGAGGAACTTCATGGAAGTTTTTAAAATTATCTACACCGTTCTCGGTGGTCTCGGCGTTTTCTTTTACGGCATGAAATCGATGTCTGAAGCCCTTCAGTCTGTGGCAGGAGATGTCATTAAAAATATTATTCACACTCTTACCAAGAATAGGGTTTCTGCTCTCTTAGTTGGTATTGTGGTGACCATGCTGGTGCAGTCCTCTTCTGTGACGACGGTTATGGTAGTTGGGTTTGTGAATGCTGGTCTCATGAGTTTGGTTCAGGCCATTGGTATTGTCTTTGGGGCTAATATTGGTACAACGATCACGGGCTGGATTATTTCCATTAAAATTGGAAAATACGGTCTTCTCTTTATTGGTCTAGGCATTTTCCCAATGCTCTTTGGAAAGAGTAATAAGCTTCGCCAAATCGGTCGCATCATGTTTGGAATTGGCATGATTTTCTTTGGTCTTGAGCTCATGAGCGGAGCATTTAAACCACTGAGAACAATGCCGGAGTTTATCGATGCTGTCGCTTACTTCTCACAGCCAAACTACTTTAGCTACTTTGCCTGTGTTGTGGTGGGTTGTATTCTTACCGTGATTGTTCAGTCCTCATCGGCGATGCTTGGGATTACGATGGCCTTGGCAACGAGTGGGGCGATTGAATTTCAAACAGCTGCAGCTCTCGTCCTGGGTGAAAATATTGGAACGACTATCACAGCGCTTCTTGCCTCGGTTGGCGGTAATATCGAAGCAAAGCGGACAGCAAGGGCCCATGCGATTTTTAATGTTTTAGGTGTCGCCATCATTTTTGTGATTTTTCCTTTTTATGTAAATTTCATTGATTATATTGTGCCTGGAGATCCTGCCTTCAGAAATGAAGCAGGTGAGTTTACAAAGATAGCCGTTCACATTGCAACTGGCCATACCATCTTTAACGTCACTGCAGCCCTATGTTTTCTTCCCTTTTTGAAGTCTCTCGCAGCACTCGTGACTCGCATAACACCTGACCTTCAAAAGAAAGAACAGCATCAGCTCAAGTTTCTTGGTGATCCCTCTAATATCGTGCCGGCAACCGCTCTTGCTCAGGCCCTCGAAGAGTCTTATAAAATGAAAGATATCGTTCACAGAGCATTCACACTCACTGAGAAGTTGATGAAGGGTGAGCTTAAGAAGGAAGAGGCGAATGAGGCCATCGCTAAGATTCAGCACTATGAGCAAGCTTGTGATAATATCCAAAAAGAAATTACTGTTTTCATGCTTAAGTTATCGGAGCGTCCTTTGACGACCAAAGAAAGTGCGGATGCTCATGCGATTACCCACATTGCAGATGAGTTTGAGTCCATTAGTGACTATCTTCGTAATTTAGCAAATTTTAGTCGTCGTATGCCTCTTGAGGTTCTTCTTGATGAAGAAGCAGGCGCTGACTTCTTTTCATTCTTTCATGCAGTAAAGGATTACTTTGACCAAATAACCAATGCTTTCATTGATTCCCAGCCAATTGATATTAACGAGTGCTATGCAACGTCTCAGAAGTTGAAGAAAGAGGCCAATATCATTCGTGGACGCCACTTAGAGAGGGTAGGAGAAGGGCGTTATGAGCCTATGACGGCCTTGACTTACTCTGACCTTATCGTGTCATTAAGAAAGATTCGAAGTCATACCGAGAACTTAGGAGAGGATTACAACCGAATTCTCACGGTAAAGTAGGTAATACCGAATCAGAGAGGAGAGTCCTACGGTTATCCTCTCTCTTTGGCTATCATAGTCAAATGACAAAAAACACAACCAAACTAAAGAAGTCCAACACCACCTCTAAGAACTCCCTCAAAAAGGATGCAAAGACGAAGAAGCAAGCATACGCTGACTATCGTCCGCTTAAGCACCTTCGTAAGTCCCTCGACAGAGACTACACCCTAAGTAAACTCTAGTTCTTAAGAGAACTTTTTAATCACTACATTTATTCCATAAGCAATAAAGAAGAGAAATGAACTCCACAGCGTAATCTTGTGGAATACTTTATTTCTAAAGGGCTCTACGATCTCCTTCTTTCTAAAAAGAAAGATCAAACTTAGTGCACATAGGGGTATTGCAAGTGCTCCTGTCACGGCGTAGAGCAGCTGAATGGATTGAAACTTTAGCCCTATCGTTGTTAATGAGGCCAAGCTTATGAAGGCCAAAAACTGACGATAGGGTTTTGACGTTTTTAAATCCTGTTGGCCGTGATCATCAATAAGTCTAATATCGGCAAAGAGGTAGGGAACGGACTGCCACACTCCAAGCAGACTTGAAAAAACCCCACAGAAGAAACCAACCTTAAAGAACTGAGCGGCAAAAGGTCCGATCTGACTCGCAAAGAGAGAAGCAATTTGTTCGATGAAAACATCTCCACTCTTACTGACCTCAGGTAGACGACTGCCAATAACCATCATGGCACAACTAAAGAGTCCTGTTAAAAGATAGCTCACTTTAAGATCAAGGCGACTGACTCTTAATCCTTCTTCACCACTTCTTTGGTTCTCAATGAGCCAATATCCATAGCAGACGATAGTGAGAGTTCCCCCAACACCACCGATAAGTCCGAGAAACCAGGGAGAGCTAAATTGAAAGCGACTAAAGTTCATAAGGGCTGCAGGACTTTCAATAAGGAAGAAGGATGTTCCGATAACGGCGATAAACATGACGCCAATAAGGACGGCCATTAATTTTTCGAATATTTCAAAGCGGGCTGACCATACGAGGCAAAAAGCGAGTCCACTGAAGAAGAAGCTAAGGGCTGTCTTAGAGAGGGGGACAAAGAGCATCGCTGCGCTACTTGTTGCATTGAGAAGAGCTCCTCCAACAGTATAGGCCCAGATGAAGAGATAGAAGTAGAACACGTATTTAAAGGGAGCACCGAGCTCTTTCATCCAGCCGTGAATGAGGGGTTTCCCTGTCGCAAACTGATAGCGTGCGATACCCTCTGTAAGGATATACTTTAAGAAGGCTCCAATAAGAGGAAGAATGATAAGGGGGCCTAAGTTGTTACCGGCAAGAGCACCCGTAATAAGGTCTCCAGCACCAACACCTGTCGCAGCAACGAGAAGACCAGGGAGGATAATTGTCAAATTTCTCATGATACTATCCTATGTAAATTCATGGTAAATTAGAAGAATGAAAAATTACGATGTGATTTATTTTGATGGTCTTTGTAACCTCTGCGACGGTTTTATCTCCTTTATCATCGGGCTTAATCCCCCTAAGAATATGAAAGTCACAAGTTTACAAGGAGAGTATGCAGCAGGTCATCTTGAGGAGTCACACCGCCTTAATCTTTCAAGTGTTATTTATCAGCGTAAGGGGCAGATCTTAAGAGAGTCGACAGCGGTTCTTTGGGTTCTCTCTGATCTTAAATGGTACTTTAAACCTCTCCTTATTTTCCTTATTCTTCCTCGCTTTTTCAGGGATGGTATTTATAAGGGAATTGCTAATAATCGCTATCGGCTTTTTGGTAAAAAGGATACTTGTCGTCTTCCCACTCCTGAAGAAAGAGAGACCTTTCTGTGATTGATCTCGCCATCGTTTTTCTCTACCTTCTTGTCATCTTCCTTGTTGCCTTCTTATCGCGAAGAAGTGAAGTCGAAGGCCACCAAAGTGATGAGGATATTGTGAATGAACAGTACCTTGCTGGTCGTAGCTTGAGTTTGATTGAAAGTATGGGGAGTATTATTGCGACAGAGGTTTCTGCCTTAACATTCATTGGCATACCGGCATTTGCTTTTACAAAAGACTTCTCCTTTCTTCACTTCTATATAGGAGCGATCTTTGGTCGTCTGTTGATTGCAAAGTACATCATCCCTAAAATTTACGGAAAGGGACTGACTCTTTATGCCATCATGGGGAGCCGCGACTCTAGTGAAAATGGCATGCGCTTTAGTGCACTAATCTATAGTGTGAGTAAGCTTCTTGCTGTAGGGGTCCGTTTGTATGCGGGCTCAATCCTTGTCGCAGAGTACTTTAATGTATCAATTTATTTTGCCCTGATTCTTATTACCGCTTTGACTTTCGCTTATACTCTCATCGGCGGACTCAAAGCTGTGGTGAGGACTGACCTTTTACAAACTCTGCTCTTTGTGGGGGGAGGGCTCATTGCTCATTTCTTGATTCCGGATATCTCAGGTCACCCTTGGACGGAACTCTATAGTATTGCAAAGAATGATGGCCACACATGGATCCTTTCATGGGATAAAATTAGTCTCTTCCTCATTGGTGTGAGTGGTGGAGTTCTCTTTGATATGTGCACTCATGGAGTAGATCAAGACTTTACCCAACGTCTTATGGGAGCGAAGAGTGAGAGAGTTGCAAAATTCTCTATTTTCTTTTCAAGCTTTTTCTCAATTGGTGTAGGATTTCTCTTTCTTTCTATTGGTGCTCTTTTATATGGGCATTATCAGCTCCATCCGCTTCCCATCGGTGCTGAGGGCGATAAGGTCTTTGCTCACTTTATAACTAATTACTTTCCCTCTCCTTTAAAAGGTTTAATGCTAGCAGGAGTTCTTGCGGCAACCATGAGTACTCTAGATTCCACGATAAATGCCCTTTCAAGTGTTCTTTGGAGTGAGATTTGGCCTCATCGCGATGTTCACAAAATTAAAACCTATCTTAAAATTGATACTCTGATCATTTCTTTAGCCCTCTTAGCGATTGCCTTTCTCGCAAGTACTTCTGAAGGAGTTCTTGTCTTGGGGTTAAAAGTAGCGAGTTGGTCTGGGGGAGCTTTAGCCGCTCTCTTCTTTAGTCAGCTGATTTGGCCGAATATGATGAAGGTCCGACTCGATGGGACAAGTGTTATCGTCGCTTATCTTGGAAATCTAGCCCTTCTCGTCGTCAATACTTACGTCATTGAAGGGCCTTGGCAGTGGAATGTCTATTGGGGTATGATTGGCGCGAGTTTAGCTCTCTTTATTAGAAAAGCTTTTTTAAAAACTTCTTAGCCTTATTCTTAATTTTATCAGTATTCTTTTTGACCGAGTCTTTTTGCTGACCCTTGATTTTATTTAAGGCCTCTTTTGACTCTCTCTTAATTTTCTCTTCTTCGGCCTTGAGCTGACTCTTTAATTTATTTTTAAGCTTATCAACCTGACCTTTGTATTTTTCTTTTAAAGGCCCTATTTTGGCTTGAAGTTTATTCTTAAGATCTTGCTCCGCTTTTTTGAGTTGGTTACTCATTTCCTTCTTCAGTCCAGAGGCAAGTTCTTTTGCAAGGTTTGAGCGAAACTTCCATTTGAGTTCTTCCCATTTTCCTTGGGCTGAGGCAGACATGGTCACTTCTCTCATGGAGCTAAGGCTATTGGTGACAATCTCTTTGACAAGTTTCTTTGGCGAATCAACAGAGAAACTGGGGTCTTTAAGTGAGCTTGAAAGAGTGACCTGGATGAGATCATCTTTCTTTTTGCCTTGTAAGTTTAGAGAACCTGGTTGCTCAAGAAGCTTTAGGGTAAGGTCTTTAGATTTACTTAATTTTTTCTCAGGAAAGGGGAAGCTTCCAACAGCGAGTTGAAAGTCTTGTGATGCTTCTTTCTTATGGTGGTTAAGGTTTCCATTGAGATCAAGAGCAAAGAGCTTTTGATTTGGAAAATCTCCTTTAAGAGAGAAACTAATGGGTTTACCGGTAATTCTTGGGGAGTTTGTGATATCTGTAATGACACCTTCAAGATCTCCAGAGTACTTTGATTGATTGGCTTGAGAGCTCACGAGGATCTTTTTTATCCATAGCTTTGGATTTTCACCTACCTTTTCAAAAGTAATCGTTTCTCCTTCCCCTCTTTTTCTGGGAACAAGAGTCTCTTGGGGTCTTTCCGACTTTGGCGGTGGCATATACTCTTTCGCTATTTCAGAGTATTTCCTGAGGGTTGTAACATTTGCCCCAAAGGCTTTACCGAAGAGAGAAAGAGCGATCTTCTCAGGATCAAGTGAGGGGACTCCGGCCATTTGCTGAAGGTTATTCATATCCTCTTCAATCCATTGATCAATATTTTTGACCTCTTTATCAAGATTCTTAATGTCATCTCTTAGCCTGCGAATTTCTCTTTCATAGGTTTTGTAGGTTGAACTCGTTTTTTGGATGAGTTTATTAGCTTTACTTAAGCTGCCAATAGGGTCGCGTTTATTCCACTTATATGACTTAATCTCGTTATTAAGTTCTTTGAGATTCGCTGTTTTCTTGAGCTCTTTGAGTTTATTATCGTAATAGGTCTCTTTATTTTTAAGATCAGCTTCGAGCTCTTTAATCTTCTTTTCTGTTTTGAGTTCACTCTTTATATCTTTGAGTTCTGTTTTAATGTCATTACCTGCAAGAACATTGGCCACATTTCCGAGAGCATTGCCTTCAAGATTTTCTTGGGCGACTTCAAGAGCAGTATTCTCTATGGCCTTAAGGCGAGGATTTTGGCTTTGATCTTTGGGATATACCTTTCCCGGGCGTTTTCTTTGACTATGCCATTGAATATTTTTAATTTCACCGGTGTCGACAATAAACTTGGCCTTAAGAAGTTCAGCGACATCGAGCTTAAAGGTAATGTCACCAAGGCTTACGAGATTGCGCTCTGGTTTATCTTTATCTGTAATCTGTATTCCCGTGATACGCAGTTTTCCGTTTAAGAAAGAGGAATTAACACTGCTTATGTTGATCTCTGCACCGTAGAAGTATTCTCCGGTCCAAATCATCGTTTGACGGAGATGACCATCTAGCCAGAAGTGAGCATAGAGTGAGATAAGCCCACAAAAGAGGAGCGCTGGAATAACTGCTCCCCAGCGAATAGGGCCTTTTTTCTTATCCGTAGAGGCTGTCATACTTATAATACCATTTGTAGAGGGAAGTCGCTTTAATAAATTTCCAAACCTTAGTGTCCTTAAAACGGGCCACAACGGTGTCGCGGTACTTTTGGATAAGGATACGGCTAAGAATAAAAACAAAGGGGCTAAGGATAAGAGAGACAAGTCCTGCACCCATGACAATTGAATTATTAAAAAGAGTCAGAGGAATGAGAGGCATATTAAAAAGCTTCGTCCAAAGAGGAACAAGGGATTCATTTTGAAGAAGACTCAACCCGACACTATGAAAGAGGGGATCAAAAACAAAGGCTATAAAAGCAAAGAAGAACGAACTCACAAACATCGCCCCTAATTGAACACGAAAAAAGAAGGCGATTAAGATAATGAGGATGCCCTGAAGGCTGAGAAGGGGCGACATGCCGAGGATAAAACCCAGGGAAATTCCTGCACTCAGTGAGGTCAGGCCCGTGTCTGAATTGAGAAGTTTGAGCAAATTAAAGATCTGCTTAAGTATTAAGGTCATAAAAAAAGGCCTCCTGGAGGCCTTATTTTAGAAGATGTCATCTAGAGTTGCAATTATCCTAAGAGTTCGAATTTGTTGAGGATTTTCCAACGTCCTTTACCAGCTGTTTTAAGAGTGTAAGCTGAGCCCTTAATTTTCTTTCTGAGATTTGAAATATGGACATTAATAGTCTGATCCTGAACGACAATATTGCCGTAAAGATGCGAGTAGAGCTCTGCTTTTGTCACACATTCCCCCTCGCGTGAGAGGAGGAATGAAAAGATTTGAAGTTCCGTTTCCGTAAAGTCCTCAATGAGCTGGTCTTTTGTTTTAAGACCACCTTGCGGATTTGCTTTTTCCATTAATTCAGTAATGTTTTGACCTACAGAAAAAATGAGTCCTTGGGGTGAGATTCTACTAGACCATTGAATCCAGACCGTACGATTGCTCTTTGTAATATAGCGGTTAGTATAATTAACTGAGCGCTTGGCACCCTCAACACGGGCTGTGAGACCGAGTGTAATGGCCATAGAGTCTTTGAGATCGTCTGGATGGATAAGATTGAAGTAGGACAGGCTTGAGAGTTCTTCGTAAGAATAGCCTAAGAGATCGGCCCAATTACGGCTAAACTTGTAGAGCTGGTCTGAGCCATTTGTAATAACGAAGAAGCTTCCTGGCATCATAAAGAATTGTTCTTTCTCATCGTTATTAAATTTGAGTAGGCTTAGCGGAGAGTCGAATTCCTGCTTTGTTGTAATCATCTTTTCATCCTGGTCATTCTTACTTTATTTGGTCATCACATCTTTAAAATAATTTTGTTTGAAAAGTTATATCACGAATTTTAAACGTGAAAACGGTAGGTTAGGGTAAAGTTTTTATGACTTTTCTAAACATTAGGTGTCCCTCTCCTTAAGAATCACTTATTATTAAAGAGTTAGACATTCTTAAGATAAGTAAAAGACGTCGGTTTTATTATTCTTATAGAGAATATTTCCGGTTTAAAATCGTATTTTGGAAGAAAACTTTATAACTGTAAGAACAGGAAAATTTGAGTGCATTAAAGGAGAAATAGGTTGAAATCATTGGGCTTTTTCCCCTTTATTGTATTCCTCTGCTGGCTCATCCTTGTTTTGATTCGCATAGTTAAAAGGAGAAGGCGAAAGCGAAGGGTATTGGAGCAACTTTTTCAAAAGGACCTTAAAGAAGGACTTTCTCTAGTGAGCTCTGATTACATCATTGATAAGAGAGGGAGGGAGCGAAGTAATCCGATAGAGAGACGGTTTCGTCGCCGCTACCTTTTTGACCTTCTCGAAGTCTTTGAGAATCGCTGTGCTGCTTGCAAGAAAGAGGCAATAAAGTTTGATTTGGACCATTTCTTTATTCCAAAGAGTCGTGGAGGAAATCTCATGATGAGGCATAAGAAAGGATATTGGGTTTGTAATGCCCTTACTCTTTGTCATCCTTGTAACCAAAAGAAGAAAGATCTTGCGGCTCAGGAATTTTTTGAACCGCAAGAGCTTGAAGTGTTACGCGAGAAGATCGGTTTGGTTTCCCTAAGAATTAACGATTTTCACCAAGTTGACGAATAAAGCGCTCAACGTATTCAAGTCTTGAGCGATCAACACTTGGTCCTCCAAGAGGCATAGAACCATCTTCCATTCTTAAATAGAAGGGGCTGCTAAAGGGTTCACCGGGAGTAACTCTTGAGAGTAATCCCTCTTCATTATTCGCCCACCTACTATGACAATTGATACAGCCAAATGGCTCTAAAATATTCGCTCTTATATCTGCGTACGTTATGATTTCATCGGGGCTACCGGGTTCAATAGTAGGGGCTTCTTGAAAGATGAGGTCTTCTCTTGTTCCTGTTTCTACACATGAAGTTAATGAAGTGAGTAATAAAAGAGCGATAAAAGTTTTCATAGGAACCATCCATTAAAGTAGATTTGAAAGATTGACTGGAATTTAGAGCCTGTGTGGGTATTTCTTTTGGCATCATATTCAAGGCTTAAGTTGGACAAGGGCTTTAAACGAAGACCATGACCATAGCGAGTTGCTTTGGTGAGGAAGGGGTCTTCAACATCAATATTTTCCCAATTGAAGTAGACTTCAAGACTTTCTAAGGGAAAGAGGCGAGAGCTTAAAAGAGCGGTTCTTTGATTAAAGCTCTTGTCATCAGATCTGATTTCTCTATGAGTGAGACCATATTGTCCAAGGAGCACAAGATGTTTCCATGCTTTCTTAAAACTAATATTCACTTCGCGCCGTTTGAGGGTATCGGTTTGTCCTCCTAATGCAGAGAGGGCGAGAACCCATTTCTGTTCTGGCATAAAGCGCTCTACCTTTAGGGCAAGACCCTTCTCTTGGTTTTCTGAGAACTCTTGAAAGCTTGGCATAAAGAGGGTTGGAATCACTTTCCAGTTTTTCTTTAACGTGTGGGAGGAGCGAAGAATGGTAAAGAAATCAGTGACGCCTCTTTTATTATTCCTTCTCACAAATAAGGTGTGATCGATGAGATTAAGGCCGCTATCAATATAGTCCCTTCCCAGTTGAATGATATTTTCTTTATCAAGCTCATAGCTGACAAGGGCTTTGCGAACGTAGATTTCCTCCGCGAAGCTCGACTCCTCTTCATTGCTTTCATCTTTTGGGGCTTTTGCAAGAGTTCCTTCTATGGTGAATTTGTCTCTTTGAAAGGCAGCGAGATAATCAAATTGCATCGGGAAGTTTCGTGTTTGCCCATTGCTTCTGTAATGGGCGAGTCGTGTTTGGAGCCCCTGTGAGAAATTTGATTTCTTTGGCATTTCCATTTTTGAAAACGCAGAGAATTGTTGCGCTATCACCTTGCCATAGGAATTGAGTAGGCCGGCACCCGTTTGAGAGAGATGACAGGTGACACAGCTGGCATAACCATGGCGAATCATCGATTCGTAAGCATGAGCCTTGAATGGAAGGGTAAGACTACTTAAGAGTAGCAGTAACTTTAACATTATCTTTAACCTTGACCCCCATAAATTCGGGTTTCGTAATACCAAAAGCATTGAGGCTAATGGTGTGAGTAAGTTTAAAGAGATCATCCCCCTCCTGAGTTAAAGGGATTTCCACTTCTTTTGTTGTTTGAGAGATGGTTAACTTTCCTTTGAGAATGCACTTCTGGGTGCAGTCCTTCTTGCCTTCAAAAATGATGGGCTTATTTTTAAAAATCTGCTCACGCATGTGCTCATCTCTCAGAGACATCTCTGTTGTGAGGTCTTGTGGATTAATTTGAAGCTTTTTAGTGTTGCCCTGATCGATTGATTTTTTCTCAGAGAGTTTTCCGACAAAGGAAAATCCGGCCATATTGGTTTTGACTGAAAAGTTTAAGTCAATAACTTGCCTGAGTTGACTTGCTTGAATAGAGCTCACTGCTAGAAGAGTAACAAGTATGAATTTCATGGTTCCTCCAAAGTTAGAGAGGGGGCTATTCCCCCCTCAAAAAGTAGACTTAAAGTTCGATGATGTGCCAGACACCCTGAAGGCCATCTCCTAGAATATCGCCTTCAGCTTGATCACTGATAAAGAAGTAGAGAGGTTGATCATTGAGCATGAGCTGAAGTGAGCCATCTGGACGCTCATGGGTGGCAAAAGGAGCTTCCACAAGAGCATCAGTAGAAACCGTCATCGCTGGCCATACTGTGAGGCACCCTCCAAAGCAATTGGATTGACCAGGACTGTCGACATCAAAAGTGTAGAGAGTGAGACCATTGTCAGCAGCAAGAATGGTGCGACCATCGTTAAGAGTCACTTCTCTTACTCCTTCAAAGGCAAGAGTGCTCGCTGTCATTAAAATGAGAAGTAGGCTTAGGATCTTTTTCATCGTTTTCTCCGTTACAAAAAAGGGACTGGTTTATTCCAGTTGGGCTCATTATGGAGAGGAGAGAGGGAAATTGTTATCTACTTGTATTGACAAAATGGTGCAATATGGTGAAATGGAGATGATGAAAAAAAATGAAAAGACCCTCTTTGAAGCTGGTAAGTACCTAGAAGTACTAAAGGTTTTTGAAGCTAAAGAGAAGAAGCCTAATAAGTACAAAATAGGCGCTCTTGTCTTTCTCGGAAGAGAAACTGAGGCCCGTGTTCTCTCGGAGGCACTTCTAGAGGGTGTTAATGAAGCCGTTGAGATTCACTTTCTTCTCCTTCTCTCCTCAGTGAGGCGTCAGGACTTTGAGAGAATGAAGAGAGATCTTCGCTCACTTTACGCCTCTTTTCAAAAGAGTAGAGGAAAGAGGGAGCGCTTCTTTGTTCATCAAGGACTAGGAATTATCTCTTTTTATCGCGGTGAATTTCTGAGGTGTTGTGAACATAGTCAAAAGGCCTTTAAGATTGCTCTTCATCTTGATGATCCTTATCTTTGTATGCTTTCCAATGATCTCCTTGGCCATGCTTACTGTATGCGAGAGCAGTACTCCTTGGGCTTGCGCCATTTTGAGGATTCCTCAAGGTTTTCTCAAAAAATCTCTAATGACTCCAACCATCAAGTTATTGCTCTCGCTAAAATTGCTTATCGAATTGAGGCAGGATGGGAGTTAAAGGACACCACCACTGAGCTTAAGAACTGGATGGAAACAATCAGTCCTCAAGACTTTTTTTCAAGGACAAGGGCGATGCTCATGCGCTCAAAGCTATTACAACTTAAGGGAGACTTTAAAAGAGCAGAAGACTCTTTACTTGAGGTTAGTCGCCATGTTTATGAGTTTAACCATGCCCGACAAATACTCGATTATAACCTCTTAATGAGTCAATTTAGTCTTCTTATTAATCAGCCAGAAAGAGCTTTAGCACTGGTGCGAACGTCTTTGCATCTTTGTCAAAAGGGGAGAGACTTCTATAGCTCACTTCGTTTTAAAGAGCTGGAAAACACGATTCAAAAAGACACCCAGGTTGAGCTGAGTTTAGCTCATCTCGCTGAGAAGACGGGAATCAATCCTCGAATGAAGTTTCCTTTAGGGATTATTCCAGAACAGGATATTGAAAAATTATTAGGGAGAGTAAAAATAAAAAAAGGACTTCCAAGTGACGTGGTCTACCATCTTGAAAAAGAAGAAAAGCTTGGACTCCTTTTGCTTTCAAAGTTCTATCCTTATCAAAACTTTATCGATGACAGATTGCCCGAAAGAGATATGCTTCTCTTCTTTCAGGGGCAGATTAAGGTTCTTCGTCATCTTAGTGCCCTTCAATACGAGCTTTTAAAACTCCTTTTAACAAGAAAGCTCTGGAGCCGTAAGGATCTCGTGGAAACCTTTTGGCAAACACCCTATGATTCTTTTATTCACGATAATAAGCTCTATGTGACCCTTCAGCGCTTGAAAAAGCGTCTTGGAGTCCCTCTTTTTCACTTTGAAATGGGGAGTTTGCATGTGGCCTCGGTAAAGATCTATACAGATCAAAGAGAGTACTTTAGTGAAAAAATGGATACTGAGCTTTGGGATGACTCTGAACTTAATATCAGACAGCGCCAATTTCTAAAGAGTGTGCCAAAGGGATCCCTTATAAGGCCCACTGACTATAAAGATAAATTTAAGGTGTCCCGCAATACCTGTAGCCGTGATCTCAGCGCTCTTGTAAAGAGTAATTTTTTAATAAAAAGGGGGAAGGGAGCTGGGACATATTATCAAGTCATTTGACTATAATTGATGAATTAGCATATCCTCAACCTTATCTCATATCGTCATTCTTAGGACCAAAATCATGCTCAATATAAGTCAAGTTTCAAAGCTCCAAGGAGGAGAAGTCCTCTATAGTAATGTTAATTTTCAGATCTATCCTGGAGAAAAAGTCGGTCTTGTTGGCCCTAACGGTACCGGGAAAACGACACTCTTTAGGATGATCATTGGCGAGGATAAATCCTTTGAGGGACAAGTGAGTTTTCCCGAAAAACTACGGCTCGCTTATTTTTCTCAAAATGTTGGAGAAATGAAAGGAGCAACTGCTCTAGAGGTTGTTCTCAGTGGTGATGAAAAAGTTCAAAAACTACAGGATGAATTAAAAGGGTATGAAGAAAAGCTCTGTGATCCCGATCTTGATCCTGATGAAATGAATAAAATTCTTGAGCGCATGGGTGATGCTCAAACGGAGTTTGAAAAACGTGGCGGTTATGATCTCGAGTCACGGGCAGAAGAAGTATTAACGGGGCTTGGTATTATGCCTGAAGATCATCGTAAGGATGTTTCTGAGTTTAGTGGGGGCTGGAAAATGCGAATTGCCCTTGCAAGAGTTCTCGTTATTAAGCCCGATCTTATTATTATGGATGAGCCTACAAACTATTTGGACCTAGAGACTATTCTATGGCTTGAAGAGTGGTTGCAAAACTTTGAGGGTGCTATTTTCATGACTACCCACGATCGTGATTTCATGAATAGCATCTGTAATAAAATTGTCGAAGTTGCACATCGGAGAGTGACGGTTTATTCAGGAAATTATGACTTCTATGAAAAGGAGCGTGAAGTTCGTCGAGCCCAGCTCGTTAGTGAGGCTAAGAAACAGCAGGAAAGTATTGCTAAGGATGAGGAATTTATTGCTCGCTTCAAAGCGCGAGCTTCTCACGCTGCTCAAGTTCAGTCTCGTGTAAAGAAACTTGAAAAAATCGATCGAGTGGAAGTCCCGGCTGAAGAAGAGAGTATTAATTTTGAATTCCCAACTCCGCCACGGGGTGGTGATGATGTCATTGTTATTAAGGAACTTGCTAAAACGTGGCCAAAGCCAGATGGAAGTGAGCTTCAAGTCTTTAATGGACTGGACACTCTTATTAAGAGGCAAGATAAAGTCGCTGTTGTTGGAGTTAATGGCGCAGGAAAGTCGACCCTTCTCAAAACCATATGTGGCCATACTGAGCCTACCGCCGGTACTGTTCAAATAGGTCCTTCAATTAAGCTAGGCTACTTCAGTCAATTCTCTTTTGATGTTCTCAATCCCGAAAGTACAGTTCTTGAAGAAGCTCAGGGGGCATTACCAGAGGCAAGTGATGGTTATTTAAGAAACCTCCTCGCGGCCTTTCTCTTTCGCGGAGATGATGTGAAAAAGAAGGTTCGCCACCTCTCTGGTGGTGAAAAAAGTAGGCTTCTCCTCGCTGTCCTTCTTTCACAAAATAATAACCTCCTTATTTTAGATGAGCCCACTAACCATCTTGATATCCAGTCACGTGAAGTTCTCCTAACTGCTCTAAAGAAATTTGAAGGAACGATTGTCTTTGTCAGTCACGATCGTCACTTTCTAAGAGAGCTCACTGAGAAGGTTTATGAAGTGGGGCAGCAAAAGGTGACCATTTACCCCGGCAATTATGATTATTATTTGCAAAAAACAGCACCTTAATACGATAGACAAAAGTTATCAAAGGTTGGAATTCTCATTGTAAAATGTGACAATACGAAAAGTTATGAATGTCACTTTATCTTAAGGAGAATGAGCATGAGTACAACCGTATTAAATACTGGAATTAATGAAGACAAGAGAAATGAAATTGCGAATGGACTAAAGAAAGTTCTCGCTGAAACTTATACTCTTTATTTAAAGACGCATAAATACCACTGGAATGTAACAGGACCAATGTTCCAATCTCTTCACCTTATGTTTGAAGAACATTACATGGCGCTTGCTACTGCTGTTGATGAAATTGCAGAACGTGTTCGTGTCCTGGGTGAACTTGCCCCAGGTAGTTACGCAGAGTTCACAGAGCTCTCTTCTGTAAAAGAAGATCCATCAATGGGGGCTGCAGCTCAAGATATGATTAAAACTCTACTTTCTGATCATGAGCAAATCACAAGAACTGTAAAAGATGTCCTACCTCTTCTTGAAGATGCAAATGATGAAGGGACAAATAGTCTTCTTGGCGCAAGAATTGAGTTCCATGAGAAGACGGCTTGGATGCTTAAGTCACTTCTTCACTAGGATAGAGGAAAGAGAGATGGCGAGTATCACTCAACTTGAATACCTCCTTGCGGTTGAAGAGGAAAAGCACTTTGGGCGAGCAGCCCAAAAGTGCCATGTGGCGCAGCCCTCACTTTCTATTCAAATTCAAAAGCTAGAGGAAGAATTAGAGACAGTCATTTTTGATCGTTCTCGAAAGCCTATCCGGATAAGTGAAGAGGGTAGAGCGATCGTTGAACAGGCGAGGGTTATATTAAAAGAGCATAAGAAGCTTTTTACACTCGCTGAGGAGGGAGCAAGTGAAGCGCGAGGTGAATTTCATCTTGCAGTGATTCCTACACTTTCTCCCTACCTCATTCCTCTCTTTTTAGGGAAGTTCTCTCAAATGTTTCCTAAAGTTGAACTTAAAATAAGAGAAGCTCAAACAGAGGATATTATTCGTCTTCTTAAAAGTGATCAAATTGATGGTGGTCTTCTCGTGACCCCCCTTCAAGATGAGCAAATCATTGAAAGACACCTGTTCTTTGAGCCGTTCTATGCCTACTTTTCAAAGCATCATTCTCTTCTGAAGAAAAGTCGCCTTAAAGACAGTGACCTCAATGGTGAGGACCTGTGGCTCCTTGAAGAAGGGCATTGTTTTCGAAATCAAATGCTCAATGTCTGCTCTATTGGGCGAGACAATCGGGTGATGGCCAATGTCGAATTTTCAAGTGGGAGTTTAGAAACGCTAGTTCAGCTTGTGAAGAAGAATGATGGCTTCACTCTACTGCCAGAGTTGGCGGTGACTTCACTTTCCGCTGCCGAAAAAAAGCAGTTAAGAGGCTTTTCTAAACCAGTACCAACCCGTGAGGTGAGTTTGGTGCATAGCCGCTCTTTCTTAAAGGAGAAAATTCTTCAATCCTTGGAGACCTGTATTTTGGATAGTATCCCCAAGGAAGTGAAGTCTTTAAAGAAGGGCAATATCAACGTAGTTGATATTAAGAACTAATTATCAATACTGCCCATAACTCTCTTCATAAAATTATTGAGAGCATCTTTTTGGGCTGTTCCTGTTTTAATATCCTTAGCAACCTCAACTGAGCCGTACATATTCGAGAGGAGCTCGCCAATTGTGTTGAGCTCTTCGTCCTTGAGGCCTTTGGCCAAAGAGACATGTTCGAGAACCTCAATGGCCTCAAGAATATAGTCCTCATCGTTGGTTTGGATAAATTCAACAAGGTTTTTAATGACAGGAAGTTTCATGAGGTCCCTCTCTTATGAGTTAAGCTTATCCACAAGTTCCTGAACAATTTCAATTTTATTGCCTTGAGTTTGCTCGACGAGTTCGCCTCCACTAAAGGCCGCAAAGGTGGGAAGGTTGCTCACCGTCGCAAGTTGACGACTATTGGGAAGCTTTTCGGCATCAACATAAACGAAGGCGATGCTTTCATTTTCAGAAGCAAGATTTTTTACTTTTGGCTTGATCATTCGGCAATTTCCACACCATCCGGCACCATATTGAACGAGGACTTTTGTATGTGTTTGGACAAATTCATCGAGAGTGTCAGTTTCTAAATCGATCATATAATCTCCTAGGATTAAGAAGGTGAATTGCGCCTATTTTACTAGAGCTTCGTGTCTACGTCACTGCTCTTAAGACTTCGTATAAGGTTATTGCGCCACAAACGGCGACGTTGAGGGAGTTCTTTCTTCCTCTGAGGGGAATAGAGAGGAGGTGGTCAGCACGCCTTAAAACGGGGTCAGCAAGACCATAGCGCTCATTTCCAAGGATGATAGCTGCAGGATGTTCAATGGGAGTCTCTTCAAGGGGCTTGGCTTCTTTTGCTGTTTCTAAAGCGTAGAGGGTATAGCCGCGCTCCTTAAGTTGATCTAGGCATTTAAGTGTATTGTCCCAATGGGTGTAGGTGACCCACTCTTGAGTCCCGAGGGCGGCCTTAGCCGTTTTTGAGTTTTCAGGAGTTGCCGTATAACCACAAAGGTGAATTTCTCTAACACCAAAAGCTTCTGCGCTTCGAAAGAGGGAACCTACATTAAAAGCGCTTCTCAGGTTATCGAGAACCAAAACAGGTGGCCTTCCTAAAAGTCCCTTTGCACCACCTTTTGGTTTTTCCGTATCTTGAGTTGAGATGAGAAACTGATCCTCACGGAGGTCTTTTTCTTGAAAGCGTTCAAGGAGAATCAAGGAGTGCTCAAGGTGGCGAGGTTCTTGGAAGTTTATTTTAAGGAGTTCATTAGAGAGAGAAGCCAGTGACTTAGTCTCGTGCTTACTGAGAACATTGAGGTATTGAAAATAGGCCTTATGGTTTTCAGTCCATCCCGGGCTTTTCCATCTTTGTTCTTCCATTTGTCGCAGAAGACGCCAAAGGGAGTCAGAAGCTTGCTTCTTACTGAAGGAGAGAAAGGCTTGAGGTGGTATTTGAAAGGCCATCTATTGGAATTTGTAGCAAAATTCGAGGTCTTTTGCTACAACATTGGGAAGCTAATTATTGGAGTTTTTGCTATGCAAGGTAAACGTTTTCTCATCACGTCAGCACTTCCTTACGCCAATGGGCCAATTCATTTTGGGCACTTGGTAGGAGCTTACCTCTCAGCTGATGTCTATAACCGCCACAAGAAACTTCAAGGGGAGAAATCACTCTTTATTTGTGGCAGTGATGAGCATGGTGTGGCCATTATGCTTAATGCCAAGAAAGCGGGAATTGGCTATCAAGAATACGTTGATAAGTGGCACAAGGAGCATGGAGAGGTTTTCAATAAGTATGGCGTTGAATTTGATTTCTTTGGGCAGACATCGGCTCCCTATCACGCAGAGGAAACAGTAAAATGGTTTCATGAGCTCAATGAGAGAGGATTTATTGGACCTCAGGACAGTCAGCAGCTCTATTGTAATGACTGTCATAATCATCTCCCTGATCGCTTCGTTGAAGGGACTTGCTACGTTTGTGATTACGATAGTGCGCGCGGGGATGAGTGTCCTAATTGTGGTGAGTTCATTGACCCAGTTCGCCTTAAAGAGCCAGTTTGTAAAATTTGTGGCTCCCAAAATATAAAAGAAGTAACGGTTACCCAGTATTACCTCCTTCTTTCAAAGTACCATAAAGAATTTAGAGAGTGGTTTGAAAGTAAGAAGGGAGATTGGCGTAAAACCGTATGGCCATATGTGGATAGTCTCACCAAAGAAGAGCTTAAAGACCGTGCGATCACTCGTGACCTTGATTGGGGAATCGATGTTCCACTAGAAGGGACAGAGGGCAAGAAACTCTATGTATGGTTTGATGCACCCATTGGATATGTTTCTAATACCAAAGAAGCGTTAAAAGGGAGTGATGAAGACTATCTTAAAGACTGGTGGCAAAATCCTGATACTGAGCTGACCCATTTTATTGGAAAAGATAATATTATTTTTCACACCATTATCTTCCCAACGATGAGTATGGCTTCAGGAAAAGCAAAACCAGCGGATCATGTTCCGGCCAATCAGTTCCTTAACCTTGAAGGCAGACAATTTAGTAAGTCTACTGGTCATTATGTCGATGCTCTTGATGCTGTCGATGAATTTGGTCAGACCGCTCTTCGCTATTATCTTTTGAGTATTCTTCCTGAGAGTACTGACTCAAGTTTTAGTTGGGATCAGTTTCAGGCTAAGGTTAATAATGAACTGGCTAATAATATTGGTAACTTTCTTAACCGCTGCCTAAAGTTCACGCAAAAGCATTGGGCTGAGGGCATGCCAGCTGACTACTACCAGGCCTTTCTCTCTACGGAGAACTGTCAGGAAATTGGTCGTGATCTCGAAGAATTGAATGGGCTTCTTGATCAGCAGAGCTTTAAGAAGGGAATCGAAAAAGTGATGGCGATGGGGAACAAGGCCAATAACTATTTTTCTGATCAAGCTCCGTGGGCCCTTATTAAAGAAAACAAAGACGAAGCCGGTAAGGTCTTAGCCGCCTCGTCGATTTATGCTCTTTGCTTAGGGGTTGCAATGGCGCCCTTTCTTCCTGAACTGAGTTCAAATATTCTTAAGCATTTTGATAATATTCTTGAAGAAAAGAGTGTGAGTGAAATCTATAGTGGGAAGCTTGATATTCTCTCGTCACTCTTTGCTGATGGTCATCATCTTAAAGAAGCAGTAAATGCTCTGGTGCCTAAAATCTCAGACGAAATTATTTCCGCACGAAAAGAAAATTTACTGAATTAAACAATCTTAAGTTGTTGAAACTATTGATGTTTAGTAGTTTTCCAGGCTATCTTACTGAAATTTCAGGAATTCTCTATCATAAAGAGTTGTAAACTTCTCTTATGGTAATTTTAGTTGTCGATGATAATGAAGATATTCGTGAGCTTGTAAGCTATGCTTTGAAGGATGAGATTCCTGAGTGCACCGTTTTAGAAGCAAGTGGGGGAGACCTCGCTGTCGAATTACTCACAAAGTTTGGTTTTCGTATTGAAGGAATTGTTTGTGACTTTTTTATGCCTGGTGGAAATGGTCTGGTCGTCTTTAAAGAGTGGGTGAGAAAGTTTTCTCATATTCCCTTCATTCTCTTTAGCTCCGAAGTTGAAGCAGCGAAGGCTGAGTTTATTAAAAGTGGTTTCGCACCAAAGGAGTGGTCTCACTTTTCCTTTATTAATAAACAAGAAGGAGTTGAGCCCTTAACTCAAGCGGTTCAAAAATTTCCCGAACTCAGTTATGTAAAAATACCGATTCATGAAGTGAAAGAAAGTGTACCCCTTCGCTATCCTCTGTATATTGCCCTCAATGAAACGAAGCTTGTGAAGTATCTTCATCAAAATGACACTCTCGCGGAGGATCGACTAGCTCAATTAAAAGAAAAGGGTGTAACTCATTTTTTTATACCCTCAAGAAATATTCGCACGAGTGGTATCGTTGGTCCTTGGGTCAATATCGTTGAGGAAGAACTTAGCTTAAAAGACCAGTTTTTCCGGTTTAAAGCTGCTCATGAGGAACTTCTGCTCGGTGTTCTGACAAGTAAAGAAAAACTTGATTCTGGATTTAAGTGGTTTGAATCAACGCTTGATCAAATCGAAAACATGGATGAAATTGAAAGAATTCTCAAAAAGAATAATATTTGTGATGACTATATTATTCATCATAGTTACCTCATTTACCTCATAAGTCTTATGACTCTGAAAGAACTTAATATTAATTCACAAAGAAATCGCCAGATTCTCTTCTTTGGAATCCTCTTTCATGACCTCTTAAAAAATGATGATGAGGCCCTTGCTTATGATTTTGGGAGAACTCATAAAGAAATGGCCCAGTTGATGACTGAAGTGCGAGCTCTTGAAAGATCTTTAACTAAAATGGCCATAGATGATGACTTCGTTCTAGTGATTGAGGCAATGACTCTGGGTCTTCATGATTCATCTTATACGCCAAGGCTTGGTCATAAACTAGCAGCAATTGCACTCAGTTCTCATCGTCTTTGCAATGAACTTTATAGGGGAAAATTCCTCTTTCTCAATAAAGACCAAAGTACTAACAAATCGGTTCAAGGTGCCATTGATGGCCTCTTCTCTAATTAAACTATAGGTTAGATTCTTCTTGAAGTGAGATAGGGGTTTCATTGTCTCCCTGATTGAGTGCTTCAAGAACAGGAAGCTTTATAACCTGGCCGATCGTCAGTTTATCTGAGAGCTTATTCTCTTCTTGTTGGCGGCGAACAAGCCAAAAAGGGTACTCAAACTTCTTTAGAATTTCATCAAGAGTGTCGCCTTTTTCAACGATGTACTTTTTAGTGTCCACAACACGATAATTTTCAAAGAAGTCCTCTTGGATAGAAAGGTGATAGGCATTTCTCTCTTGTTCAAATTGGAGAACTTGTTCCTTTGAAAGGTAGAGATTTAATTTCTGACCAATGTAGATGACTCGACCAAAGGCGAGACCATTCCATTGGCGAATTTTCTGAGTAGGAATTTTAAGCCAGTCAGCAAAGTGACCGAGTGTCTCATCTGTTTCTACTTCAATGCGATAGCGTGACCCCTTTATTTTCGTAACACTAAGGTTATAGCCTTCAAGCCCCGAGCTTGAAAGGGGAGGGAGAGGTCCATAGACTGGTTTAACTGGGATCTTTTTGGGAGGGACACTTGGTGCTTGCGCCGTAAGAGTTTTCTCTGTCTTTACAGGTTCCTTTACTTTAATAACATCAGCAACCTTTTGCTTTTCCTCTATTTTATTAATGTCAGTGTCTTTTCCTGGAATCTTAAGTCTCATTCCAGCATAGATACGAGAAGGATCTGAGAGCTGATTATAAACAATCACATCACGCATCTTAGCCTTATAGGCTTGAGAGATTTGAATAAGTGTTTCACCTCGGGAGACGATATGAAGGCGCTCACCATCAAGACTTGGGGTGAGGTCTTTTTGCTTTTCAAGGGAGGCAAGGGCCTGAGAGAGGCTCTCATCATTGAGCTTCGGAATATAAACCTTATGCCCCTTAGGAAGAGGGAGCCCCATCTTATAAGCACTTCTTCTTATGGACGGGTTGAGCTCTTTAAAAGTATTCGTATTAACGTTTAGAGTTTTAATCACCTGTTGAGTGGTGAGGGGGCCCGGTAGCGCAAGAGCTGAAACAGCAATGGCCTTAGGTTTTTGAAAGTGAGGAAAATAAACCTGGGGGTATTGGGAGATTTTCACCGTCGCCATGAAGGTTGCATAGAAATTCTTTGAAGCGAAGCCAAAGCGGCGATTGCGGTATTGATCAATAATAGTATGGATGTCACGTGTTCCTAATTTTCGAATCGCCCTTTGCATGCTTCGGGCTCCATGATTATAGGCCGTCAGTGCGAGAGGCCAGGACTTGAGGAGTCGGTAATTATCTTTAAGAAGGCGGAGAGCACCAATTGTTGCTTTGTAAGGGTCTCGGCGCTCATCGATAGTGTAACCGATTTTTAGTTTGTAGAGTCTCGCGGTCATTCTCATAAACTGCCACATTCCCGCGGCTCCCACTTTAGAGTAAGCGTGAGGATTGAAAGAAGACTCCACGTGAGGAAGAAAACGAATCTCTTCAGGTAGGCCTTCTTTTTTGAGAAGCTCTTTAATGTAATCCATATACTGATAACTTCTCATGAGGCCTTTAAAATAGCGGTCACTAAGACCGTATTGGAAGCGTAGGTTACGCGAAAGGGCGTAGTATTCTTTCTTGGGTCTTTCTCCTACAATTTTGAGAATTTCTTTGTGAGCAGCGCTAGGTTTATTAAAGTTCTTATTACTAAGGTCACGAAGAAGTTTTCGATAGTGGGCCCTTTCTTTTCTTAGGAAGTTTCTTCTTCTGCGTGAATGACGAGGTAATTTAACTTTTTTATAGATAATTCTTAAGTCTTCAGAGTCATGAAGGAATGCTTCTTGGGTGCTAATTTCGGTGTATACCTTGATCCAAAAATCGACGCGATTCTTTACATTTCCTTTAATGGGAAAAGCTTCGCTTTGGGCATTGAGTGTGAGGGAGAAGAGGAAGAGGGTGAGGACAATAAAATTTCGGATAAAGTATGCTCCTAGTTTCTAAGTAAAGGGGTAAAATAAGAGTCCCCTAGGCTTTTTTTATAGAGCTTAGCGTGCTTTTTTTCAATCCTATCTAGTGTTCCATTTTTTGCGAGTTTTTCATAGCATTCGTTAAAACGGTCGCGGATTTCTTTCTTTTTAAAGCTGGCCTTAAAGGTCGTAGGCTTGAATACTTTAAAGAACTTAACTTCAGGAAATTCAGTGTCACTAGTTTCTTGAACAAAACGATTGTGATAGTTCATGAAAATAAGGCCATCACTTATAACAGCATCAACTCGTTTTTTGAGAAGCATCTTTACGTGGTTTTTCTGATCACTTGTTTCATCGTAACTCGCAAATAGGTCTATATTTTCTTCTAGGCCAGATATTAACTTTCTTCCTTCAACAAAGGTGGCAACATGGCGCCCTTTTAGGTCTTTAAGAGTTGAGAGACCTTTGGGAAAGTCGTCCTTTCTCGCAAGGACACCGTTATGATATTTGATATAAGATAGGGTAGGAAAGTAGCTGCTCTTAAAGCTTTGTGGCACACACAAAATTCCATCATAGCCACCAGACTGATCAGATGATTCAAAGGTTTTGATATGACGAAAATAAGGCTGGAGGTCGTATTGCACTTTGAGTTTGGCACAAGTAAAAATGCTTTCTACGATTTCATATTCTCGACCCGAAACTCCTTTGCCTTCGTAGTTCCCCGGAAGATAGGGAGCTAGGACTATTAGGTCTGCTGCGGCAGAAAATTGAATTAGAATAAAGAAAAGAGTCTGCTTTAGCATGACCTTATTTTAAAAGAACTCGATTTATTTTGAAACGAAATGGCACAAAATATTAAGATAAAAAGTTGGTCAAAGAAGAAAAGGTTGCAAAAGGCACTTAGCCTCCTCAAAAGTGGTGATCAGTGGGTCTATGACCTCTATTGTGACCACGGAGACCTAGGAAAAGCATGTCTAAATGAGGGAAAGAATGTCCTCTTTAATGACATTAGTCCTCGTCTTGTCCAAGGCATTCGTGAAGACCTCGGTGTTCAAATGACTGGAAAGGCACCTTTAGTAGAGTATTGGGATAGACCTGCACAGGAGTTAAAGTTTAAGGAGAGCTCTCTTATCTTTATGCTTGGTGTCGGTGGGCTCTTAATGATCGACTGTTTAAAGGCGTGGGAATTTAATGAGACGCAGCGTTTTGTGGCCATTCCGGCCTACTATTCTGTTGAACTTTATGAGTATCTTGCGAGTTTGGAGGGATTTGAGCTTTCTTTGGACTTTGTTAAAGAAGGAAGGAGAGGTTATGAGGTCTTTATTTTTAAAAAGGTCTCTCACTGTCAGCCAAATTTCCAGGATTATTTTGAGGCGGACTCCTGGAAGGAGCGGGGAATTGACTATATTCGGAGGCGATTCCATTCATTGCGAAATAAGAGGCAGAGAACGCAAAGGGAGGAGTTTTTGGTTAACGAATTGCGCAAAATTATTGAAAAATATTAAAAATTTCTTTCACCTCCCCAATTTTACTTTGCTCCGGGACCAATTCATCATAAGCTGAAGTCAACAGATTAACTTGGGAAAAACCTTTCTTTTTCCCCATTAAGGATTTTTTTATGCAGACAGGTACAGTTAAATTTTTCGACGAAACTAAAGGTTTTGGTTTTATCACTCCAGACGATGGTGGGAAAGACATCTTCGTTCATATCACAGGTATTCCGGGTGGAAGTCTTGCTGATGGTGACAAGGTAGAATACGAAATGGGTGAAGGCCGCAAAGGTCCTTGCGCGATTAACGTACAAAAGAAATAATTTTTCGCCAAAAGACATTCATATAAAAAAAGAAAGGAGGTCATAAGACCTCCTTTTTTTATGAGTAAATTTGAGTTTACAGTAGAGTCGAAAAATTAACGAAGTGAAACTTCAATTTTCTTAAGGCGTCCATCCCCAAGAGAAGTGGTTTTGACGACACTATCTTCACCAAGATGCTGGTGAACAATGCGACGGTCACGAGGATCAAGGGGCTTTAAAGTGAAAGGCTCTTTTGAGTTAAGAACTTTTTCTTTGGCCTCTTCAGCAAGAGCGATAATCTTTTCTTCTCTTTCTTTATTATTGCGATCAGGGCCACCGTTTCTGCCACGGCCTCGGGTGTTTGGCCTCCCATCACGACGGTTGCCACCTTTGTCATTTCTTTTGTCACCTCGGCGTGTATCTGTCTTCGCCCCATGGACACGGACATTCCACTTGAGTTTTGAGGGGAGAGTGATTTTATTAGCAAGGTAGAGGCGCATAATCTGCTCAAGGCCTTGAAGCATTTCACCTCTATTTCTTAGAAGGAGTCCTTCATCTGGACCATTGAAGCTAATATCAAGACTATCGCCTTTAAAGCTTACCTTCACTTTCACATCAAGATGAGAGAGGGTAAGGATTTCAATAATAAAGGGAAGAAGAAGCTTCTTATAATGAGCATCTAAGCTGTATTTGTAGGTGATCTTTTGCGGACCAAAGAAGAAATAGCGCTTTCTTCCTTTGGCAATAACCTCTTTCTTAAGAAGAGACTCATCTGTAATCATGTAGTAACCAAGAGCTGCTCTGTTGGCATCCTCTTCATTCTCATGAGTTGTGACGAAGAAGCGGCGATCGCGCTTCTCATCTTCACTGGCCACAAATTTCTTAAGGGGAGTGGGTAATGCTCTTTCAAGGGGGGCATCGTACTTTTCTGTCTTCATGCTCTTCTTCTCTCTCTTTGGGTTGCGATCTTTCTTTTGAGAAGAGCGGTTTCTGTCCACTGGCTTAAGTGTTTTCCCGTCAATATAAGGCTTTGGTGCAATTTCAGCAGTCACATCCTCATTTGAGAGGTCAAGCTTTTCGATTTTGCTGTCAATATAAGCGTAGATGTCATCGAGGTATTCACAGTCTTCGTGGGCGCAAAAAGAAATGGCACGCCCTGACTTACCAGCTCGACCCGTTCGTCCAATACGGTGAACATAGTTTGCCGCTTCTTGGGGAAGATCGTAGTTAATAACAAGGTTGACGTCTTTGATATCAAGACCTCTAGCTGCAACGTCAGTACAGACAAGGATCGTTACTTCTTTGCTACGAAACTCTTCCATAAGACGTGTTCTCTTATTCTGAGGAAGACGTCCTGAAATAGGCTTCGCTTTAAAATCCATCAAACGCAGCCACTCAGCAACTAAGTGGGTTTGCATTTGCGTATTACAGAAAATAATGGCGTAAATATCTTCGTCTCTATTTTCACGCAGGATATTGACAAGATAGGGCATTTTTTCTTGTTTCGTGATCATCGCCAATGAGTGGTTGATGTGATCCACAAGAATAGAGTCTTCATTAAGCTTAAGTTCCATGGGGTGGGACTTAAACTTATAAGCTGTTTTAAGTACTTCCATATTAGAAGTTGCACTCACCATGATAAGCTGACGATCGTCATTTACCTTAGAGAGGATAAATTCAATATCCTTTTGAAAGCCCATATCAAAGAGACGATCAGCTTCATCAAAAACCACGGCCTTCACTTGATCAAGTTTCACTGCCTTTTGCTTGATGAGATCAACTAAGCGACCTGGAGTCGCCACGAGGACACGGGTCCCTTTGCTGAGAGCAGACTTTTGCTTATCGATTGATTCACCACCGATAAGACAGGCGGCATGGATACCGAGGTGCTTGCCAATTTGATCAAAGACTTTGTGTGTTTGTTGGGCAAGTTCTCTGGTCGGGCTTAGAGTCACATACTCTACAAGCTTTTCGGTGTCAGCGCCTTCTTCGCTCTTATCTTCTGCGCGAAGGATTTGCTCAACAATAGGGATAGCAAAGGAGCCGGTTTTCCCACTGCCTGTTTCTGCTTGGGCAAAAATATCTTTGCCCTCTAAAATATGGGCAAGGGTCATTTCCTGGATAGGGGAGGCTTTTTCAAAGCCCATTTGCTGTAGAGAGTCTAAAAGGGGGGCGCTGAGGCCAAATTCATTAAAAGATGTCGTTGTTTCCATAGCCTAACGTTATACACGAGGGAAAGGGAATAGGATAGAAATTATCAACTATAGAGAGGGAGTTAGCTGATTTAAATTTTTGTGTCGCGTCTATTGGGGACAACTCTTTCTAGGCGCAGGGTGAGATCCTCAACGACTCTGCGATGAAAGCCCGGCTCTTCATGACGGAGTTTTTCTTTATATTCAGCGATAGATACTCTTTCATAGGTCATCTCAAGAGTTTTAAAGAGCCTAAGTTTCCTCTCTCCCGGACTTTGAACATGGTGCAGGCCACCAGAGTAGCCAAGCAGGAGGTAGCCAGAATCGGTTTTAAGAAGAATATCTGCAATGCCACTTTTGATGGTCATGGGATTTCCATGCTTATCAAGACCGTTGGGGCGCATCATTCTTCCCTCTGGTGCGATCACTATGAGGCTGCCTTTTTTTACCTTATCCATAAAGTCATTCCATGAGCTGTCCCTCTTTCGCGTGATGCTGATGATCTGGGGGAAAACGACTTTATAGATCTTACCGACAATGGGGCGTTCCAGGGTGATATCAGCCCCCGGTAAAACGGCGCGGTGGATATTGTTAAAGTAGAAATGATTGGGAAGCGAAGAAAAGAGGAGTGGCTCAAAGAGGCTCGTGTGATTGAGAAAAGCGAAGACATTAATATTTTCCCAAAAATCGGGGGTTGGATTGAGGATTTTTAATTCAAGTTGGTAAAACAGCTTTGAAAAAACTTTTACGGCCAAGGCTATCGTTAAGCTAAAGAGGTATTTCATTATTTGTAGCCTCTAACATAATAGAGAATTTTAAGTCTTTCCTCTCGTTTCGGAAGGTAAGGGTGAGGGGAGGTTTCAAATTTATGGTATTCCATTTTACGGGGCATGAACTCTGTACCGAGAATATCTTGTGCCGTTTTAAAAGCACTGTCTTCGTAAGAGTTTTCAATAGTAATGATATTGACCCCATTATAATTCTTTTTGAGGTATTGGAATTTGCCAAGTTCCGCCTGATCAAGGGGTGCATCTAAAACATTTGTTTCACTCTTTTGATAGGAATTGGAGTAGTAATAACTAATCTCTCTAAGATAGGGATGCTTGGGAGTAAATATTAAATTGGTGACCCCTGGCAGAGTTTTAGCCACCTTAGTTTTCTCTCTTATATAGTATAAAAAAGAGTCACTTTTAAATGAATTAAAGTAATTTATTAGACCGAGCAGACCAAAGAGTGCAAAGAGGCCTTGGCGTAGCAAGGGGGACGTTTTTAAGTCCACCATGGCACAGTATATTCCTAGAAAACCAAAAGGGAGGACAAAGGTATAGTGCTCCCAGGTTCCTAGTCTAATTCCCTTGAGAGAGAGAGTCATGAGAACTCCCATGGGGATGAGATAGGAGAGAGAGAGGAAAAAGAAGAGAGGCTGCTTTTTAGCTATTGCTTTAAAAAGAAGGTAAAAGGCGGCAAGAAAGCTCAAAGAAATAAAAAGAATAAGAAAGAGATTGAGGGCTGTGTTCATCTCGAACTTCCTCTTGGCTTTTCAATTTCTCTTTCTCTTACAGCTCCTAGTAAAAGATACTCATAGAGAAAGAGCGGGTCCTTGTGGTCAACCTTTTCCCAGTGTTGGGCCAAGGGATTTGAAAAGCGTGGGTTTGCGACCCAGTAAAGAAGACCAGAGCATGAGAAGAGAAGAATAAGATTAGCAAGAAAGAAGGTCTTTATATTCTTTAAGTTTTTAAGAGGAATGAGTGAGCCTAATTGCAAAAGAGTAATCAGAATAAAGTAGTAACTGACACTCAATCCACAAAAGTTAACAAGAATAAGTGCCTTACTCATCCTTTTCTTTTTTAAGGAACTGAAAAATAAGCAGATACTCAAGAAGGCGAAGAGTAAGGTGAAGGAAGTTGGGGCGATAATACTTCCCATTCCATACCACCAGGTTCCAAGAGAGGTGAAGAGAGTCATAAGGGCCGCTTCACTTGAATGGGTTAAGCTCTTAAAGAAGGAGAAAACCTGCCAGAGGCAGAGAATATTGAGGATGAGAAGGGGAAGTCTCATTAAAATTTCATTTTCTTGAGTAATGAGGGACCAACCTCGATAAAAATAGAGCAACCCAGCAGGTTGAATCCGGAGGTATTCTCGCCAGAGGTTATCCCAACGACTTCCTTCCATCGTGTCTTGAGTAAAAATACTCACTTTAGAGGGAGGAGGGGTGTGGAAATAGCGAGTTACTTTTATCTCTTCAAAATGAAAAGGCCTATTAAGGGTAGGGATATAAAGGAGAAGAAATATACAACCCGTGATAAGAAGAGGAATAAGGGTATCTAAATTTCTTCGCTTTACCATACTATGATTTTACCAGAGATCATCATCGAGCAGAACTCCTGTCGCGAGATTGACCTTTTGAGGGAGCACTCCCTTCATATTGAGTGCGTCATAAAATGCTTTGACGAGGATGAGATTAGAAATTTCTGTCTCTTTATAGTTTCCTTGAAACTTGTGGTCTTTCCAATTCGCCCTTTGGTTTATGGTCTTTTTCAAATCAAAAGAAGAGTAGGGGCTATTAATTGGTTTTTGAAGTTGTTCCCTAATTGAAAAATAATGGACTCCACCAATCCCTATCACTTCTTTATGAGAAATAGCGTCTCGAATTTCCTCTGGGACATCAACGCTTGCTATTTTCTTTGCTAGGTTTTCAGCCCACTTTGCAGTGTGATGACCAATAGGATTAGGACTACCACGTTGTCTCCCTTGATAATGGATAATACGATTCTTAAAGCTTACAGAGGCAAGTTTTCCTAAGTAAGTGTGAGGAGTATTTCCTATGAGGGTCGTAATTTGCATGCTCCCTCCACCAATATCCCAAACAACAATGTCGTCTTTTGGCTTTTGAGTAAGGCCTACGGCACCCCAAAAACCTAATGTTGCTTCTTTCTTTTGATCAATAATGGTAATGGGAAAGTTGACTCTCTTTGATAAGGACTGAACAAAAGCACCTCCATTAGAAGCCTGTCTAAAAACTTCAGTGGCAACTGCAGATATTTGAGTTCCCGACTTTCTAAAGGGAGAAAGGAAAAGATTTAATTCTTCACTGACTGAATTAAGCATTGTTTCAGGGATAGTATTCTTATGAAGGTGAAGGGATTCTTTGTATTTGAAAGGGAAGTTTTTTTCCTTGATGACGGACAGAATTTCTTTCTTGCAGCGGTCCACCTTAGCGATAATTACTTTAGTGCTTCCCGATCCCATATCAAGAGCGGCTCTTTCTTCATGGCAGTGGAAAGGGGTCTTATTGTGAGGAAGTTGGCTACATGAGAGAAAGAAAAAGAATGAAAAAATGATAAAAACTTGAGTATTCAATTGGCCCTCGCTTCGTACTCCTTCTTATATCGTTTCATTGTATCTAGCGCGTAAACTTTGTCTATGGCAGGTAACGAATGAATGAGGGGGCTTAGTACTCGATGGGATAAACAAAGTTCGTCCCAAGTGTAGGTGCTAAGCATATGGCCGATTATTTCACTTCTCTTTTCTTGAGAAAGAGTGAGAAGGGAGTGCTCAGAGGGACGGTAGCAAAAGGTAATAAAGGGATGAATGTTGCGGCTTAAACAATAGTGAAGAGCATTGGGAATTTCACGCCAATTATCTTTTTGAACCAAGAAGTTAAGGTTCATATGTAATGGAGTTAATTGGTTCTTAATTCTCTTTTCTTCATACTCTCTAAAGTGATCAATTGTTTTGAGAACTTTGGAAAGAATTCCTGGTTTTCTAATTTTGTGGTAGGTCTCTGGATCAAAACTATCAACCGAAAGAATAATATTTTTTATTTTAATTTTTTCAAGGGCACTTTCAACTCTCGTATTCCAGTTCCAATGAGCATTTGTTGTAATCGACCAGAGACAATTCGGATTCACAAGGGAGACTTCATCAATGAGCTTATAAGTGTCTTGCTGTAAGAAGGGCTCACCCGAGAGCATGTCAATTTCTCTTAGGTGAGGAAAGAGCTCTTTTCTCGCTGGATTCCAAAAATTTTCATCCGTATAGAATCCATTTGGTAATTCCCATACGTCACACATCTGGCATTGGAGATTGCAAAAGCCATTGAAGTTTGCCGTTAGCCGTAAAGGGCTTGAAGTTTTAGCTTTCAGAGTTTTGGGATCGTCAGGGAACATTTTCCCTAGCTGGGGACAGAGATTACAGCCCTGATCATCAATCTCAGTTCGGCAAGTTCTAGCTCTCCCTTCGAGGAACTCTTGGCGCCACTGTTGTGCCTTCGTTCCATTCCAAATCTCTTGCCAGGTTTGCTCTTTAAGATTTCCAAGAGAATGTTCTGTACCCTTGTGGCGGCAGAGACCAACGGAACCATTTGGTTCGAGGATAATATTAACAAAGGGCATGAGACAAAATTGCTGGGGAGAAAATCCCCCAGCAATGATTTGATTGATATTTACTTGAACTTCTTCAAGTCTGTTTTGAATTAAGGGATGATTGAGATAAGCGCTCTTTTTACTCACTCTTAAGTTTTGACTCTAGCTCCTCAATCTTTGTCGCCTGTTCATCAACTTTGGCGCTGAGTTCTTTAACGGCTTCAATCAGCATAGGAGCGAGGTGAGCATAGTTAACGTATTTGTAACCTGTTGCATCTGTTTTCACAGCGAGCGGAACGACTTTTTCTAGCTCTTGGGCCATTACCCCTGTTTGTTCCTCTTGAGAAAAGTTCTTCTCTGGGAACTCGCTAGTTTTATAGTGGTATTTGAACGCTTGAATTTTATTAATATTTTCGAGGCTATTTTCTAAAGGATAAACATCTTCTTTAAAACGAATGTCACTTCCAGCAAAGACATCGAGATAGACACTGTCATTGAGGACTTCATTCTCAATTTCTTCTAGGTTGAAGTCATTGATTCCACCAAATTGATAGGGTTTCTTACCGTCTTTTTTATCATCAGTTGAATGTGCCATTGATTCCTCGCGTCTTAAATGATGTTTATTCAGATACCTAATATCATTACATTATAACCTTTTCTGCTTTAAGAGAAAAACTTTTGAAAGAAACAATGTAAGTTATTGATTTTACTTTTATCTTGTCAAGGTATGCCTGCCTTATGAGCCAGTTTTATAGGCTCCTCGATGGAGATTCTTGTAAAGGGCGAGGGCTTTTTTAACATTGCCCCCTTGGAAGGCAAGTTTGCGTTCGTGAATAACCAGGGCCTTATTACAAATTTGAGAGAGGAGCTCTGCATTATGGGAGATGAAGAGGACTGCGCCCGACTCATAAATGACCTTGTGCATTCGCTCTTTCATTTTATCTTGGAAGAACTCATCGGCTCCATCATAGACCTCATCAAGGATGAGCAATTCTGTCGGCCTTGCTGTGACAACGGAGAGGAAAAGTCGTGCTTGCATACCTTTTGAGTAGGTGTAAAAAGGAGCTTCTTGAAATTTTCCAAGATCTGAAAAGACGAGGGCTTCTTCAATAACGTCACGAAGCTCACGCTTAGAGAGAGAAGGAAAGAGAAGTTCTCCAAGAAGATAGGCGTTTTCTTTGCCAGTTAGGCTAAAGTGAATGGCACTTGCCGTAGAAAATACAGCCTGAATATTGTCTGGCTTATTTATGATTCCCTGCTGGGCCATAATCATTCCAGCAATACAGCGGCACAAACTCGTTTTACCCGAGCCATTTTCACCAATGACGGCCATGATATCGCCCTTTTCCATGGAAAAACTTATATCCTCTAAGACCGGATGAACATTCTTGCGTTCAAGCAAAGTTTTAACTGGAGCCCGTAAAAGCTGAACGAAAGCATCTCTTACAGTGTGACCTTTTTGGAGGTCGAGATCAAAAGAGAGGTGTAAGTTCTTTACCTCTAGTAATGGCTTAGATGTAGTAGTAGAGGTCATTTTTTCTTTTCTTCCAGTAGAGAAATGAGATTAAGGCAAAGAATAAACTTATGAGAAAAGCCTTAATAAGAGACATCCAAAAGTAACTTGGTTCAAAGTTATAAACAGCACTTCTAAAGGCTTCAACGAGATAAAAGAGAGGATTCATGTCTATGATCCAACGATACTCGGTTGGAACAAACTCTACAGGATAGAAAATGGGAGTGATGAAATACATGATATTGAGAATAAATGTGAGAACAAATTTAGTGTCTCTGTAAAAGACATTCATGAGGGAGGCAAGAGAGCTAATACTTGCTATTGAAATTAGTAATACAAGGATGGGAAGGGGGAGATAATAAAACGCGGATTGTTGATTCTCCGTAAGTATCATCATGGGAATTAAGATGATAACGAAGGCAATGAGAAAGTTGAGAAAATTATCAAGGACCTGACAGAGAATGAGGAGAAAGGGATTTATTCTAAATCCTCTCAAAAGATTATGAGAATTGTAGAGGTAGGGAATACTCATCTCCAAAGTGCTTGTAATGAAGATCCAAGGGAGTAGGCCACCCAGTAAGAAGAGGCTATAGTCAGGTAATTCAATTTTTAAAATCTTTCTAAAGACAACACTTTGAACCGAATAAAGGATTATGGGATTGAGGATCACCCAAAGAAATCCTGCAAAGGTTTTACGGTATCGGGCTTTCATATTAGCAAGCGTCAACGATACTAATTGTCGTGAAAAGATTTGAATCATTATTTTACTTTACCAGAAGAACTTTCATTTTTTGCCATAAGCTTAAGTTTTTATTTTTTACTAAGCCTATTATTTGATCGGGTTTAAGGGGGTAGTCATTTTCACCACGAAACTTGAGGCACTGAGTTATATATTGTTGATGGGTGTGGTCTATTTTGGTGAGGAAATGGACATTTAATCTGCCAGCTTGGTCAAAGACGATGATATCAAAATGCTTGAGCTCTTTAAGATCCGCGATCTTTTGAACCTCAATGAGGTCTCCAATCTTGATGAGAGGAACCATAGAGTCACTGACGACTTTAAGTTTAACCACACTCTCATTAACAAGCTGTTTTTTTAGTATTTGTAGGTCAAATGTTCTCTGATCCTCTTTGGCTACCATAATCGCCATGATATCATAGGAGAGTGAAATTAGCGGTAGTAAAAAAACAAAATCAATCTTCCTGGCGAAGTTGCCAGAGTATAACGAGTAATCTTGAACTCGCCTACGAGGAGTTTTCAAAGGCTCTTACTTTTTCTATATCCGATGAGGCCACGATCCCTGAGCTGGATAGGTTAGCGAAAGAAATCTTTGAGAATAAAGTTACTCATCTTGCGTGGGTCGATCATTATCCTCATCCTGGTGCATTTTTAGAATATCTGAAGAATAATTTTTCCGATGAATTGCAAGAGAATCCTTTGAAAGTGGTCATTCACATTTTTGGAGACTTTATTCTTCATAGTCCTCAGTGGTTTAAGCACTTTTCAAAATGGAATGGAGAGAGTTTAAAAATTCAGTTAGTGGCCGCTTCCCATAGACAGGGGAGGCTTGTCGATCAATTCCTGAAAGAAAGTGGATGTGAGATCATTCCCTTTCCCGTTAATAAAAGTGAATTTTCTTTTGATCAGAAGTTGAGAATAAGTAAGCGAAAGTCACTCAACGTAGAGGAAGAGGAGCACCTCTTTTTTTACAGCGGTCGACTAAGCTATCAAAAAAATATTTTTGATATTATAAATGGCTTCTGCCAATTCTATAAAATGACGAATTCCCACTGTCGCTTATTAATAGCCGGTCCAATGGATGACCTCGGAATTCCCTATATTGGAAAAGAAGCTCTTGAAGGGACATTCTATTTTCATTGGGAAGAATGCATGAATTCCTTACCCGAAGGTATCCGAAATAAAATTACCTATCTTGGAAACGTTACTCCTTTGGAGTTAAAAGAATACTATTGTGCCGCTGACACCTATCTGAGTATGAGCTGTCATAATGATGAGGATTATGGAATGGCCCCGGCAGAAGCTCTGATGTGTGGACTTCCCTGCATTCTCAGTGATTGGGGAGGATTTTCTTCCTTTAAGCACTATTTACCAAATGTTGTTACAACGGTTCCGATTAACCTTAGCCAACACCGCCAAGCTCCAGATAATTTGAAGGTGACAAAGGCTATGCTTTTGGCACAACTGCATTCAGATAGAGAGGGGCTTTCGTTTGAAGCTCAACGTTACTTAGGCATAGAAGACGTGGCCAAGAAGCTGCAAGAGTTACTGGAGAGTGCCTCCTTTAATTTTAGAGGCTTCAATGGGAAATTCATTAAACTCGCGAGCTTATTTAGACCTGAGTCTAAGGGGCCTTTTCGCTCAGGTACAGGCGAGTATAGCCTCTTTTATCAGGATATTTACAAGGTCTATTGCGACCGAAAGGAGGAGGATGATGAAAGATAAGAATATCTTCTTCGGTCCTCTTGCTAATGAGGAGACGAATCTCTTTAATCGCCGCATGAACTGGTGTCCAGAAGATACTGTCGACGAAAAGTATCTGGAGTATTTAAGGCCTCATTCTAAAGTCTATTTTTCACGGCTAAGGCCGATGTTTAGCTTTGAAGTGAAGTCGCTAGAATCTCTTAACCAGTTTAGCCATGTCCTCTTTCGAGATGGACTAGTTTTTCTCCTTCGATTCTTTCAGCGCTATAGGGAACCCTCTAAGCTTAAGTGCAAGATTTATATTCATGAGTCTTTTCGCTGGGTCGTTCCTAAGTCATGGCAAGAAAATATTGAACTTTATCAAATTGTAGAGAGCACTGATCCAAATACAGTATCGCCAAAGAAACAAAAGCCTAATGAACTCAATCTAATTATTGACCTTCATGATAAGACTCTTGATTATCGAAAACTAGATGGTCTCAGTCATTACGAAGCTATCAGAATTATCCCTTTTCTCAATGTTCTAAGGGGCGAGGATTTTCTTGATTATGAAAGGTCCACCCAGCTTCACGTTATAGAGCGAGTAAAAAATATTCTGGGCCCAGCTCTTTCTTATCAACTCTCTTCTTGGTCTGAATTAATAGGTTCTGACTTAAAAGGAGCCTCTTTTCTCAATTTAGGAGAAAGAGGAGCGTTTTATAGTGATTCTGCTTTAAGCCACACTCTTCTTAGTAAAGGAGCTCATGGAATTGAGTATAAAAAAGGGGGGGAGAATCTCATTTCTCTTAGTCCATATCACTCTTTTGAGTTGCTCTCTTTTGATTTAGACGGGGAATATAGAGAAGTAAACGAAGTCCTTTATCACGACCTTGATTTCCCTACGGGGCCAGCATTTACATCAGAGCCTTCTCTTGAAAGAGGTGTTGAGGACTATTTTAAAGTCCATTACTACTCGACGGGGCTTCTTGACCTTTGTGAATACCTAATTAAGAAAAGACGATGATGCTATTGAGAAGAGGAATTCAGAGATTGGGATCTCATATTGGGCGGCTTTTACCAAAGTCAGTGCAAAAGGAGATATATCTCATACCCTTTTATCTCTTAAGAAAAAGCGTTAGTGCAAGAGATGAAGTCTGGTTCAGGCATAGCGTTTATTTTAATGATATTGTCTTTGCTTACTCTGATTTAGATTTAAGTCTTTTACTGAGAGAGACATGTGTTGAGAGCGTTGAAAGAAGGGTGAAGTTGTTAAAGTGTGTTTTCCCCTTTGTGGGAGAAGTGAGCTATTTTGATGATGATTACCTCTCTTCACTAAAGCCTTATTTAAATTCAGTTGAAATAAAGAGAGACCCTGAACTTGAAAGACGTCTAGAGAAAAAAGAAGCTCTCGCACCTGTGGAAGAAGAAATTGTCTTTATCTTAAATTGGTTGTCTCACGACTCTCATAAAATGAGGGAAGACTTTAAGAAACGAAAGCAGAAGAGAGATCGTTTTTTCCAATTACTTAATATTGAGAAGAGAGAGGTTCGAAATATAGAAGAGCTTATCGAGATACTCCTTAAGGAAAAGTTTCAGAATTACTTTGATGACTTGATAACTGTTAAGAAGTTTTTGATCGAATTTAGTCATTACGACTTTTCTATGTCTGGCGCGAATAATGAATTCTATTTTGATTTTAAAGAATTTCGTTACTTACTTTTCGTCTTTTTTCCTCAACGCTGGATCGGAGCTTCTTTACACTTTAACGAATTTGATAAGTTTGAAGAATTTACAAAGCGAATGACTTCTTTTGAGAATAAAGTTTTCCTTTCCCAAATGAACTGGGAAATTGGAGGGCTTATGGGACAATGGCGAAAAGGGGATGACCTGGTTAATCTTCTTATTCACTGTGAGAACTTAAAGAAAGTTTTAAAGCCCTTCGGCCAAAGCGCTAATCTACAGAGAAGAGGCCTCGATCAACTTATTCAATGGCAAGAGTCTGGTCTTTACCATGGAGTTAAGAATGCAGGCTAAGCGATTCTTAGGTCTCGCAAAGACCATGTATAATGCGAATGTTTCAGAGTTGGTTGTGAGCAAGAATTCTTTTGAGCTTAAGACCATACTTCTAGAGCGTTTGAGTCGCAAGAAGTGGGATGGAGCATGGCCACTTAAAGCTCTTCAAGAACTCGCCGTTAATGAGAACGATTACACTGCTATTGTCGAAAATCGAGACCTATCACTTCCTTCTTTTAAAGAAGAGCTCTATCAGAAGCAATCTCCATTTTATGAAATGATTGAATCTTTGGGGCTTGAGAAATGTTTATCTCAAAGAAATTCAAATTTAGCATTTATGGGTCATCATACTGCTCACGCCTACAGCTCTCTTTTTCAAAGTCCATTTGAGAAGTGTCATATTCTTGTCATGGATGGAGGGGGGAGTCGTGCTAGCGATTATAATTCTTGCTCCTTCTCTCAAGGGTCATTCCTAGACAGGCCTCATGAGGCCATTGAACATACGTCATTATTTTACTGGAATGGAAAAGAGTTAGAATGTCTGGAAAAGGAATTTTTAAGCTATGAAAATTATAGTGATATTCCTTATAAACTTGGTGAGGGCATTGGAAGCTTTTATGAAAGGTGTGCTCAACTTATTTTTAATGATAATTTGAGTAGCGGTAAAGTCATGGGCTTGGCGGCCTTTGGGGAAAGTTTCTTTGATCCTAGCTTAAGTCTTATCGAAATGCAGCGTAAACTCGATTGGAAGCGCGCTTTTAAAGGGAAGAGTAAGAAGGAATGGCAGGATAGTCCTCATAAAGAGTATTGGCAGAATGTTGCAGCAACTGTTCAAGAAGCCTTTGAATATGTTCTAGGACAATGGGTTTCTAAGATTGGTCATGGTCAACCTCTTATCTTTAGCGGTGGGTGCGCCCTCAATTGCGTGGGAAATTTTAAAATTGCTGCAAATTGGGGTCACAAGAATTTCTTTGTGCCTGTTAACCCTGGAGACGAGGGGATCGCTCAAGGGCTCGCTTATGGTGCCTATCTGCAAAGTGGTGGTAAGCCACAGATAACTTCAAGAGAGTCGATGACGAGTAGTTTCTCTCCTGTGCAGGAAGATGAGATAGGGCTCTTTGCCGAATTCAATGTCCTCAAGCTCGGGGAAGATTTCTCTCCTCTCATAAAATGCTTAGAAGAGGAAAGGGTCGTGGCATGGTTTGAGGGAAGATCTGAATCAGGGCAAAGAGCTCTTGGGCATCGTTCACTTTTAGCGAATTGCTCTCAAGAGGAAATTAAAAAATTCCTTAATCAAAATATAAAATTTCGAGAGGACTTTAGACCCTATGGGGCCAGTGTATTGTGGGAGGATGCTCATCATTACTTTGACTGTCCTGAAGGCTTTCATAATAGTTTTATGAGTTATGCCGTGCCCATAAAAGAGGACAAAATGAAACTTCTGCAAGAAGTTGCCCATATCGATGGCACTTGCCGTATGCAAACCGTTCATAAGCAGGCTCATCTGATATACCATAAGTTGCTTGAAGCTTGGAAAGAAGCTGGCCATGAGCCCATCCTTCTCAATACAAGCCTTAATATAATGGGGGAGCCTATAATTGAAAAAGCGATGGAGTTACGAGAGTTTTTTGAAAAGTCTCCTCTTAATTCTATTTTCTATAATGGTTATCTTATCCAGAAGGTAAAAAGTGTTTAAAAAGGTTCTATTTCTAGAGACACGGCAAAACTTTGTATGGACCTCAATGCAAGAGATTCTTCCCCAAATCTCCATGCTTTGGGAGGAACTCTCTCAATCAGAAAACTTTGAATTGAAGAAAGTGAATGTCGATGACTTTGATAGGGTTGATTTTAAAGTATTATTTGATTGTGATTACATTGTTTGCTCAGCTTTTAATTTAAATAGTGTAGGCTTTTTAAAGACCATGAGAGCAAAGATGGGAATAAGAGTGCCCATGGCCTTTTATTTACATGGGCTTGCCACAGTTGGTTTATGGCCAATAGCTGAGTTTGGTCTTTGGCCATTGCTTTTAGATAACGATATTTTTATGGGAACCTGTGAGGGAGATATTAATTGTCTTAATCTTCTTGGTATTCAAAATAGTTTTAAAACCCTCTTTTCGAGTGATGAGAACTTAATACAGCTTCCCCCTTTGGAAGGGGGAGAGATTAAAGATATCCTCTATATTGGACGTCTTTCTCACCAAAAGAATCTTGAAACTCTGATCGACGCTTTTAATACTCTTTCACGAGAAGATAAGAGCCTAAAGCTCCATATCTATGGGGAAGAGGATCATCTTGATAGTCCAAACTTAGGATTAAAGCGCACAGGCTATCTCAAAGAGTTAAAGGGACGGGCTTCTTCAGGTATTCATTTCCATGGATTCGTCCAACGAGAAAAAATTAAAGAGCAATGGAGAGAAAAGAACTTTCTTTTTTGTAGTCCTAGTCTTCACAGCGATGAAAACTTTGGGATGGCCGCTCTCATGGCCCTTGAAATTGGGGGAAGACTTCTTCTCAGTGATTGGGGCGGGCATCAGAACTATAAGAAAATGGTGCCTAATAGAGTGGAGACTGTACAGGTAATGGGCGATGAAACAGGTGTTTATCTTGATCCTCTTACTTTTACCTCCCAATTAAGAAAGTCCTTAAAGGGAGAAGTGCAAGGGGCCACTAAAAGCCCTTTTCATAGGGCGTTAATTGCTCGAGAGCTTTTCGGTGGTCTCCAGCAATTCTTAGGCTCTTCTTCAGAGATGCCAAAAGGGGTTCCTGAGCTGACTAAAAAGTTGTGTGAAAAGAGACGACTCTTCGTAAGTGAAAACTCAGACTATCAACAAAGGGTCTTCAGCTCAAAGAAGGACCCTGACTATCAGGCTTTCTTTAGGGCCTATGGCTGCCAATTTAATTAAGCTCTATAAGGTCACGACTCTTAAGATCATTTAAGAAGCTCTCAACATCCTTTAGGAGTTGATCATCACTGACTTCATAATTGGCTTTGATTTGAGCAAAGACTTGTTTGAGGTCTTGGTTAGCATTTAAACCCTTCCAAATATCTGCAGCAATCCCATCGATTTTAAAGAAGAGGTTGGATTCATCCATCCTCATAACTACAACTGTGCCATCTTCATTATTTCTTGCCACTAGGTCTGGTTGTACTGATACTTTTTTGTCTAATATAGAGAGTGAACTCATAAAACCTCAAATCTATGTCATAATAGGGATGTGTTACTTCATAAGGTTATACGGATTGGATAAAAAAGACAAAGTTGAAAAGATAAATGCGATAAGCCCAAGTTTCTGCCTCGCAAAGTGGACACAGGTGACTCTGGACCTTGTCCACGGCACGACTCACAGCTGTCACCATCCCAAGCGTCATTCCGTGAGTATTGATGCTGTTCATCAAAATCCTTCAGCTCTTCATAATACCCCTGAGAAAAAGCAGGCTCGCCAAGAGATGTTAGCAGGGAAGCGACCAAGTGAATGCCAGTACTGCTGGAATATTGAAGATACGCCTGGAGAGCACTTATCTGATCGCTTTGTGAAGTCAATGGATCCTTGGTCGTGGCCATTTTTAAAAGAAGTTCTCGAATGTGGAAGCGAGGGGGACTATACGCCTCAATACCTTGAGGTGATGTTTGATAACGCCTGTAATTTTGCTTGTAGTTATTGTTTGGCTGATATCAGCTCTTCAATTTATAAAGAGATGAAGAAGCATGGTCCTTATAAAGTAGAGAATTCAACTCATCGAATGATGGACCCTAATTGGAAAGGTGATTTTAAAAGAGAGGAAAACCCTTTTGTTGAAGCTTTTTGGAAATGGCTGCCGGAAATTTGGACTAATCTCAAGGTCCTTCGAGTTACTGGTGGCGAGCCTTTCTTAAGTAAACATACCTTTCGCCTTTTGGAGTATTGTTTATCGCATCCGAATAAAGAGTTGGAACTTGCCTTCAATTCTAATCTTGGTATCGATAGAGAGAGGTTAGAGCGCTATCAAAAATTTGCACAAACCATCCGTGAGAATGAGGCGGTTAAGTCACAAGAGCTCTATGTTAGCGTTGATAGTATTGGAGAACAGGCGGAGTATATTCGAAGAGGTCTTCATTACGATCAATTCTTACATAATCTTCAAATCTTTCTTGAAGACAAAAGTTTTCATCGTATTACCTTAATGTGTACCTTTAATATTTTAAGTATCCCTCACTTTGATCAATTTATGGAAACAGTGGAAGAACTTAAGAGTAAATACCCCCATTTAGTTCTCGATATGAGTTATCTGAAAGAGCCTCACTATCTCAAAGCCTCTTTGGCCACCTCTGAAATGAGAGAGAAGGTTTTTTTAGGAAATAAGCGCGTGCAAGAGAGTACGCTCTTTGATGAATTTGAAAAAAATAAAGTGGGAAGGATTGCTCACTGGTTGAAGGTTGCAGATGAGGGAGAAAAACTTTCTGGACTTCGTGGTGATTTCTTTAGCTTTGTTAATGAATATGACAAACGGTATGGGACCTCATTTTTGGCGAGTTTTCCTGAACTTAAAGACTTTTACATTCTTTGTAAGAAAGAGCGTTTCCTATCTTCGTTTTAGCCACCAAAGCTTAAGCTTGTACCAAATATTTGGCTTTGGGAAAATAATTTCACCAAGGTAATGGGATTCGGTAAATGTTCTGGTAGGGGCTTCTCCATTAAGAAAGAAGACAGAATATTCTCCCTCGGGAAGAACTCTCTTTATGATACAGGGATGAAGAATTTCGTTATGCCAATAGCAAGCAAGCTGTCCCTCTTTTATTTGACCCTTGTGGGGCTTTCTAAGGACGATCTCAGTATTAAAGCGAAAGAGGGGATACATCCTATCGTGAACAACATTGAGGCGTAGGGGACCTTTGAGGGCAAGGTACTTCTTTGCCTCTACAAAGGTAAATTCATCCATATAGGTAGTGATTGCACGCGAGACCTGCTTCGGTTTCATTTGGTAATTGTATCACATCACGGTAAGATTAAGACATGGAATTTAAGCCTAAAAAGGTATCATATACGCCTCTTGAGATTCTTGAGATGTTTGCGCAAAAGAATTTGCCAGAGAATTTCTGTATCGTGCCCTTCACTAACCTTATCTTTAATCCGAATGGTGATGTCGGCGTCTGTCGTCAAAAAGGTACCGAACATGTTGTTGGAAATATTAAGGAGCAAAGTGTTGCTGACATTTGGAATAGTGAATATCTTCAAAAATGGCGCTCCGAATTTCTCTCCGGAGAGGTGAAAATATGCTCTAAAGAAATTCACAATGATGCTTGTCATTTGGGAGGAGAAAATTACACCCTCTTCCCTCACATTGACCTCAATGCTAATCAGAAGAACCCGCTTCTTAAATTGACGGCGAATTTTAACGGCCAATGTAATCTGAAATGTACCATGTGTGATATATGGATGATGCAAAATGGACTCTACGATGAAATTGGATTTTGGGACCAGGCTCATAGGGATTTCTTTCCTCATATTAAAGAGATCGAGTTACTTAGTGGTGAGCCTTTTATTCAAAAAGATACTTATCGTTTGATTGAGGAGGTGAGTGGCGTAAATCCATCCGTTTGGTGGTCTTTTACGACAAATGCTCATTGGCGGCTAAATAAGAAAATCGAATCTTCACTTAATAAAATCAATATAAAAAATATTATTTGTTCCATCGATAGTCTTGATCCCACCCTTTATTCAAAAATTCGAAAAGAAGGGCGACTTTCAATAGTTCTTGAGAATATAGCAGCCTTGAAGGCCTATGAAGAGGAGCGAAAGAAGAAAGGCTTAAGTGCCCTTAATCTGACGTTGCATTTCTTAGTGATGAAAAATAATTGGCATGAGTTGCCTCAAATTGTGGATTACGTTGAGAGAGCGGGGATGAGGCTTATCGTCAATAATTGCTATGATCCTAAAGAGCTCTCACTTCATTCATTAAGTAATAAAGAAGAACTGGAAATTGCACTGGATGTTTTGGAGCGTTGTGAGCCTCACCATTTGCAAAGGGTGATGAGATTCTTCATGGGTGTTGCTTATGATCTGGAGCCTGTGGAGAAGGCGTTTCTCTTACAATCAATTAGAGAGAAGCAGCTATCGCACAAAGCTCTGGACTGAAGAGGCTTTCCTTGTTGCGAAGGATGAGGAAGGGGTCAGATGGACCATCGTGAGCCAAGAAATCGATAACTGTTGGGTGACCATAGAGATTATATTCTAGACGAAGGGAATTTTCTTTAATTTGGAAACTTCCAAGTACTGTCGGCTTACTTCTTGGTGGATAGAAGTTCTCTTTTTTCGATTCATTTAATGATTTAAGCCAGAGATTGACATTTTTTCGTCCTTCAAATGAAATGACATAGAAGAGGTTCTTTCTATAGCCGCAGTATTGATTTTTCTGAAGTGTTATTATTACTTGCTCTTTTGAAAGAAACTTTGGAGGTCGAGGGGCTTGAGTGAGTCTTTCAAGCTTGTGACGAAAGGCTTTTAAGAGAGAGAGCTCTCTTGTGAAAAGAAGAGTGAAGATGATGAGAAGGGCTATAAAGGGGAGGCCCCAGTTTTTTAATTGTAGAAAGCTCATTGCCATTAGTTTACACTAAAAGTGTATGAGGTCTAAATATGTCATAGCTGTTTTTTTTGTGTTGAGCTCTATCATTGCTTGCGGAGCCTATTGGCAGATTTTTCGGATCAATCAAAGCGCTCAAAATTCGATCCAAATATTCTTTAAGAGAGCGCTCCTTGAGAAAATGATGGATGTGAAAACTGATGGTCTTGAAATGAAAGAGTTTGGCTACGAGCTTTATCGTATTTATTGTCCAAGTGAGGTGAGCTCAATCAAAGTCGCGATAGGCTTTTCTGCCGATAGGTTTGTTTTAATCCAAATTGACCTTGAAACTCCCATCATTTTAAAAACGACTCAAACTTTAATGGAGGGCAGTTACGAGAGGGGACCCTTTGGACTTCATTTGATATCAGGCACGGGTGATAGATATCTTTATTTGCCTTTTAAGCTCTTAAAGGAGAAAACCTTTTTTACGACCTTTCTTTCTTATTATGGAGAGAAACTGCATCCTCGCTACTGTGATCAGCTCTCAGATGACCTCTATGCTAGGATTAAGAACCTAGAAGTTCTCTATAATGAAGATAGAGGGGACGCTCTTTTAAAGCGCCCTGCTAAGTGGCAGCCAGGAAATAACTAGACCTTTTTGTATTAGGGGAGTTCAATCCAATTTGTGCTGCCACCACTATTTCGCGCACAGATCGGTACACCATAGGCAATACCAATCATATAACCATAATTAGTACAGCCAAAACGACCAAATTTAGTGTAGCAGTAGCGTCTACCAGATGTTCCTGTATGGCAAACCTGACCAGCGACAACTCTAGGGGCATTGACTCTAACCCCAGCGATAAGTCTTTGATCTGCTGTGACATTATTCGTAGCTCTCACATTTCTCCCGGCAAGGACATCGCGTGAAGCACTGACATCACTGGTGGCATACATATTGACCGCTCTCATATTACCACTTCCTGGATTTCCGCCAGAGCCAGTGGTATAGATGGCCGGAGCTCTCATATAGGTGTCTGAGACAATATAGTCATTTGAACGAATGGCACCACAGATAGGTTGTCCCACATTCGTGTCTTGTGAGCTTGAACAGTTTGACGTTTGACAGCGGCACTTCCCACCACTCATTGAGCATGTTGACCAACGGGTGAGTCCGCCAAGACCAGTTCTCATTTGCATAGCATCGCAAACGGTCCCTATGACGGCATCTGCTTGCTTATGCTGAAGGTAGTTATTCATTGAACTGATAACATCATCGATGATAGTGTTATTACCTTCATAAAAGGTACCAAAGACCATTCTTCTTACCCAATCTTTTGTGGGAACTTCCATTCCTTGAATAGAACCAGTAGCAAACTTATAAGTATTAATGCCTCTTGGCTGATTTCTGATAACAATTGGGCGATAATTATTGCCTGGATCACGACCTATTTCGATTCTTGCCGTAGCATTTCCTGGGTTATAGAGTCTGACCTCACCATCATTGGTTATGTTAAGGACTCTTTGACCACTTTTAAAGAGGTCAAGTGAGTCTGTAGGACTCGTGTGAACGATAAGTTCAGAGTCTTGAAAATGGAATTCAGATTCATCCCCCTCAACAAGAAGGGAGTTGTTACGCCCTGATGTCTGAAACATTCGAATTCTTTGAGTATTACCACTATTTTGCAGAAGTAAATTATCCCCTTGAACTCTTAAGTTACGGCTTGTGTCCTGAGCAGCACGACCAACGGTCAAAGCCTGTTTAACGAGAGAGTTTCCACTTACAATGGAGTTTCCATCTGTTTCGGTATTTCCACTAAAAGAGGCGTTACCAGTCGCTGCGGCAGGGTTGGCAGGAGTACCAACATTAAGAAAGGTTCCAGCAGTTACTGACTCAGCAGCAACCACATGGCGTCCAGCATCGACATCTCTCGCGGCTAAAATATCACCTCGTTTCCCAACACCTGTAGCCTTTGTTGCAGCATTGTCCCAGTCAAAACCAACGGCGAGATGGTTTTCTGCGAGGATACTACCACCT
>CATLOT010000005.1 GCA_950054155.1 uncultured Bacteriovoracaceae bacterium
ATTGGTTGGACTAATTTGAGAAGCAATAGACCAATCGTTATCAGAACCAGGAGTATTGCTTAAAGGTCCAGTCGCATTAGTCGTGTCCGCAATCTTGATATTTTTACACTGACCATCAGCTTCATCGAGGTAACCCCCAAGAGCTTGGCAGAAGTCTGTGATCTGATCGTCTTCAGCAGTTAAACAGCGGGCAACACGGCTGTTGCTGTCTCTCATTCTTACTCTTACTTTGAAGTAGCGAACGATCTCAAAAGAGCCAAAGTTACGCCTCTTATTGGATTCAATCCTTTCATTAGCGGACATCGCTTCAAATTGAGCAAAATTTCCTCGTGTCATGGTGACACGAATAACAACGGGAACAATAGAGGCTGCAGGAGCGGAGCCAGTAATAGGTTGGGCTGCACCAGCATAGTCAGCATCGTTACTACTTCCTTGACCTTCACCGTCGTAGAAACCACGGTATTCAATATTGGTTACTGTTACCGTATTTGAGCCATCTCCATAGACACCATAGGGCTTACCGTTTGAAGGATTAATTGTTCCATCGTATTCACGAATGGCGCGACCCCAGTTATTTCGACCAGCAAAGAGCTCATCAGGACTGGTCCCCGTAAAGATATGTTCAGCACCATCCACATAGTTTCTAAAATCTTGCCAAGCATTTGTAATCGTCATTGCTTGGCCGCCACCACCAACCATGGGGTCAGTACCGCCAAAGGTTCTGGTACAGGCAAGTTGGTTTGACAGGGCAGAGCTGATTTCACTTTGAAGACTCACCATGTTGACCTGTTGGCCTAGGCGTTTTTCTGTCTTAGCACTATTTTGCATCAGTTGGCTGACACCCAACGAGAGAACACCAAGCATACCAGCGGCAACCATGACTTCAGCAAGGGAGAAGCCGGAGTTACCTTTAAGGAGTTGAAGTAAAAATGATTTCTTCACAATACGTACCTTTGAGATATTTTAGTTCTTATCGGTATTTTAGGGGGAAACCCAAAATTTAAGAAAAGAACTTTTTTTTGATTTGTTAAATTGTTGTAATTATTGGCTTTGTCGTAATTGATTGAGAAAGAGGCTTCTTTTGAAGCCATTAAAATTGGGCAATTTGCAGTGATTTTCTTCATTATTTTAGTCCAATTTCTCTAAATAGTTATTCTTTCGCTCAAGGGCATTTTCATCAAAAGGTTTGAGTTTAAGAAATTTCTCACAATAAAAAAGTGCTTCTTTAAAATTTCCCTTGAGCTTAAAGTGGATTTCGAGTTTGCGGTAGCTCAGCAGAACATCATTGCGTCTGGTTTCTTCAAGCTGCCCTTTGAGAAGATAGGCTTCTTTAAGGTCGACTTTATTGATAATGGCGTAATCGATAAGCTCTTTCGCCTCATGATAGAAACTTCTTTTCATATAAAGTTTGATAAGAGGAATATAAAACTCTGTGGTCATATTAAAGAAAGGGTTTTGGACATGGTTGATGATATAATTCTCCTCACGTGGATCGGGATTCTTTTCATTCACTTCCAGAAGCGCGCTTAAGGCCTCGTGCGAGTTAGGATTGGCGGCGAGTGCATTCTTCAAATTCGCCCTAGCGTTTCTTATATCCCCCTTATTTTGATACTGATTGGCAATACCTAAAAGAATCGCCTCTCTAACTGACATAAAGCGGTTTGATTGACCGAGGAGTTCCACAGGATCGTTCCATTTGAGGGTTTGATAAAACGAAAGGGGAGCGAGAAGTAAGAGAACAAAATAGAAATGAATTAAAGGTGAGAGCTTATCGAATCGCGCTTTAAAATAACTGATAAATCCAACAAATATCTTGCCTAAGAAAAGAGCAAAGGCAAAGAGAGGGAGATTGAGGTAGCGATCACTCACAACGGAAATATTATTAAAGTCATGAAGAACAAGTCCTATATGAGGAGTGAGTAAGATGAGAAAGCCAAGTCCTAAAAGGGCTCTTTCTTTATATTCCTTCTTAAGGAGGAGGCCAGAGAGACCTAGAATAAAGCAAGGGGAGAGGAGAAGAAGGGGAGTGAGTTGGCGAATTTCTTCCAGGTAACTAATCGTAAAGGGATTAATTTGATAGTCGAAACTAAGACGAAAGGGAAATAATAAATTGATAAGGTAGAGGCTTACACTGGAGAGGGTTAGCTTGAAGCGCAGTAAGGAGTCGATAGAGTCAAAGTGCGTTGAGAGCACATCTGACTTGTGGATATAGAAAAAGACAAGGGAGAGAGCTGACCCAATAATCAAGAGCTCTTTGCTCTTTTTAGGAAGTACCTTGTTCTTTATGAACGAGAGAAGAATTCCATAGGGAAAGATGGCGATCATTGTGGGTTTGCACAATAGTCCCAGTAGAAAATAGACGTAAGCAATCCTTCTTCCTTTTAGAAAACTGAGGAGAAATAAAAGGGCGAAGCTTGTCGCACTTAACCCTCGCAAAGATGAAATCCATACGACTGATTCGACTTGGACGGGGTGGAGAAGGTAGAAGAGGCTAGTGAACAATTTTAATATCTTAACGTCGTCAAAATAATCCCTCGTAATCTTGAAAACAAGATAGGCATTTAAAGTGTGAAAGAGGAAATTAACCAAGCGATAAAAACTCGGTTCTTGATCAATATTAAAAAAGGAAATGAATTTCCAAATGAGAAAAGGAATCGGAGTAAGAGAGTTGGTGAGATAGTAAAAGAAGCTTTTTAAGCTGCGGGCGAGTACTGTTTTATTGTCAAAGATATGAAGATAGTCATCGAAAATAAAGGGCTCAAAAGTGAGAGAGCTGCCAAAAATAACAAAGACTAAAATCCCGATGATAACAGCGGGCTTGTTCCATAAACGAGAGAATGTATTTTGCTTTAAGGTTTCTATTTAATAATGTCCTTCATTTTTGCATCTACGGCGTTAAATAAACTTCTACCTTCAAGGTCCATAATGCGACCATTGAAAATCGCCATAGGAGAATAGATATTAGGAATGAAAGCAATTTTCTTTTTGGTCTTCGTCATTTCGATCAGAACAGGGTTTTCACCGTGAAATTCTTTTGAGCAATTTAATGCCAGTTGACGTTTCTTTTCATTAAGCTCCATCGAGCGAAGGATTTCATTGCTAAAGTCTTTTGCAGCTTTGACATCATTGAGTTTAATCTTGGCGACTTTAGGGGAATGGTTCATTGCAATAGTGTGAAAATTCCAAAACTCTCGTTTACCAACCTTTTGATAAAGGCACATACCGGTAAGGTTGATGTAAGTGAAAGCATTGAGATCATCCTTAGTCCAAGGAATGAAAGTGACTCTTAAATTATCAATGCCATACTTTTGAACAAGCAGACCAAGATCGTTTGTAAAGTTTTGACACTCAAGACAACCATAGAAGCCAATCCAAATAAGATGATGGGCTGCCTTTGGGTTTCCGTAGCTTGGAGTATAGTCACCATTAAAAAGCCATTCTTCTGGTATGAGAGGTCCTGCAGGGAGGGCACTGTCTGTGGTTAAGAATATTTCTCCAAGTTGATTTACGATATAGTCATAAGCGTCTTGAGCAAGAAGCTGAGCTTTTATTTCTGCTTTCATTGTTTGAGGGTCATGGCCTTTGTAGAATTTATGCAGATTTTTTTGGTAAATGGATTCAACTTTTTCATCTCCAACTCTCTTGTCAATGATGCTAATGAGGGGAGGAATATCGGTTGCATCAACAGAAAAAGGATCTCTCGCATCCTTTGCTTTCACATGAAAGCGAACCATAAAGTCTTTGAGTGTTGTAATGAGTTGAATATGACTCGTAAGTTGTTGGTTCTTAATTCTCTTTTGAATATCGAGGGGAAGATCTTTAACTGAGAAAACGCGACTCTTGTAGCGAAGGGCCTTAACATCATCTTCTTCAGAGGCAAGACTCTCTATCTCAACATTTGTGCGGTTAAGAAAGACATTTTCCTCGACCTTTGCTTCTTGGACCCCAAGATAGATGAAGTAGGAAACGACTAAAGTGACAACAATCCCACTGACAATCAGATTTGATTTCTTCATAGACTCCTCAAATAAAAACACGTATTTGTCTCTATTTTAAAGGATGTTCTTGTGTAGCGTAATTTAGGGCAAAAAGCGCCACTTTCTAATGGGTTAGCTGCTCAAAGCGAGAAGTGATGTCCTGAGAAAGCTGGGCAGTCGTGCGGCCTAGGAGTTGGGAAAGCTGATGGTAGCGCTCGGATATTGGGATTTCACAATCGTCTGTTTCTACAAAGAGTCTCTTCTCAAAGAGAGCCTTATCGATGAGGTCAAACTCTTTAAGGAGTTTGCCTCTTCCCTCAAGAGCGCGACCTAGTGAAAAGTAGACTTGAGGATGGTTGAGAAGTTGATTTGTTTGCTCGGCATTGGCTATATAGTCGTGAAAGATGACCTTACCGGGAAAGTTGACTTTCTTTATGACACCAAAACACTCTGGTATTGACCTCACACTATGAAGAACAACAAAGGGGATGCTCTCCTCTTTGGCCCAGTGTATTTGCCTTTCTAAGAATTCAAGTTGAAGGGAAAACTCAGGACCTCTAACCCGATCAAGACCACATTCACCAAGACCTAGAAACTGAGGATGAGAGCGCCACTTCTCTAATCGCCTTAATCCTTCTTCCCAGGAAGAGGGAAGAAACCACGGGTGAAGTCCGGCACAAAAGGGTGACTTCTTTTCAAGAACAAAAGAAGGAAGATCCTTTAAAAGGTCGGTGTGGCAAAAGAGGCTTATGCCCTGAGGATTTCTTTCGGGGTGATGAGTGTGAAAGTCAATCACTGAGAAGCTCAAGTGCTTTATAGGCAGCGGCAAAGCCAAAGGAGCCGGTCGCAAAAGTCGCTGTTCCCATACCCGTGGCACAATCGAGTTTCGTATTATCTTTGTCTTTGAGGTCTTTTTTAAAGCAGACTTCGCCTTTTTCGTTTGGATAGAGGGCCCGCTCAGTGGAGTAGATGCAGGCTATATTCATATTGCCTGTTCTGGGGAGGCCAAAGTCTACACGCAGTTTTTTCTTGAGGCGCTTGAGAAGGTTGTCTTGAGTGGACTCGCTTAGGTCGCCACTTCTTATGAGGCTTGGATTCTTTTTTCCACCAGCCCCGCCAACGGTCACAAGTTTGAGTTTCTTTTGGTAGCAGTAGTTGGCCATTAAGGCCTTATTTTTAAGGGAGTCAATCGCGTCTATCACCACATCAAAGTCACCGCTGAGGATTTCTTCAAGATTGGATTCTGTAAGGAAGTCTTCAACAGCATCGATCGAAGCGTCAGGATTAATGGCAAGAAGACGCTCTTTTATTACGCCTACTTTTGATTGACCTACTGTGTGAGAGAGGGCGTGAAGTTGGCGGTTGGTATTGGTGACACAGATTTCATCGAGATCAACAAGCGTAAGGTTTTGAACACCTGAGCGAATCAGGGCTTCAGCGCACCACGAGCCGACGCCACCAATTCCAATAACAATCATTTTACATTCAGAGATTTTTTTAAAAGTCTCTTTGCCATATAGTCTTTCGATTCCAGAAAAGCGCTGATAGTAATTTGTTTCCATATTCAACACATACCATTAAAAGCTCTTAAATGTCCTCTTCGTTGTGCGCCAAAGAGGGAGTATCCTAGACTTTCCGTTTCTTTTCTTGATAGGATTTGTTTAAGAATATGGCGCAATGGAGTGCGTAATTAACAAAGGATTGTCCTATCACGACTCAAACTGACACCCAGAGTATAAATCCCACTAAAGTTACAGAATTTTTCGCAGATAGAAAGTTTAACCCTGACGATATTGTGGTTTCTCCTAAGTTTGGAATCGGTCGTATGATGGGAGTTGAGCATATGCCAGCACTGGGTCGCTCTTTCTTTACGATTGAGAGTATGCACCAAAAAATGAAGAATATGATCCCTACGGACTCTGATATTCTGATTCGTAAGGTTGCAACCAAGGGTTCTTTTAACCGCTCACTTGATCGTGTTCACAAAGCCGAAGTAAAAAAATCTTATGAAAGCCGCAAAGAGAGAATTGCTTGTTACCAAGAGCGTGTTCGCTCTAATCAAGTGACTCTTGGAAATATCTTAAGCGTCATTAAAGAGATTCATCAGCTTAAAGATAAGGGTGCTGTTGAGCGCCAGCTTATGAATGAGCTCCTTGAAACAGTCTCAAAAGAGTACTCATTTGTTTTTGAGTGTGATGTTGAAGAGGCTAAGAAGACCATTAAGAAGCGTCTCGTTCATTAAAATTTAATCTGACTTGCTCCAGGAGATCCCAAGATTGAGGATTTTCTGGAGTATCTTATGATAGTCCCATTGAGCAGTTGCATAGGAACTCTCTGCAAATTCATCATCCATCGCAATATTAGGATTGGGATTTGCTTCGATCACATAGACATTTTCATTCTCATCCATTCGGACATCAATTCGAGCATAGCCATTGAGTCCTAAGACTTTGTAGGTTCTACGGGCAATATCTTTTATCTTCTTTTCAAGTTCGGGGGAGAGCTTGGCCTTGCCACTATCAATGCCTTTACGGTCACGATACTTCTCATTCCACTTGGCGGCCCGCGAGTAAAATTCCTTCTCTGGTGATTCAGAGTTTTCATAAAAGACTTCCCATACGGGAAGAATGTCCATGCGATAATTTCCAAGGACACCAATGTAAAATTCTCGACCAGAGATAAATTCTTCAACGATAGCATCCACCCCAATTTTTTGATGGATGAACTTTACTCGCTCCTTAAGTTTTTCCTCATTGTGAACAACACTTGCCTTTGAAAGGCCAAGACTCGCATCTTCGTCGAGGCATTTCACAATGAGAGGGTAGTTAATATTCTTTGGCAGTTTGGTCTTCTTATTCTTGGGAAAGACTGCAAATTTAGCGGATTTGATTCGATGATAAGAGAGGATCTTCTTCGTGAGAGCTTTGTCTCGCGCGAGAATCAGGCCACGAGGATTATTGCCGGTGTAGGGAATATGGAGAAGTTCAAGATAGGAAACCACATGGGAGTCAAAGAGACTTTCTCCATCGAATTCTTCAAGAAGGTTGAAGACAATATGCGGTTTATACTCCTCCACACTTTCTCGAATCTTTTTGAGCTCTCCAATAATCCCTAGTGGTCGTACACGATGGCCCATGGCCTTAAGGTGAATCAAAACATCACTCTCTGTCGTCCAGGGGGTTTCAAGTCTTTTGTCGTCGGCAAGAGGGTCGGGTCCTGTGATGATTTCACCTGACTCATTAAGCTCCAGTCCTGGAGGAATGAGATCACCGTGCATGAGCACGAGAATTTTTAAACTTTTCACATCATGATCCTGGCTTGATTCCCTTTCACAAAACCTTCTGACTTCTTAGTCATGAGGTTTACCACTTTTTGGCGATAAGTAAGTGAGGGGCGATCAACCATTAATCCTTCTTGGCGGCAGGTGTTTTGCACCTCTCTCAACATTATCTTTATTTTATAATGCTGGAGGCGGGTATTTTTGGCAACCTGCCCGATGATTTGTCCTTTTGATTCATGAACGAAGCGCCATGCAGGAAGTTCTCCTTGCTTGGGAAAGATTTGGCGCAGATCTCTTCGAAAGGGAGAAGTCTTATTAAGACCGAGGCGTTTTCTTTTTTCTGTATAATAATCACCAAGGGTCTTTTTCATGGTGCTGATATCGTCCATGCGTTTGCGGTTTGAGACCAGAGGCTTTCTTCCCTTGATGGTCTCCATCATGGCATCAAGATGCTCAAGCTTTTTAAGGGCAGGCCACTGGGCATAGTGCTTGCGCCAAGCGGAGCGGGGGGTGAGCCAGAGGGCAAAGGTCTCGGCCCAATCCTCATCGGGATGGGCTTGAGCGTAGTGTCCGTCTAAGTGGCGCACATAGTGGCGTGAGCGGGTATTGGGTTTGTAACTTTCAGGATAGGGAGTACTGGTCAGGCCAAAGAGTTGCTGACGTGTCTTATTCTTTCTCAAATGAAAGGCATTATCGATACAGTGACCTGTTTCATGGCGCATAAGCATCATGCACCACTGGCGATCGCCTCCTTCTGCTTCGCCTATCATTTCTTTCTCTAGAGCGAGTAGGCGTGGATGGAGAAGGAAGAAGGGGATGGCAAAACCGGGAATTCCATCGGGAGAGAACCAATCGTCAGAAATCCACACATGAGGATTGAGGCGTAGTCCCTTAAGGCGCAGTTCTTCATAGAGTTTGGCTATATTTTGCTGGATCCAAGTGCCTTTAATAGTTAGCGCTAGATCGCAGAGACGAGTCTCAAGCAGTTCTTCACGATCAATGGTTCTGAGGTCTTTTACGCGTGCCATATCCTCTCTAAGAGTAACAATTCTCAGTACTTCGATAAAGAAAAACCTCAGAGATTAGGTAAAAGGGAAAGAGTGTCAAAGGATTAGTCGTATTCATGTGATTTTGCCGTTAAAATGAAGCTCTATGATCTCCTTATCTATCATCGTTCCGGCCTTTAATAGGGCTGATCTTCTGGAAATATGCCTTGGCAATTTATTGGCCCAAGTGTGTCCTGGGGATGAGATTTTGGTGGTCGATGATGGCAGTTCAGATGAGGCTAGATGGCTTCTTGAGCGCTTTGAGCGCGAGCATCCTCCCATTAAACTCTATCGTCTTAATCGTAATTATGGGCAAGGACATGCCCGAAATCATGGGGCAAGCCTAGCTGAAAATAGTATTCTTGTGTTCGTCGATTCTGATGTTGATATTGGACCGGGAAATCTTGCTAGGGTGAGGGACTTCTTTGATGAAAACCCAAAGGCCTCAGCAGTAACGGGCCGTTTGTCCCTGACTCATCCTTATCCCAGCTTTTTTAGCCGCTATAAGAATACTTATATGAACTATATTTTTGGGTGCCAGGCAAAGCGGGTTAACTTTCTCTACGGCAGTATTTGTGCGATACGCTCCTCAGCTTTTATGCCGTGGCCTGAGAAGTATCTTGGTGTCGAAGATTCTGAATTGGGATTAAGGATGGCAAGGGAAGGGCATGAGCTTTACTTCTTAAGTGACCTTGAAGTGATTCACTTTAAAAATTACAGCTTCAAGAGTCTCCTTAAGAATGACTTTAAAGTTCCCTTTGGCTTTGCTCGTTGCTTTTGGCTCTTTCAAGGTTGGAAGGCCTATCTTCCGTGGGGCCATCAAGAAAAATTTAGTCATATTCAAAGAGAACAGGTTTATAGCCTGCTTATTGTCGCTCTTACTTTAGCTTTTCTCTTTATTCCCGAGCTGCGCCTTATCGGTGTCGTCAGTGGACTTATCCTCTTTGGCACCCTTAATTTTCACTTCTTTAAATTTCTTCTCAAAAATGAAGGTCTTCGCTTTAGTGTGCTGTCTTTTTTTTGGACCTTCTTTGATCAATTTGTCATGATTAACGGTGCCCTTTGCGGACTAATTTATCACGGCTTTCTTATTCACTTTACGAAAGAGGGAAGGCCAAGCACTATTTCAGGAGAAGAAAGCTTAGATGAGTCATAAGCAGCCTTTACTCTCGATTATTATTCCAGCTTTCAATGCAGAGAGAACAATCTTCAAGTGTTTGAGTTCTCTTTATGACAGTGACTATCCCAATGAATTACTCGAAGTTATTTTGGTGGATAATAACTCTACCGATGAGACCACTCTCGTGGCCAAGAGATTTCCTGTCAAGGTGATTAAGGAGACTCGTCAAGGACGAAGTTTTGCGCGAAATACAGGGGTCTCTCACTCTCAGGCTGATTTTCTCTTCTTCCTTGATGCCGATGTCTATGTGGAGAGTGATTACTTTGATCAAATGATCGAAGTCCTTCAGCGTGAGTTTGTGGGCGGCGTTCAAGGTAAAATCATTCCAAGTGATATTGATGGTCAGGCGAGTATTAATAAGTATCGGATGCGAACGATTGAAGCCTCAACACAAGAGACTTTCTGTTTGCTTAATCTTAAGGTCATGGAATCTCCTATGATCAATTCAGCCGCTTGTGCCTATAGAAAGGAAGCATTCGAATTAGTTGGAGGCTTTGATGGCGCTCTTGAGCGTCATGAAGATATCGACCTCTCAAGAAGAGTCTCTTATAGCGGTTACTACTTAGCTTCTGCTGAGAAGGCTCAGGCCTCTGTGATCTATCATGGAGAAGGGTGGGCTTCGTACTTTAAGAGAAGTTTTGCCGATGGTTACACTAAGATAGATTATATTCGAAAATGGTCGCTTCCTCAGAAATGGCTAGGCCTTGATGAGGACTCTCATTATTTTCAAAGTGTAGAAGGAGAGCGAAAGAGCGAGCACCAGGTGAGTGGGCGAATCAAAGACCTTTTTCCCAAGAAGCCACGGAAGGAGAAAAAGTCGTTTACACCTTTTCACTATGCATGGTGGGCCATTCGAGATCTTTCTAGCGCGCTCTTTAATTTTTTAAAGAGTTTTGATCCCTATTTTATTCTCCTCTTCATCAATCACGTTTGTAAATTAACGGGGCGGGTTCTTGGACCGTTGAGGGCCAGGCGTCATCATGGACCTCTTGAATTAAAGATGGCCGCTCCAGAAATTCGCCTGAAAAAAGTTTTTGTTAAAAATGGCCAACCTTATTTTCTGAAACCCACCTTGCGCTTTGTTCTCTTGACGACGAAAATTTATCTCGTCGATATCGATGGACACCGCATTCTTGGCGAGAGCCCTGATTACCCTCATCTCTTTAGTTATCTCAACTTTCAGCAACTCGGTCTTTTCAAGGATTTTGATGGGGATAGTGAAGAAGATATGGTGTTTGAGATTCTTAACTTTATGAAGCTTCTCAAAGCTTAAAAGGAGGTTAAGGGTGGGTCGTCTTTCATCTCTAAGAAGAGCTTCTCTCATCTTGAGCCTTTTAAGTGTTGGTCTTTTCCTGCGGGCCTATGGAGCTGTAAGCTTCCCCTTAAGTTTTGATGAACTCATTCAATTTGATATACTCTCTCAAAATAATAGCGAGCAACTACTTTCGTACTTGCGCTCGCATGACCGCCAAATGCCGCTTTCTTACTTATTGGTTCACCCCTTTATTTCCGCTGGCTTTTCTGAGCTTTTAGGTTTGCGCCTTCCTTCTCTTTTTTTTGGAGCTTTTGCTCTTCTGATTTTCTTTATTCATACTCGAAAGACTCTGGGCCTTAAATTTGGCCTCTGGGGTAGTGCTCTTTTAAGCGTGAATTATTTGGCCATGGAGTATTCAACAACGATGAGACCCTATTCTCTCTTACTGATGCTCTCAGCCTTGAGTCAGCTACTCTATGGGTCCTTTAAAGGAGAGCTTCTTAAAAAGGGGAGGGTGCGTCCCAAAGTTCTCTTGGCGTTTGGCCTGACACTGATATGCCTCTTCTTTACCCATTACTATGGTTCCATCATTGCGTTGATTTTATTCATTCTTAGTTTGGCCCTACTCACTTTCAAGTACCAGCTCTTTAAGCGTTTTGAGTGGTTATTTTACCTACTCGGTGGGCTTTTACTCTTAGGGGGACTATTAATTGCTGCTAAAGTGGTAAGCTCTCCTATTTATCCACACCCTAATCATCTTTTTCCCGCTCTGAAAAAGATTCTCTATCTTCCCTTTATTCTCCTGAGTACTTTTGGCCTTAATATTGTTCTGAGCTTCTTATTTATAAGGAAAATGATCAAGGAGAAGAGATGGTATGAAAATTTAGAGTGCAGCTTGATTGGTCTAGGCTTGCCCCTGATCTCTCTTGTGATCTCCTATACCTATCATCCTGCTTTTGAGTATCGCTTTTTCATTGGTTGTGTTCCCTGGCTTCTTTGGAGTCTTTTAAAATTCATCTCGCTTCAGAGAAGTTTTCTGATACTTCCTCTTCTGATTTTCATGAGTATCGATTCTTTAAGTTTTGCTCTCCTTAAAGAGAAGTTCTTGTCTGCACCTGAGCGAATTGATTTTCCATCACTCATTCAATCAAAGGCACTCACTTCGAAGAAGAGAGGGCTCTTTTGTGGGAATTGTCCCTCTTATTACTTTAGCAATTTCTCATGTAAGAGCGGTTGGGACTTCTCTAATGGTGAAGAGGATCTTGAGAATTTTAACTTCGTCTTTATCTTTAAGGAGAATGAAGTCTTTTGTCGCGATTCACGTCTTAAAAATTGGAAGAAAACAGAGCTATCAAAAGGAACTCTCTATGAGCGAGATTCTTCTTCAAGGTATTGAGCATCCTGATTCACTTTCCACGGACTACGCTTTGATTTATTGAGAATGTTTTCGGTTACAATCATCGCGGTTTTTATCGAGTGGTCTTGGTTATTATAGCGGTGAAGACCATTTCTTCCGGCCAAATGAAGCCCTGGGTAACTCTCTAGCTCCCTTTGGAGAAGTTCACTTCGCTGAGAGTGGTTGTGATCATAGACGGGGTAAGCGTAGGGCATTCGGATGACCTTTGATGAGAACTCAACTCTTGTGAAGGGAAGATCAATAATACCAATTTCACGAATGGCGAGTTCAACTAATTCTTCATCAGTCATTGACCAAAAATCATCGTCCTTTTGGCAAAAATATTCGAGTCCATAACTTGTATATTCAGGGCTAGGGACCATTTCAGGGGACCAGTTCTTATAGTTTTGAATGCGCGCGACTTTGACCCGTGAATCGTGAATATAGAGCCAATTATCTGGAAACGAGTCCCTTTGCTTAAACATCAAAATAACCGTGAGAAAGTCTCGATACTTGTAATTTTCAATCTCACTCTTAAGAGTCTGGGAGGGAGCGGGCTTTAGTCCTTTAAGAAGAGTTTTCACTGGGGCTGTGCTGATAATATGATCGGCCATGGGACTTGAGTCACCATTACTAAAGTGGAGTTGCCACTTACCCTCATGGGAGACCATACTGGAGACGTGATGATTGAGATGCACCTCTGCACCCATTTTTTGAATTTCAGCGCTTACTCTCTCCCACAGCATCCCTGGCCCCTTTCGAGGGTAGTCGAATTCTTCAATTAAGCTTTTGATATTTTGCTTAGAACGAATATTAAAAAAATTCTTAATAAACTCTAAAAGGATTTTGGAAATACTAAGGTTATTAATTCTTTGAGCTGCCCAGTCTTTTGAAATTTCATGACATGGACGCCCCCAGACCTTTTCGGTATAACTCTTAAAAAAGGCTTCGTAGAGGGAGACGCCAAATTGAGAGATAACCCAGTCTTCAAAACTATGGATTTCTTTCTTCTTTAAAATCTTGACCTTGATATAACTTGCAAGAAATTCACATCCCTTAAAAAAAGAAATGTTTTTAAGAACATCACCTAGCTCTAGGGGGTACTTAAAAAATGTTCCATTGTAGAAGATTCTTGAAAGGCGAGTGCGGCGAAGAAAGTCTTCTCCCAAAATATCGTGCCAGAATTCTTCGACTTCCTTTGCTTTGGTATAGAAGCGGTGTCCGCCGATATCAAAGAGAAAGCCGCCCTGACGGGCTGTTTGAGAGAGGCCACCAACGGCAGTTGAGTGGGATTCATAGACGATAACTTTTTGACCTTCTTTACATAAGAGGTGAGCTGCACTTAAGCCTGCGGGGCCCGCCCCTATAATGAGAATGGTCTTTGACATGGTGAAAAAAGATTAGCATGGGACCTTAGTTATTTCAATCAAATCCAACTTCTGCGATACTGTGAGTATGACTGATATTAGCATCATTATTCCCTTCTTTGGTAAGGAGGGGAGGATAGATTCCCTTCTTGAAAACCTTCAAAGTCAAAGCCAAGCTTTAGAGGAAGAGGTGGAAATTATCATTGTCGATAATAATGAGGTCCCCATTCTCAAAGAGCGAAAAGGTGTCGCCCTTTTTCACGAGCCGATTCCTGGAAGTTATGCGGCTCGAAATCGAGGAGTCGATCAAGCGAAAGGGAAGTTTCTCTTCTTTACCGATAGCGATTGTTGCCCTCATGAGAGTTGGTTAAGGGAAGGTCTCAAGGAGATTAAAGAGCGAGGGGGAATTGTTGCAGGTCATATTGAATTGAAATATGAAAAAGCGACGCCAAAGCCACTTGAGCTTTATGAGCGCGTGTTCTACTTCCAACAAAGCAACTATATAAAAGAAGAGAGCTACGGAGCAACAGCAAATCTGATTGTTGAAAGGGAAGTCTTTAAAAGACATGGGAAATTTGATTCCGCCCTTCGTTCAGGTGGGGATCAAGAATTTTGTAAGCGCATGGTATCCTGCGGTGTTGGGCTCTCTTATGCCAAAAAAGTCATTGTCTTTCATCCCACGAGGTCCGAGTGGATTCCTTTTCTGGTGAGAAGGGTGCGCGCTTTAAGCGGTAATATTTTTCTTCTCTATCGGACTGAGGGTTTTACATGGCAGCAGTTAAGAGAAAAATTACCTTATTATTATGATCAAGATAAGATGAAAACCTGGAATGGAGACTGGGATTTTTATAACAGTCTAAGCGAAAAAGAACAGCTCTCTATCCGAAGATGTCATAGAGTCTTGACGATTGTTGATATGCTTGTTCTTTTCTCATCAAAATTTAGTTATAAACTGATGAAAAAGCTCACTATGATTGACCGAATGATTCATTAAGAAGGCCTAATTCTTTCCAAAAACCCTAAACTTCTCAGCTCATATTCCGCAAAGGGAAAGGTAGATATTTTACACTCGAGAGAAAGGGAGTCATAAGGATGACAGCTGAAAAGAAAAAGGATGATGTCCAATTAGATGAAAAGTCGATTTTAACGGCAATCAATGGCAATTATGCGGTTATTGAATTCTATCCAGATGGGACGATTATTCATGCGAATGATGCCTTCCTTCAGGGAATGGGATATAAAATCTCGGAGATTCAAAACAAACATCACCGTATGTTCTGCGAGCCAGAGTATGCTGAGTCTTTTGAATACAAAAAGTTTTGGAAAGATCTTGCTGAAGGTGAGACTAAGTCAGGCTCTTTTCAGCGCTTTAAGTCTGATGGAAGTGAAATTTGGCTAACCGCTTCTTATACACCGATTGAAAATCCTGAAACAGGAAAAGTAGAGAAGGTGATTAAATTTGCTCAGGATCACACCGAGCAAATTCTCAAGGCCCAAGATTCAGCGGGAAAACTAGCCGCCATCAGTAAATCACAGGCCGTCATTGAATTTGAGCTTGATGGAACAATCCTTTGGGCCAATGATAATTTCTGTGCAGCGACAGGTTACAGCCTTGAAGAGATTAAAGGTAAGCATCACAGAATCTTCTGTGAGCCCGAATATGCAAATTCTCCAGAGTATCGTCAGTTTTGGCAGAAACTAGGTCGAGGTGAATTTGATTCAGGTGAATATAAGCGTATCACAAGCAGTGGTGAGGATCTTTGGATCAATGCTTCTTACAACCCCATCATGGACCCCCATGGGAGACCTTTTAAGGTTGTGAAGTTTGCTTCAGATATTACGGAACAAAAAATGCGTAATGCTAATTTTGAAGGGATCATCAATGCTGTTGATAAGTCTCAAGCTGTAATTGAGTTTAACCTTGATGGAACAGTCATTACGGCCAATGAAAACTTCTGTGCAACGGTAGGCTATAGTCTTGATGAAATTAAGGGCAAGCACCACAGAATTTTTTGTGATCCTGCTTACACCAGCACTTCGGAGTACGAAGCTTTTTGGAAGCAACTTAACCAAGGAACTTTCGACACTGGTGAATACAAGCGCTTTGCTAAAAATGGCGATCCCGTGTGGATCAACGCCTCTTACAATCCCATTCGTGATGTAGATGGGAATGTTTATAAAGTTGTAAAATTCGCGACTGACCTTACAAAAGAAAAGCTAGCCTATGAAAATCTAGTCAACTCATTTGATGAAGCCACTCAAAGCCTTCTTGAGTCCTCTTCCTCTCTTTCAACGACTGCAGAGCAACTCAAGATGAATGCCGAGGGGACCCTTGAAAAATCAAGAGATGCAACTCTCGCCATTGAAACAGTTAATCAAGGTGTGATGACAGTTGGTTCAAGCACTGAGGAGATGAACTCTTCTATTAAGGAAATTTCTTCTTCTGCACTTGAAGCCTCAACTCAGTCAAACGAAGCAAAGACGAAGTCAGAGCGAACTAATGAGATTATGGCCGAACTTGATCAGTCATCTGATCAAATTGGTGCTGTGATTAAAATGATTAGCTCAATTGCTCAGCAAACCAATCTTCTTGCTCTGAACGCGACGATTGAAGCCGCAAGGGCAGGGGAAGCAGGTAAGGGCTTCGCAGTTGTGGCCAACGAAGTAAAGGAGCTGGCCAAGCAAACAGCGAAAGCAACTGACGATATCGCCTCTCAGGTTTCTAGTGTTCAAGACTCAACCAAGAATTCTGTGACAGCGATTTCTGAGATTAGCCAGATCATTGATAAGCTAAACTCAATTGCTAGCTCCACGGCAGCTGCAGTTGAGGAGCAATCGGCCACAACAAGTGAAGTGTCACGAGTTGTCTCTGAAGCGACGAAAGGAGTTGATGACATTATGTCTTTGATTTCAAACGTTAATGCTGCTGCTCAAGAGAGTTCGACAGGAGCAAATGAAACTCTTAAGTCGGCTAATGAGCTAAGAGAGCTATCAATGAGTCTTAAAGAGCTCGTTGAAAAAGCAAGAAAGTAATTTAGAGAAGGAAGCCCATCGTTGATGGGCTTTTTTTTTATTTACAGCCACCCGTTTCATACCAACCTTGTTTCTTGTCGAGGTAATCTTTCTTCGTTTGAGTTTGGCGCTTTATACAATTTGCTTTCTTCTTTGATTCTGCCGCTGCGTTTTGAAGCTTCTGACCAACTCTTTCCCATGCCGCTTTTCCCTCTGCTTTGACACGTGCTCGATCATACTCCCTTGCTTCTCTTTTTTTTCGAAACATTTCTTCCTTGTTCTTACGGTCTTCAGCTGCGAGCTCTTGTCTTATGCGCGTACGTTCCATAGCGTCCTGTGCTTTTTTATTTCTCGCAAAGTTAACATGTTGACCAATATTCTTTGTCTTATCCTCAAAGTAAGCGATCAGTTCAGCTTCAGTTTCAAAGTCTTTTATATCCTGACCTGATTTGTTGTTGTATGTGCTGAGATAGCTATACTTGTTATCTTTAGTTTTAAAGTAAGGAGTTTTGACATTAATAATAGTACCTTCTCTATTCACACTCTTTCTTTGAAACCATTTGAGTTCTGTATAAACCGGGCTTTTTCGATATCCCTTTGGAGGATTGTTTGATGTATCAGCAAATACTCGTTTAAAATCAGACCAATTCTTAAAAGTGTTCTTAGAAACGTAGTTTTTTAAAACCTTTTGACTTTCCTTATCTTGGTAAACAAGAAGGACGTAGTGGAAACTAGGATACTTGTGATTCTGATTAAAGAGATCATGATAGGATTTATGTTCAAGCCATTCGAAATTCTTGAGAAGTCCTATTCCTTGAATATGCTTTGGTCTTTTTAAGAAACCTCCTCCTCCTGAGAAATAGAGGATCGGCCAGTATAAATCTTGATCTAACTTTTCAAAAAAGACGTAGTTACCATGGCTAAGAAATATCTCTACACTTTCTAGAGGGTAGCGCTTACCAAGAAGTTCTCCCTTAGTATTAAAATGTTGAAAGTATTCCTTTCCTTGGTCAATGAATCTTCCAATAAGGACATCTTGAAACCACGCGCGATAAACCTTTCGGTAGAATTGCCCATACTCATTCTTTGTACTTAAGGGAGACAACCCTTTTACATTACTAATGATATTGCCCAAATCGTCATAGATATCAAGTGAATGGTCATGCTTGAGAGCAACTTCAATATTATTTGAAGTATCAAGATAAAGAGGAGGGTTAAAAAAAGCTTTAATATTTAAGTTTTTAAATTCTTTTTTACTCAGGTCCGTTAAAAAGAAATTGTCATCATCGTCTTGTACGACAATCTTGTCAGTGTTCTTAGAGAAAGTAGCAATATTCTTATATTTATTTGCAAGAACTTCCTCATTTTCTGGAAAGCTATAAAAGCCCCATTCCTTTTCACCTCTAATTCGACAAAAACGATACTTCTTTCCTTTAATTTCGGTTGGGCTTTTACAGCCGTACTTCTCATGAAAAGTGGCACAACTTGCCAGTAGAAAAGAGCAAAGCAGTAGTAGAACTTTCACGATTTCCCCCAATAATGATTATTTTTATTGAGTATATTTTGCCTTAGTTTTTGAGTAAATATGGTAAATTTGATCTAGTAGAGTGACTTGAGATCGGGGAAGAGCTTTTTAAAGTTGGTTCCTCGTCTCTTGTCATGTTCGCGAAAGAAAAGAGAGAAGTTCTTTCTTTCGGTCTTAAGTTGTTTCAACTGATTCTTATCCCAAGTGTTGACCTCTTCCATCCACTTTAAAATTCGCTCCAGTTTTAACACTTCCGCAGGTTTAATACCGTAGAGAGGGTCTTGGCGCTCCTTGGCCCAGGTGATGAGCTCGCGCATCTTCTTTTGGTAGCACTCGGGAAGAATTTGTACCGCCATAAAATTGGGATATTTAAGGTGAGGAGTGTCCAAGTAGATGTCACGACCCTTTTGGTGGAAACGCCTGCGAAGACTAATGATCCATTCGAGAAGGGGTTTGAAATTGTCGATGCTTAAGGCATTAAAGGTGCACATAAAGGCGAGTGACCCATTGGGAACTTCAAGAAGATAGGTTTCGACATAGCGTTGATACTGCTCAAAATTGAGACCGTTTCTAATATATTCCGCTTGCTCTCCCCATGTATCAACGGAAGTGTGAAGAATGAAGTGGCGCACTTTCTTATGATCAAGAAGACTTTTTGTCTTTTTTATAAAGCGATCAAAGTGAACTTGGGGGATACCAAGGTTGGAGTTGATGGAAAATTCAAGCTCCTCCATAGGATCAGCGTCGATCATATCGAAGGCCTTAAAAGTATCTTGTGAAAGAAGGGGTTCTCCACCTGTGATTCTAAAGAACATGAGATCTTTCTTAAGATCTGGCCACCACTTCCAAAAGGCCTCCACATAGGGATTGTCTTCATCTTTTAGGGGCATGAGACCTGCTGTCTTTAACCAAAGAGGTGAATGGTGTTTAACGGCACCACTTTGGGGATAGCCGCCAAATTTTTCAACCTCTTTTTGCCAAGCTGAGGAAAAAGTCGGTGAACAGTAGGCGCATTTAAAGTTACAGCCGGCGCTAAAGCTTACTTCGAGGTAACTCGGATTAATAGGGGTGTCCCAAGAGGAGGTTGAAACTTCATCAAAGAAAGGTTTTGTCCAGCAGTCCTGACCACGGTAGTGGCGGTCACTATAATGAGTTCCAGGTAGGTCCTCTATATCCCAACAAGCACTACAACCTTTTGGCCTCTTTCCCTCAAGCATCATCTTTCTCTGCTTCATTTTCTCTTGAGTATTATGAAGAGCATTTACATTCTTCTTCACTTCCTTAAGAGGAATTTTATGGGTGGGAGGGAGGTGACAGGAATGCGTGCGTCCAAGATGGAGGTGGATTGTGGTGTTCATCCACTTTGCCATACAGAAGCTTGGGGAGACGCTATTGAGCATCTCCTTGGCCTCTTCAATTGAACTGGGGTCATTAAACACTGGGGACCTTTTTTTATTCTTGAGGAAGTTTCGCAACCATGGTGAGAATTGTCCCAAGGGCTACGATTTCATTTTCTTCGTCGGTGACTTCTACTTGCCACTTCACGACACCACGAGGTGTTTCACCCTCACGATCTTCCTGATTAATCTTTTCTTTACATGTTAAGCGAACTTGGATGGTTGCGCCAACATAGACAGGCTTCGTAAAGCGCAGTTCATCAACTCCGTAATTGGCGAGAACTGGACCTTTACCGGGGTCAACAAAGAGACCGGCCGCTGCACTGATAATAAAGTAACCGTGGGCCACCCGTCTTTCAAAGAAAGTTCCCTCAAAGCTTGTGTCATCAGTGTGAGCGTAGAAGTGATCCCATGAAACATTAGCGAAGTTAACGATATCAGCTTCCGTTACAGTTCTTTTGTGAGTTGTTAAGGTCTGACCAATTTCAAGTTCTTCAAAATGATAGCGAAAGGGATGCTTGTCACTTTCAGGGCGAGCACCACCGGGTTGGTAAACGCCTGTTACCTTACCAAGAGTGGTGGGGTGTCCCTGAATTGCGGTTCGTTGCATGTAGTGAAAAACTCCACGCAGGCCACCCATTTCTTCTCCACCACCAGCGCGACCAGGACCGCCGTGAACGAGTTGAGGAAGAGGGGAGCCATGACCTGTGGCCTCTTTGGCACAGTCACGATCAAGAAAGTAGAGGCGACCATGATGAGAACCGGCACCAATAGCAACCGTGCGCGCGAAGGCGGGGTCATGAGTGACTACTGATCCTACGAGAGAGCCTTCGCCTTTATTGGCTAAGTTGATCGCCTCTTGTGCATCTTTATAAGGGATGAGAGTAGAGACTGGACCGAAAGCTTCAAGCGAGTGAACATCAGCATTGAAGGCATCTTTGCTGAGAAGAAGTGTGGGCGCAATGAAAGCACCCTTTTCTTTATCACCACCTTCGAGAGCGAAATCTTTATTTTCATAGAGAAGCTCACAAGACTCTTTAAGCTGAGCAATCTTTTGAAGCACCTCTTCTCTTTGATCAAGAGAGGCAAGGGAGCCCATGCGGACATTTTCATTCTTTGGGTCACCAATCACAATCTTAGCAAGCCTTTCCTTGAGGGCTTCCGTGACGGCCTCGACTCTATTTTCAGGCACGATCGCACGGCGAATGGCCGTACACTTTTGGCCTGTCTTGACTGTCATCTCTTTGGCCACTTCTTTAACGAAGAGATCAAACTCAGGAGTTCCTGGCTCGGCCTTTGGTCCTAGAATAGAACAGTTAAGAGAGTCCGCTTCCATATTAAAGGGCACGGCCTTTTCAATAATTCTCTTATTACTTTTGAGCATCATTCCCGTGGAAGCACTTCCTGTGAAGGTGACAACGTCTTGGGACTCCACATGATTGAGAAGCTCGCGTGCACTACCGCAAATGAGCTGAAGAGAGCCCTCAGGCAGAATTCCTGAAGCGATAATTTCTTTGACAACGGCCTCTGTAAGATAAGATGTTGCCGTAGCCGGTTTTACGACTGCTGGCACTCCTGCAATGAGGTTTACCGCAATCTTTTCAAGCATACCCCAAACGGGAAAGTTAAAGGCGTTGATGTGAACGGCAACCCCTTTTTTAGAGGTGTAAATATGGTGACCAATGAAGGAGCCGTTCTTTGAGAGAATCTCGGCCTTACCGTCGGTATAGATGATATCGTCTGGCATTTCTCGACGTCCTTTGGAGGCCATCGCAAAGAGGTTGCCAATTCCCCCTTCAATATCAATCCAAGAGTCTATTTTTGTAGCGCCTGTACGGTAGCTGATTTCATAGAAGGACTTCTTCTTTTCCATAAGGTGAAGAGCGAGGGCCTTAAGCGCGCGGCCTCTCTCATGAAAGGTCATCTTCTGAAGTTTTTGAGCCCCTGTTTGGCGGGCATAAGCAAGGACCTCTCCAAAGTCGAGTCCATCACTTGAAGCATGACCGATAATATCACCATAAACGGCGTCATAAAGAGGAGCGCCTTCTCCCTTTCCTTCAATCCATTGTCCTTGGCAGTAGTTCATTAACTTCATAGGTCCTCTCTTGTGTATAAATTTGCGTGCCTCATTCTAGGACGTCTGCCCTCGACAGTCTAATAAAGAGGGGGATATGCTAGCTGCATGGCAAAACCAAAGGAATCTGTTGAACTCAAGGAAGGTTACTACCTTGATAACTTTGAGCGCCTTCTTGCGCATGTGTTTGAGGTCTATTCAGACCTTCTTCCTAAGCGTTATCACAAGTTTAATGACGATTTTGCGGCGCTCAGTGAGAATGCAAAGCGTCTCTTTGTGCGTTTATCCATGCGCACAAAGTCGTTCTATCGCGCCCAAAAACTCAATTATCAAGAGATTAAATGGCAAGAAGCGGTGAGAGAACTCGAAGAGGCCTCTCTTCTAGAAGTGAACCCCCTCATTGAATGGCCCGGGATTTTAGACCCATTCACAGTGAGTGAATTAAAAGAGTTTTATAAAGAGCTAACGGGGAAGCGGGCCCCAAAAGGCAAGAGAGAAGATCTATTGCAGGCCTTCACTATGCTCTTTGAAGAAAGGGAGCAGGAGTGCTACGAGCTTCTCTTTAAGCACGATACTTTACTTTGGCCTCTCTTTAGTGAGGAATGGGAAATCTTAAAACTCCTCTTCTTTGGTTCGCGCTTTCAAGACATGGAACAATTTATTCTAGAAGATCTTGGAGTCATGCGCTTTGAACCTATCGTCATCGATAAGGAAAATCGTCTCTACCACAACTGGAATGAAGTGAAGGTGAGTTATCTTTGGAGTAACTTGCACGCTGAGTTGTGGGAGGCCTGTGCTCTTAAAGAAAGGGAAGAGGCGACGCTCCTTTTTAATGAGATCAAGAAGTTGAAATTTAAGAGCTCACCTTTAAAAAGACGCTACAGCCGCTCGGCCAATCTCTATGGCAAGTTATTAGAAAGTCTAGGAGAAGCAGAGGAAGCTAAGAAAATATATGCGACTTCCCTCCTTGAGCCGGCACGGGAGCGTTTAGCGCGCCTTCTTCTTAAAGAGGATAAAGCAAAAGAAGCGCTTCGGTTGTGTGAGGATATTTTAGAGACACCTCAAAGTGAGAGTGAGCGCTACTTTGCGCGCTTTTTTAGAGAGAAAGTAAAGAAGGCCTTAGGCCTTGATTATGAAAAGTTAAAAAGACTCAAACTTCCCCCTGAAAGTCCTGTTGCTGTCACATGGGAGCGTGGAAAGAGGGTGGAAGAGCAGGTGCTTAGTCACCTTATGAAGGAGCAAGGTTTTCGTGGTTTCTACTGTGAGAACTTTTACTTTTCAACTCTTTCAGCTCTTCTCTTTTGGCGCGAGTACTGGAAGAGTGCCCCCGGAGTTTTCTATCATCCCTTTGAACAAGCTCCTCGCGATCTTAAAAGTGGGGGCTTTTTCATAAGGATGGAAGAAGAACTTAATGAGCGCGCTGATTATTGGCGCTCTCTCTCAAAGAAAGAGCTGATCAAAGAGGTCCTTAGTCTCTATGACGTAAAGAAAGGGGTGGCCTGTCGTTTGTGCCACTGGAAGAGGGTGGAGAAGAGTGCCTTAAAGCTCCTTCTCAATCACATGCCTCTTGAAGACCTCTTAAAGATTACTTTGCAGATCCTCAAAGATCCTCGCCAGTATCAAAGTGGTTTCCCTGACCTCTTTCTCGTCGACTCCAATGGCGGCTTCTTTCTTGGTGAAGTGAAGTCACCTAATGACTCCATTCAAGTCTCGCAAAAACGCTGGATCGACCTCTTCCTCAAGTGGTCCCTCCCTTTTGCCATTCTTCGCACCAAATAGTGCCAGGTTGAGTTTGGTAGTTCCTTTCTTAGTGAGAAAGAATTCTGATCGCAGCTCTGTAGTCATCAACTGAATTTTGCATAAGATCCTCCTCAGGTTCTTGTGATTTTCCTTGTTCTTTTTATCGCACTTATTGATACAATTATTAAGAACTGTTATTAAGGTATTAAAATATGATACTTTTATAGGGGAAGGGTATTGGCTAAGCGCACAACATATCAAGAAATGGCCGAGGGTCTTAAGACTATTCTCAAAAGAAGAAAGATCTCCTACAAAGAAGTTGCCGATCACTTAGGCCTCGCTGAGAGTTCGATAAAGAGGCTCTTAAATGCCAACGATGGTCAATTTTCTAAGATTGAAAAACTTTGTGAGTGGTTGGGGCTTTCTTTTTCGGACCTTCTTGAAATTCATGAAAATAAGAATGAGCAGAGTTATATCCTCACCACTGAGCAAGAGGCCCTCTTTAAGCGTTACCCAGGAGCGTTGCAGTTCTACCTAGAGCTCACAGAGTACGAACTGAGTGTGGAGGAAATAAAGGAGAGTTACCTTCTCAGCGAAGCAAGTGTGACGTTCTACCTTAGTCAATTAGAGCGAGTTGGTCTGATTGAAGTTCATGCTCATAATAATGTGAAGAATAAAATTCACTCAGAAGTTTCTCTCTCCCCAAGTGGAGAACTTGCCAAAACTCTTCTTAAGTCTTCGATGGAGAGCATCTATCAAGTGACGATAAAAATGATGGAGGAAGAAAAGAAGCAAAAGCGAGGCACGGTGAGCACAGGAGAACTTCTCTTTTCTCAAACAAGTGCCGCTGAACTTTATCGCGAGTACGAGCTCTTCAATGAAAAACTCTCTAAGGTGAGTGCTCGCGACAGTCGCCTCTATCCTAAAAAAGAGCTTATCCCATACACTTATTTTAATGCTTTTATTCCCCACCGAGTCTTTAAAGTCAGAATTCCTAATATTAGTTAAGACTTTTTGTGGAGGATAGAAAGGTAAAATGGTCCCATTCCCCCCTTGTCGGGAAGAAAGAGAGTGCCGTACTCACTGGCCTCTCCACAGTTGAGATCACTTGGAAAGTGGGGAGTCAGGACTTCCACGCTTTCACCAAACTTCTTAATTAACTTTTTGACGACGCCATCATTTTCCATTGGGCTTAAACTACAAGTGGAATAAACAAGGCGACCGCCAGTTTCAAGGACTAGCCACGCTGAGGCCAACATACTCCACTGAAGGGTAGCAAGCCTCTTCGTGCGTCCTATGCGCCATTCCTTAAGATGCTCCGGGCTTTCCAGAACGTGGCGCTCACTTGAGCAAGGAGCATCAAGGAGGATTTTATTATAGGCCTCCTTTTCATGGAGGCACCAAGCGCTGGCATCAAAACCCGTTACCCTGACACTCTCTTGGAAAAAGGACTCGGGGAGGGAGCGTTTTAAGACGGAGTGGAGGCGAAAGCGGCGGTTTTCCGATTTGTCATTGGCGGTGAGTGATCCGGATTCTTTGAGGGCGTAAGCGAGAATAAGACTCTTTCCTCCGGGAGCGGCACAAAGATCAAGAACGCGATCTCCAGTTTGAACGTCAAGGCAAAGGGGAGCTAATGCTGAGGCACCATCAAGAAAATAGACGGGAAGTTTCTCCTCGTCATTGGCCTCTTCGCGCAGGATTTCTTCTTTCAATTTATAGAGATGATCATAGCCATAAAAAGACTCAAGTCCCTCTTCTTTAAAATCTCCATAGGGATTAATAAGGAGAGTATGTTCCTTGGGGGCGAGAAGCGCTTCTTTAAGAGTTGGCCAGCGCTCCTGATAGAGTTCACTATAGTACTCTTCAAAGAGGGCCGCTCCATTTCCTTTTTTCTTTTTACGATCTTTACCCATGACGATTAAAGCTCAGTTTTAAGGTCAGGGTCAGGAAGATATTTATCCATAAAGCGCTTGAGGATGGCCTGCTCAATATTTCCCTTACGTGTCGCGGGTGAGGGAACGCGAACAATCATCTCTAATTCATTGGGACTCGTGAACTTATAAGTGATACGAGGATCAACTTTTGGAACTTCTATCCCTTCTCGACGAGAGAGGTAGTCCATATTCGCTTGCGCCTTTTCGATAAAGTTCGCGCATTCCTCTTCAGCTGCTTCCAGCATACACTTCTCCGCTTGGCGCCAGTTATCTTGGCGACTAAAGGAGAGCTTAAAAACGTGAAGAACATACTTATGCATAAAAGATTCATTCGTAAGTTCTTTGGTAAGAAAAAGGCTGTTGGGAATGGTGATACTTCTTCCTGTAAATTGGTGAGTAAAGTTTTGAGGGCCAATCTCTAAGATCTTGGTCACGAAGAGATTGGTGTCGATAACATCGCCACGGACATTATCAATTTCAATTCTATCGCCTACCTTGAACATGAGGTTAAAGGAGCGCAGAACTCCGCCATGAAAACACAGCAACAGCTCCTTTCCTGAGATAATGAGAGCACCCGTAATTGCAACAACCGAGAGAGCAAAGGTTTGAAGTTCGGTCGCCCAAATGACCATGAGACCTATGAATATAGTGAAGGTTGACCAATTCCTCACAGTGACGAGCCACTTTCGTTGGTCTTCCTTGCGCCAATTGGACTTTCTAATTCTTCTTATAAAGAGTGAGCGCAAGAGAAGCACTGTAAAGACGAGAAAGAGAGAACTAATTAAATGAGCAAATCCGGTTTGCTCAATCATGGTGCGTATTTGTTGAAACATGGAAGGCCTCGTTATCGGATAACTCTAATCTATACTAAGGGGAATTGTCTCCACAATAGCGTAGGGGTGTTTCTGTTTTTCAGAGTCGTAGAGGTTAAACTCATCTACGGTGAAAACCACCTCTTGCTTCATCTTACCATTTTCTGCGAGTCGAGAAAGATTCTTTGGCGAGCGCATCCGCGCCAGTGTCACATGTGGGACAAAGGGCTTGGAGTCATAGGTTATGGCAAGGTCATCGAGACCCTTGCGAATCAAAGCCGCGAGTTCACTAATTTCTTTGGTGCCTTTTTCACAGGCCATATAAAGAACTCGGCCCTCTTCCATTGTGGGAAACGCACCAAAGTGGCGAATACCAATTTTAAAGGGCCCGCCCCACTTGAAAACACCGAGAAGGCCTTTGAGCTCTTCCACTTTTGACTCATCAAGATTGCCAATAAAAGCGAGGGTGAGGTGCCAATTTTGCTGGGGGACCAATTTTTCTTCTTTATAGCGTGAAAGCCCTGGCCAGCTTTGAACTTTGAGTTTCTTTTTAACTTCCTGCGGCAGCGGTATGCCAATGAAATATCTTCCCATAAAGAAAATCTTAACACGCCATGGCCTTAAATAATACTTTCATTTGTCAATTCAAGGTCTTATCGCTATGTTAACGCCTCATTTTGACATTTTAACGAGTAGTGACACTAAAGAAGGAGAAGTCATGGAAGTTGTTAAGGAAACAAAAGATTTTACTATCGTAAAAAAGAGAAACGGACGTTTTGGTGTTAAGAACCAAAAAGGTCAGTGGATCAACAAAGAAGAAAAAGTAAAAATTCTTCTTGGTGAAGGACTTATCAAAGTTGCTGAGCCTAAGAAAGAAGAGCCTGTAGCAGAAGAAACAGCTGAAGAAACAACTGAAGAAACTGCTGAGTAATTCAATCTAAAAAATTTGAGCGTGCTATGAATCGTTGGTTAATTTTTGCTTTTCTTATCCTTTGCCTCTTTCCTGTTCGTGCAGCCCTTCTCACTATTGAAGACCCCTGCACCGGTAAAGCTGTTCAAAGAGATGATTGGCGTGAAGAATTACCACGTACTGTGGGAAGCCTAACGGTGGCGACTCTTCAGCGCGCTCAAATTCCTTACTTAGGAAATGAAGTCGGTATTCATTCCATGTTGGGGACACCTCTTGGTGATGAGGCCCTTGAAATCATCAACCGCATGGAAATGCGCTCTTATGGTTGGTGTTATGAAGTCGATGGAGAAGTGCCTGAGTCGCTTCCTAATACCTTTGTCATCACCTCTAAGCACAAGAAGATCACCTGGTTCTTCGGTTACGCTCACTACGTTGCAGGTGAGTGGGTTAGCCAGTGTGAGAAGGTGAGTGACACTCGCCCGCCCTTTATCTGTTCTGAATAATTTTGTGGAGATAGCTACACAATTGTCTGTTTTGATGCGGCGCTCGTGCGCTTAAGTCAGTCCCTTTACTCGCTATTGTAAAGTCTCTGTCAATTCGATTTTGGCAACCTTGTTCTTTGAAATTTCAGTATTAACTTAGTTCTAGAAGCTATCAACTGTTGGAGTTGATGCACACACGAGGTGGTACTGTGATTAACGCTCTCCCTTTTTCAATGACTGTAATAAGTCTTCTTTTTATGGCCAATTGGCTTGTTCGTTTTTCCAACCCTCGCCGAAACACCCTTCCTATTCGGGCGCACAGTACCACAAATTTTAGAAAATCATGTTAGAGAGGAAACTGCTCTTAAGAATTTAAGACCTTAGTTTACCCTCCTTCCCAAAACTGATTTTCTTTTTTTTTTTCCTGCACTTTACGAGGTCCATTAAGGACCTCTCTTTTTTTCTACAATCTTTCCATTGGCATATTCGAGAAGAATCTTATCTTTAAGGATGATTTTCCTTAGGCGCATAAGCGAAGGAATGGACTCATCTTTTCTTTCAAGAATAAAGGGACGCAAAGAGGGGGCGGCCTTGAGAAGACGAGCGAGTTGCTGGTGCTTAATAATTCGCGGAGGATAAAGAGTTTCGATGCTCTCTGGTAATGGTCCTTCACGCCAGGATTCAAGAGAGGCCAGCCAGTTAAAGGAATCGTCCTCAACTTCAATTTGCATGAAAGGATCATGAGCATAGGCCCTAAAGAGAGCGTAGAGTTCAAAGTCCTTGAGCCCTTTTAGGGAGAAACCTTTTTCCATGGACAGGGAAGCTTCTCTCACAAGTTCGTCTTCGCGTTTTAATTGGTCCGTTGCGCTCTTAAGACGAAAGACATAGAGCTTAGGGTCGTGACGCGTGGATTTTAAAGGTAGAGTTTCCCTTTCTTCAAGTGAAGAGAGGGACTTCTTAAGATAGGGGATAAGATCCCCGTGAGACTCGATAACATAGAGGTAGCGCTCTTTTGAAAGACTCAGTCTTTTGAGGCCCTCAAGAATATGATCAAGCGTTGGGCCAACGGGAAGATAGAGAAAATAGGCATCATGATCAGGAAGGGCTTGCCCTTTAAGGTCGGTCTCACAAATTCCCTCAGGATGGGGAAGTCCTTGATACGCCTCTCTTGTGACGGCGACTCTTTCAGGAACAAACTCGTAAGAGAAGGTGTGAAAAGGGGCCCTAAGATGATCAAAGAGGAGTTTAGAGCGTGCTATCCCAGCGCCAAGGTCAGCGAAAGAGCTCACTTCTGTACGCTTTAAGAGGTCTTTATAAATGGTGAAGAAGTCTTGGTAGGAAGTGTAGAGGGCCTTCGCTCCCGTGAGGCCATCACCATAGGCTTCAGGGTCTGAAAGAGACGCACTCTTTAAGGCCATGCTAAGACCGAAGGCCTTATCGATTTCCTCATCAGAGTGGGTCTCAATAAGAGAGAGAACTTCGCTCTTTAGTAGTGCCACGGAAAGTTACTATAGTCTTGATCTCTCTTTTCAAGAAAGGCATCACGACCTTCTTGGGCCTCCGCTGTGCCATAGGCTAAGCGAGTCGCTTCACCGGCAAAGAGTTGCTGGCCGACAAGCCCATCATCAGTCAGGTTAAAACCATACTTAAGCATTCTCATGGCCGTAGGACTTTTTGAGTTAATAAGTTCACCCCATTCAAGGGCAACCTTTTCAAGGTCATCATGGGGAACGACTTTGTTCACCATCCCCATCTCGTAGGCTTCTTGGGCACTGTAATTAAGGCCAAGGAAGAAGATTTCTCGCGCTCGCTTTTGACCGACCATTTTAGCGAGGTAGGCACTACCATAACCTGAATCAAAACTTGCGACATCAGGATCCGTTTGCTTAAAGACAGCGTGCTCTTTAGAGGCAATCGTCATATCACACACAACATGCAAAGAGTGACCTCCGCCTACGGCCCAACCGGGAACCACGGCGATAACAACTTTAGGCATAAAGCGAATAAGACGCTGAACTTCAAGGATGTGAAGACGGCCCATGCGAGCAAGGTCGACCTTACTCTTAGCTTGGGTATTATTCTCATCATCGCCTTCATACTTATAGCCGTCTTTTCCTCGAATGCGTTGGTCGCCACCGCTGCAAAAGGCCCAGCCACCGTCTTTTGGGCTTGGTCCATTGCCAGTAAGAAGAACACAACCGACGTCACTTGTGGTGCGTGCGTGTTCTAAGGCTTGGAAGAGCTCATCGACGGTGTGAGGGCGAAAAGCGTTTCTCACTTCGGGTCTGTTGATGGCCACGCGAACTGTGCCCTGATCTTTGGCACGATGGTAGGTGATATCGGTAAAATTAAAACCTTCTACTTCATTCCATTTACTGTCATCAAAGATTGGCGAAATCATGGTGTAACTTCCTTTAGTTTAAAATTACTGTTTGGCCCTACTCGTTGATTCATAGAACCACCATACTAAACCAAGGGCCGCGCTAAAATTATCTCTCCTCTTAAAGAGGGGACTACGGCGATTGGCATTTCCTTGAAGGTTCATATAACTCAGGCCTAAAAATCCTACGATATTTTGAGAGAGGTTGGTACTAAAACCCTGTGACAAAGTGGTGCTCATGTAACCAGAGCGGCTGCCATAGAGTGCGCGCTCAGGAGTAACAAAGGCCTGGTCAACTTGATAGAAGAGACGATGAAAGCGCTGGGTTGCATAGACGGTTGAAAGGCCTGTAAAGGTAATAATCTTCTTCCCAATAAGACCCTCTGTGATGAGGTAGAGGAGGGGGTTAAAGACAAGACCATGCTGGCGGACACGCCAAAAATCCACACCAAGCGCGGCCCTAAGAGGAAGGTTCAAGCCCAGTTTATAGCTTTTACCATTTTCCTTGTGGCTCCAAAGGGTGGCCAAAAGGCCTGGGCCGAGTTCAACAACCGTATTGAGATCTGGCATTCCTTCACGGGCCTTCACATCTTCACTATCTGCGGGCAGGCTCCCCCCAATGCTGAGGTTCACTTCAAAAGTATCACTTTTAAAGAAGCGGCTTCTCATTCCCCCTTCCTCATCGGCGCGCAGTACTTCACCGCGATAAAAGAAAGTAGGAAAGGGAATCGGAATAAAGAAAGTGTTTTGAACATCACTGCCAGGATAGGCCGGAACAACAGCTCCCACCATGGCGGCACCAAACTCATAGAGGGGTTTGGCCTTGTCATCAACACTTTGAGTAATTTGAGCGTAGGAAGAAGAACAAAGAGCAATAAGAATTAAGAACAGTCGGAGCATTTCTCTTCGCTGGCTATGGTTTCAGAATCGTTATCAACGAGTTCTAGCATATCTTGGTTAGAAAAGACGAGCCCACTCACAAGAATGAGAACCAACAGCCCGAGGGCCGACCAGGGAAAGGCGCTAAAGAGTATTGCTATCATAGTGTTAATATGGGGGCGCTTTTTCTAGGCGCAAGGGTGAGCGGAAAAAAATAATTAATGTGTCGCATTATTGGGTCCTAGCTACTAGCAGAGTCATAACGCCGAAGCCCCACTCCCCAAACAAAAGAAAGAACAAACCCCAAGACCACAATCATCCCCCCCATCAGAGCAAGATTATTCCACTTCCCCCCCAAAAGAAAATGAACAGGTCCAGAACCAATAAGAAGAACAGGCAAAACAGTCATCAAAACCTTACGAATAACCCCTCTATAAACAAACTCAGGCCAACGGGCCAACTGCTGCATCTGCATCCGTAAAAAGTTTATCCCTGTCCCATCAGTCATCCAAAACATAGAAGTCGAAAGAATAAACTCAATAATAACCAACAACACCAAGCCTAAAATCAAAAAGACAGGCATCAAGCACCAATCAAGAAAAGAGAGGTTAATCTTCATCCCATTATAAATGAGAGAACCCAAGAAAAGAGGAGTATTGACGACACTTGAAGCCCGAAAGTGGCGAAAGAAAACACTAAAGATTGTATGAAGAGGTTTCAAAAGGGTGTAATCAAGCTGCCCTGTCCTTATACTAAAACTAAACTCCCAAAAGCTCTGGGAAAAAATCATCATATGAAGATTATCAATCATAAGCATAAAGGTGATAAAGAAGAGAAGCTGATTCTTTCCCCAAGGCCCAATCGTCGCAACGTGATCATAGATAAAACTGACCGAACCAACGGTAGAGGCAAAGAAGAAAATATCCATCAGAACAAGAAGGATAAAACTTGTGCGAAAACTGGTTTCGACACTAACAGAGGTCGATACAAACTTCTTGTAAACATTCCAATAATGCTTCATTTACATCCCCGCCGCTGTATAGAGTTTGATCCCTCTTTTCCAGACAAGATGATTGATGAGCGCAAAGAAAAGAGTCCAAAAAAGAATGATACTTACGCCTTGAGTGAGATCAATCGCTTCACCTAAGAAGAGCTTAACGGGATAGTAGGTGAGGTAAGGAAAGGGAGTATAGTTAAGGAAGGTGACCATCCACTTTGGATAGAGATCAAGAGGAATGATCGCACCGCTAAGGAAGTAACTCACAATGGAGAGCATGACTCTAAGAATCCAGGTCTCTTCAAGCCAGAAAGCAAGAACCCCTGTGAGGTATTGCATGGTAAACCAAAAGAGAGAGATAAAGAGGGTGTAGCCAATCCCGAAGAGAAAGAGGTGAGTGCTGGGAAGAGTGACAAGGCCAAAGAATCCAAGAATACATAAAGTAAGCCCGGCTATCCCCATCTGAATGACCTGGAAAGAGAGCCAACTGGCCGTATGAAATTCCCAGAAATTAAAAGGATAGATGAGGTAACTCGAAATACGACCTAGGCGAATATCTTCAGCGAGGTTCCACGAACCATGACCTTGGGCCACTAAGGAAACGACAAAGGCCCAGAGGTGGTATTGAATCATCGCTTGAAAATCAAAACCTTTAATAATGAGATCTTCTTCGCCCGCATAAATTGAAGACCAAAGGTTATACTTCACAAAGAAAAAAACGAGACTTGGACCAATAATCTGCAAGAAGAAATTGAGGCGATAGGCGGTATGCTTAACCCAGCTAATTTTAATGGTTATCCACCACTTTGAAATATTAGTCATGCTGCCTCAAAATTTCAGGATTATTCATAAGCTCTTTCATGACTCTTTCAATCGGTAGCTTTTCCGTCGCAAAGTCATCGACTTCACATTGAGAAATTATCTGGGCACTGAGAGAGCGCAACTGATCTTCAGGAACCCTGAAGTCAACATGAGTTGTGTCTTCATTCCAAGTGGCAGCGTAATCTTTCCAAAGAGGGTTCTCTCGATCTTGAGGAGCGGAGAAAGTAAAGCTTACAGATTTCTCATTGCCAAGAATACTTTCAAAATCTTCAAGACTTCCATCATAACCTTTCTTCCCATCAAAAATGAGAACAAGGCGGTCACAAAGGGCCTGGACGTCTTGCATATAATGACTTGTGATAATGATCGAACAGCGGTTTTCTTGGTGGTAGTCCTTAATAAAGCGGCGGATATTTTCTTGGGCCACAAGATCAAGTCCGATCGTTGGCTCATCAAGAAAAATGACCTCAGGATTGTGAAGAAGAGAGGCCATCAATTCCATTTTCATGCGCTCACCCAAGGAGAGCTTGCGCACATGAATGTGTAGCAGGTCTTTGACGCCGAGAAGATCACTCATTTTATCAATGCGCGCCTTAAACGCCTCATCACTGACTTCATAATACTTTTGTAAGAGAAGAAAACTGTCCATGGCCGGAATATCCCACCAAAGTTGAGACTTCTGGCCCATGACAAGGGCGATTCTCTTTCTAAAGTTCTTATCTCGCTCCCATGGGTTGGAGCCTAGTATTTTAAGTTCTCCAAAGCTTGGAACGATAATCCCCGTGAACATTTTCATCAGGGTGGTTTTTCCCGCGCCATTGGGGCCAAGTAAGCCTATTATTTCCCCTTTTTTGATCTCGAAGCTAAAGTCTTTAACGGCGTCCTTTACCTTTTTTTCTCGCTTAAAGAAGGCGCTAAAGCTTCCTTTGAGACCAGGAGGCTTTTTGTAACTAATAAATTGTTTAGTGAGGCCTTGGGCCTTGATTAGAATTTCATCGCTCATAGAAAAGGACTTTATACTGGGCAAAAGAAATTTCCAACTTCTAAAGCCCCGTGCTATAGAGTGTCATGTCTAAAAATACCACTCTCAAGAAAACCATCCTTAAGAAGACTTATCCCGGTCCTAAAGAGGGAACCGTTATCGACTTTCTCAAAAGCGAATTACCTCTCTCCGCCAGTGTCATTAAAGAGGCCATGATTCAAGGCTCCTGTTGGCTCAAAAAGGGGAACTCCAAAAAGCTTGATCGAGTGAGAAGGGCTAAGGCCGTTATTCGCCAGGGTGATCATCTGGAGTTTTACTTTGACCCCAAGCTCTTTGAGCGCCAGAGGGCCGAGTTTGAAGAGAAGCCCCTTCTTCTTAAGAAAGAGCGCGATTGGAGTGCTTGGTATAAGCCAGCCGGGCTTTTGACCCAAGGAACGAAGTACGGAGATTCCTGGTCATTGATGAGGTTTATTGAAAAAGAGAGTAAGGGTGATGTCCTTCTTATTCATCGACTCGATCGAGAAACAGATGGCGTCGTCGTTGTGGCCCACAATAAGAAAGCGGCTAAGCTTCTCTCGACTAAGTGGCAGGGAACACTTGTTCAAAAGGTCTATCTTGCTTGGGTGAGTGGAATTGTTGAAGAGGAAAAGGGACGCCTCGATTATGAGCTTGAAGGCAAGAAGGCGATCACCTTCTTTAGAAAACTAAGAACTCATGAAGACATGACTCTGCTTGAATTGCGTCTTGGTACCGGTCGCACCCATCAGATTAGAAAACATCTCGATATGTATGGTCATCCCGTCATGGGCGATAGTGCCTATGGAAGTGGCAATAAGAATAAAAGCGGTCTCAAGCTACGAGCTGAACGCTTAGAATTTGATTGGCACGGGGACCTTAAAATCATTTCGGTCCCCGAGGAAAAGGGAGAGCTTCTCCCTTAGTAGGAGATGCTCTTAAAGACCACAGGTCACAGACTTAAGAACGTAGTCCGCACTTGTTTCAGTGACACTATCATCTGCATTGACATAGAAAGAAGGTTTTCCTCCATTCTTTCTGACATTCCAATCAATCACATAAGCTGCAGGTGAGTTCATCACGAGTTCACAAATCTTCTCTCTCGCCGCAGGCACGGGATAGATGGGAAGGACTTTATTCCCTCTTGAGATCAGAAAATTAGAGGCGGTAACTGAACCATCTGCGTTGGGCTGATACTTCTTAAGGTCCATGGTAAAGGCATTGGTACGGTATTGAGTATCGGTTCCTGTGCGGTCGATGATGACGGGGTCTGTGTCGTGCTGATCATCGGAGTCGTGGTCGGGGTTGTCTTGATCACCTTGATCACCTTGGTCATTACCATCAATGACAACCGTCGGAGGAAAAGAGATGGCAGACAGACCATAGAGTGCTGTCATGAAAATATCCTCACTCTTGCTTTCAAAAACAACTTCAAGGTTATTGTCATTGGCCGCAAAACCCTCTGCACTAATAACTAAGCAAGGACCCTTGCAATTTTCAGGAACGGCAACGGACTCAAAGCTATCAAGGTTTCCTGCCGTATAAATAGTCTTATAGGCACGAGAGGTATAAAAGGGCTCAGTAGTGATGGCAATCGCTTCAACTCCATCTGAATAAATCATTTTTCGCACTTTCACTGAACCATCAGGTAGTGAAGATGTTGATCGGATAGAAATTTTGTCGGCCTGAATGCTTGAGAGAAGCATTGTGTAGTCTCTACCACCAGTAGCACGATCAATGGCTCCAAAAGTGACTTTGGTCTCACCAGCGAGGGCACTTTGACCTAAAGTTGTAAGTAGGCATATAGCCGATAGGGCTTGTGAAATTTTCATAGAAACCTCTCATTAAGAATTTGAGGGGACTATACCCTAATGAGAATGCGGTGCAAGAGACTATGAAAACAGTTCCGACTTTTCCTTTTCAACCGGGCGCACTCTTTTGACCAGGATGTAAGAGAGGAGCCCTAGGCTAAAGAATCCAAGCACTAAGGGGGTGACGGTATTCGTGTAATTTTGGCCAATAAAGGTCGCTAAGATAAAGGAGAGAAAAGTGGAGAGTGAGCTGATCACGCTATTGGCAACCCCTGCAATATGCCCAAGGGGCTCCATGGCGAGGGCATTAAAGTTGCCAAAGAGGATTCCTACACAAAAGAGGGTCGGCGCAAGATAGCAGACATAGAGGGCAAAGTGAGGGTGTCCCTGAGTGAAGTAAACGATAGGTAAGAAGACAAAGGCCCAAAGGATGATGAACTTAAGGGCATAGAGGCAAATGCTTTGCATTCCAAAGCGATCCACAAGACGCGAGTTAAAGTAGCTGGCCGAACCAATACAAAGAGCAAAGAGGCCAAAGGCGATAGAGAAGTAATCCCCAAGGTCGTACTGAACTTGAAGGATTTGCTGAACAGTTGTGATGTAACCAAGAAAGGCGCCAAAGGCCATGCCAGCAGCAAGAGTATAGTTGCGACTGGCTTGATGGGAGAGGGTTTCTCTGATGCCGGCGAGAACTGTTGAAAAGTTTAAGGGCAGGCGCTTGTCTTCTTTAAGGGTTTCTTCTTGGCCTAAGCTTAGCCACAGAAAGCCTGTGAGGGTGAGTCCTGCGAGCACGAGAAAAATAAAGCGCCACTTAAAATAAAAGAGAATGGCCTGACCAATTAAAGGGGCAAAGGCCGGAACCAGAATAAAGAAGAGCATGATGATGGACATGATCTTTGCCATCTCAACCCCGGAGAAGAGGTCTCGAATCATGGCAATAGTCACCACACGACAGCTCGCGCCGCCAAGTCCTTGTAAGAATCTGCCAAAGAGCATGACATTCATCGACTCCGAAAAGTAAGAGATTAGGGCACCGGCTAAGAAAATAACCAGACCAAAATGAATGGCCCTCTTTCTTCCAAAGGTATCTGAGATGGGGCCAAAGATGATCATCCCTGGGGCCATTCCGAGAAAGACCATACTGAGAATGAGTTGAGCATCATTGGCCTGTTCGACGCCGAGATCGATTCCCATTTGGGAGAGGGCGGGTAACATGATGTCGATACTAAGGGCGACGAAACTCATGAGTACGGCCATGAGGGTGACAAAAGAAAGGGGGGTTTTTTCACTCATACCCCACCTTAGTCCCAGAACAGATTTGAGTCATTAAGAAAATTCAAGACATCTTAGCGGCAGCCAAAAGTATTGGTCTTATGACCAAATTTATTGACACTGAATTTTTCAAATCCCACGCTTTGGCCTTCACCTTCAAAGTACTTATTGACGTCGGTTACAGTGATGCGATGACCATCTTCACGCTTAACTCTCAGATAGTAGACTCCATTTCGAGATTGGAAGAACTCACGCTCTTCTTTGGGTTTTAAAGGGTAGTAACCAACAGTGACCCACTCGCCATTTAAATCTTTATAATTGAGACCGACCAAGAGGTTATTTCCAAAACATTTATTCTTGATTGAGATACGAACCATGTCGGACTTAGGAGAGTCTAACTGGGTCCACTCCTCAGCAAAATACTGATCATTATATTCACTTGATTGGAACTTTCCGGCCATAATGAGGCGAATGATTTTTGAGCGCTCATGAGAGAGGCGTGAACCCATATTCACATCCTGACTCTCACTGGTGATCACTCCATGAATATGATGGGTGTCGTGCTCTTTAGAATAAACGAGCAGAGGACTTCCACTTTGGCCTTGAATAACATCACACTGAAGGCGAATCTCCTCACCGTAGTAAGCCTCTCCATGACAATAGTCTTGAAAGTATTGGCCGCTAAATTCTTTATCCCCTGGATAACCAATCGTCAGGTGATGGCCATCGGGATAGGAGCTCTTTCCCCAGTAACCAAATGTTCCCACAACCTCGCCAGGAAGTTGGCCCTCTTGATTTGCTTCAAGCTCCATAATGGCAAAATCAGAATTGGGATCAGTGACTCCGGCGCTATAGCGTGAGGGATGAAAAACTCTTTTCACCCGGTACTTACCATAAGGCGAAGTGTTGGCCTTGGTTATGCCGGGATAGAAGTATTGTTCTTTATGAAGATCTCCCTGTGAGCTGTAAGCACAGTGAGCGGCGGTAATGACAAACTTATTATGGATCAAGGAAGCGGTACAAAGGGAGTAACGGATTCGTCCCGTACCATCTGGATAGGCGGTAATTAACTGACCGACCTTTCGTGTGTAATTCTCATTTACGTAGGGAATATTCTCTGTCTTTTGACGGTCATCCTCACCAATGATGGCGTGACTCTTGATGACGCTCTCACTGTTTTGGACCGATTCAAGCTCAGCTTGCTGGCAGGATACGAGCACGCTTGAAAGAGCGAGGAGGGTGAGAGTTGACTTAGAAAGCATAGAATATCCCTTAGGTTTAGTATTTCCTACAGTTTAGCGTTATTGGCGGGGCAGCTCAGCCTTTGAGAAATTTATTTAAGGGGGGTGTCAGGGATTTAGACAAAGGAGGGGATTTCGCTTATTTTTAAGGCACATAAATACCTAGAATGACGGAGTGCAAAGCAAATGGCATATAATTTCCAAGAAATTGATAAGAAATGGCAAAACTATTGGGCCCAAAATGAAACTTTTAAGGCCCATAATGATTCAGATAAGCCTAAGTACTATGTCCTCGATATGTTTCCCTATCCCTCGGGCGCGGGTCTTCATGTGGGTCACCCTCTTGGTTATATCGCCTCTGACATTTACACGCGCTACAAGAGAAATAAGGGCTTCAATGTTTTACACCCCATGGGTTATGACGCCTTTGGTTTGCCGGCTGAGCAGTATGCTATTCAAACGGGTCAACATCCCGCTGTGACAACTGAAGCTAATGTCATTCGTTACAAGGAACAGCTTGATCGTATTGGTTTCTCCTTTGATTGGAGTCGTCAGGTTAAGACCTGTGACCCTAGCTACTATAAGTGGACACAATGGGCATTCACTCAAATGTTTGAGCACTACTACGATACGGCCAAAGATAAAGCTCTTCCCATTGAAGAGATGAAGAGCGCTTTTGCAGGCGGTGGTTCAGCTGCGGTTCAGGCGTGGGGCTCAAAGGAGCTTAACTTTTCTGCACAGGAGTGGCAGGCCTTTGATAAGAAGAAGAAAGAAGAGATCCTTCAAAACTACCGTATCGCTTATCTTGATGAAGTTCCCGTGAACTGGTGTCCTGCTCTTGGTACCGTTTTGGCGAATGATGAAGTCAAAGATGGTCTCAGTGAAAGAGGTGGTCATCCGGTTGAGCAAAAAGTGATGAAGCAGTGGTGCTTGAGAGTCAGTGCTTATTCTCAGCGTCTTCTCGATCGCTTGGAATCACTTGATTGGTCTGAATCGATGAAGGAAGTTCAGCGTAATTGGATTGGCCGCTCAGAAGGCGCTCAGGTTGAATTTGCTGTTAAAGACAAAGACTTTGGTTTTGAAATTTTCACCACTCGTCCTGACACCATGTACGGGGTGACCTTTATGGTGTTGGCCCCAGAGAGTGAGTATGTTGAAAAGGTTGTGACGGCCTCTCAAAAAGCGGCAGTGGATCAGTACCTTGAAGAGTGTAAGAAGAAATCTCAGCGTGACCGCATGATGGAAACAAAGAGCATGACAGGTGTCTTTACTGGTGCCTATTGTGTGCATCCTTTTTCAGGTAAGGAAATTCCAATTTGGATTGGCGACTATGTCCTTGGTGGCTATGGGACAGGCGCGATTATGGCGGTACCGGCCCATGATAGTCGCGACCACGCTTTTGCTAAGACCTTTGATCTTCCCATTATTCCCGTCATTGAAGGGGAGGGGGCACAGAATGTTGCTGAAGCATCCTATGATGCCAAAGAAGGCAAGCTCATAAATTCCGATATTCTCAATGGCCTTGAAGTCAAAGAGGCAATCACGAGAATGCTTGAAGAGGTCGAGGCCAAAAACCTTGGAACTCGTAAGGTTAATTATCGTCTGCGCGATGCTATTTTTTCTCGTCAACGCTACTGGGGTGAGCCCTTTCCTGTTTACTATGTTGATGATGAGCCTCATATGCTCTCTGTTGATAAGCTTCCCTTAGAGCTTCCTGAAGTGGATAAATATCTTCCTACAGAAGATGGTGATCCGCCTCTTGGACGCGCCAAAAAGTGGCAGACTGAAGAGGGTCATCCTTTTGAGCTTTCAACCATGCCCGGTTTTGCGGGTTCTAGTGCTTACTTTCTGCGCTACATGGACCCCAATAATAATGACGAGTTGGTGTCAAAAGAAGCCAACGCTTATTGGAAGAATGTGGATCTCTATGTTGGAGGTCCAGAGCATGGAACAGGTCACCTTATCTACTCTCGCTTTTGGAATAAATTTCTCTATGACCTCGGGGTGATCTGTGAAGATGAACCCTTTAAGAAAATGGTTAATCAAGGAATGATTCAAGGGCGCTCAAATTTTGTCTACCGCTTAAAGAGTGATCAAAAGACTTTTGTCTCTGCCACTCTTGCTGCAGATAAAAAGAAGTATGACACTCAAGAGATTCATGTGGATGTCAATATCGTTCAAAATGATATCCTTGATATTGAGGCCTTTAAAAAGTGGCGTCCTGAATTTGCTGACGCTTCTTTTATTCTTGAAAAAGAGGGCGATAGCGAAGTTTATAAGTGCGGTTGGGCCATCGAAAAGATGAGTAAGTCCAAGTACAACGTGGTCAATCCCGACACCATTGCCAATAAGTATGGGGCAGATACCTTAAGACTTTATGAAATGTTCCTAGGGCCTCTTGAGCAGTCAAAACCATGGAATACAAATGGTATTGAAGGGGTCTATCGTTTTCTTATTAAGTTTTGGAATCTCTTTCATGAGGGAGAAGAGCTTTCCCTCAGTGATGAAAAAGCAACTCCAGAGGAACTAAAGGTTCTTCACACGTGTTTAAAGAAAGTCCAAGAGGATATGGATAACTTCTCTTTTAACACCACTGTCGCTGCCTTCATGATTGCGGCCAATGATCTAGCGAAGCTCAAGTGCAATAAGAGGGAAGTGCTCTCTGATCTTGTGGTGGCCCTTTCGCCCTTTGCTCCGCACACGGCTGAAGAGCTGTGGCAGAAACTAGGGGCGACGGAATCGGTAAGTCAGGCTGCATGGCCTGTGGCCGAGGAGAAGTATCTCGTTGAAAGCAACTTCAATTACCCTGTGAGCTTTAATGGTAAAATGCGCTTTCTCCTTGAGCTGCCGGTGGATTACTCAAAAGAGCAAATCCAAGAAGCAGTTCTTGGTCATGAGAATTCTCAAAAGTGGCTAGAAGGAAAAGAGATCAAAAAGGGGATCATCGTTCCTAAGAAGATTGTTAATATCGTGGTGGGGTAGTCCCTTAAGTCAGGGACTACTTGGCTGAAGAAGAATTAAAGCGGCGAGTGTAGCTATTAAGTTTTTCTCTCAGACTTGTGAACTCATAAATCGTTTTATCTGCACGAGTACTACTTGAGACTTCGCGCTTGGCGAGAAGAGTTGGAATTTCATTGTCGATAACAACAGCTGTTTTTAAACTTTCGCAAGTCTCTGGTGCCGGCTTATCAATATTGCAGTAGCGCTTAAGATTGTTACGGGCTTCCTCACAACTGGCGAGTGTCTTTTCATATCTCTTAGTATGACCCTCACAAGTAAAGGTGTCGTCATTGAACTGACCGGCAAAGACTTTAAAGCCCGGGCATTCCTGGGCCACTGTGTGAATATCGCGGTAGTTCATATTTTCACATTTATTCTGATCAGAAGGCTGACCTGACCACTCATAGAGACAAGAGCGGTCTTCCGTTTGTTTTTTAAAATGGTTGCTTACACAGGCCATGAAGTTATTGCAGCCCTCATGGGTAGAAACATTGGTATTGCAGCTATTTCGCACTTCTTTACAAGTCTCTAGCTCATTACAGGCGATTACCCGCTCTTGGCAGCTAACTTTATAATCACTTTCCATCTCAAGGCACGGATTGGCCAAAAGGGGAGTCGTGATGAATGTGAATAGGAGAGCGATTCGTTTCATAATGTTATTCCCAATAACTAGTTTACCATTACAGTCTACTTTATCGGGAAAATAACGCGAAGCTTAACGAATTCTTCACAATCTTAGGTAAAGAAATTGTTACTGCTTAAGAAATGATTAAAAACGGGAGCTTAAAGCCTTTTCCATCGTGCTGAAGTTCTTTTATTTGGTCGATTAAATGATTTAATTTGAGACCACAAAATGAGTCACTTTTCTGGCTAAGGGGAAGCAAAAGTTCAACAGAGCGCTCGAGATGTCCTTTTGCGGCAGAGTCGTGATCAAGGTTTTGTTTCACTCCTGCTGCGGCCAGTTTAATAAGGGCTTTAAGAAGGTCGGCGAGATCACCTTTTCTTCCCTCTATATTCCAAAGCTCCTCCCACCACACATGGCTCTCCCAATAGAATCCATAATTATAGAGGTCTATGGCATAGAGGAAGTCCTGGTTTTCTAGGGGGTATTGGGGATTGAGGGCGCTCAGTTTGAGTTCTACGCCCTCCATATGTCCTCCAACCTTCTCTGGGTGAGGGTTTCTCCCTGGAACAAAGGCATAGGGAGGGAAATCAATGTGGGGAGTGTATCGTTTCGGCTTTTCCATAGTGCCATTGTAGCGGACTCAATTAAGAGAGAAAGTATTAAATTTGAGACTTCGCTTTTCCGAGGAGGGAGTCCTATGGTGAAAAATCTAATTTTCTTTTTTGTTCTTTTGAGTAGCTCCCTTAACGCTCGTGAATTTGGTCCATGGCCCCAGGGCTATTTCTTGGATAAAGGGCTATTGAATTGCGTAAGTCTTGAGGAGTGCCGCAGTCCTCAAATCTCTGATATTCAAACACTCAGAGATGATTGGCAACGCTTTGAAGAAAAACGCATTGAGCACCTTGATTCCTTAAAAGGACAAGCCCGCCTCCTTCTCGATGGAGCAATGGAAAGAGCACAAAGTGAAGTCATGGAGTATGAGGCCAGTGAGTATGGCCGCATTTTAATGGAGAAGGTCAATGAGGCAAATGCTAAGCTTTCTCCTCTGCTTCAGGGTGAGTATGACCTCTGGGTCAGTAATAGCTCACCGGTTTATGGACTCTTTAATTCTCTTGAAGATCTCATTCATCAAGGGGGAGTGAGCCGCTTAGATAAGAAGATTTATCACGAGTGGTTTAATAAAGAGGAAACACAGCTTATTCTTTCAAAAATTGATTTTGTTGAAAAAAGTTTCTTTAAGAATTCAAAAGAGGAAACCCTTCTTTCCTTTTTAAGAGAGGAGTTCTTCTTAGGGGATGGCGTCGTCTTAAAGAATTGCCCCAAGCCTGTGGAAGAGGCCCTTATCAAAATGATGGGAAGAGGGACTTTTTTTAAAGATCCAAAAGGTGAGCTGCCTTCTTTAATCGAGGATGGCGATAAGTTTCGCGCTTTCTATCTTTCTAGTCGTCAGGAAAATGAATTGATTATTGAGTGTGATCAAAAGAAAGTCTTTGGCCAACCTAAGCTTAAGGACTTGGGTCAACGTCGCTATGAACTCTCTTACAAAGTGAGCCAAGGAAAGTATAAGCTTCCCGATTCCTCTGAACTTCGTGTTTTAAAACCTTAAAGGCCGAGAAGCTCATTCACTTCATTGGCGATGTCGCGAATGGAGAGGGGTTTGAGAAGAATTTTACTCGCACCATTTTGGATTAAGACATTATCGTCATCGTTTGAGACAAATCCCGATAAGACAATGATAGGCACCGTGGGGTGCAGGGATCTCATGCGCTTTACCAGCTCTTCACCGTTCATTTTAGGCATGCTCTTGTCGCTGATAACAAGATCGATATTTTTAAAGTTATCATTGAAGTAGTCTAGGGCCTCAAGGGGTTTTGAAAAGATGGCCACGTTATAGCCAAAGCGCTCGAGACCTTGCTTTGTCATTTTAAGGGTGACGGCCTCATCATCCACAATGAGGATATTCTTCTTACCCTCAACGGGTAATGCTTTTGAATTAAGAGCATCAGACATGGAACTCCTCCTCAGTTTTTGCTGCGCATAAGGTCTCTTTGTATTTTAACCTATCTCTATTCTAACTTTGGCAAAGTCTAGAAAATAGCATAAATTTGATTAAAGTCATTAGGGGTATTTAAGTATGTTAGACATTAAATTTATTCGTGAAAACAAAGACCTAGTAAAAAAAGCGGTAGAGCTCAAGAATAGCTCCGTTGATATTGATGCGCTCTTAGAAGTCGACACCACTCTGCTTGAGAAGAAGAGAGAGATGCAGGCGCTTCAAGAGAGCCGTAATGCCCATTCTAAGAAGATCCCTAAGGCCACTGCTGAGGAGAGACCTACTCTTATTGAAGAGGGGCGAGAAATTGGTAAGAAGCTTGATGCAATGAAGCCAGAAGTGGGAGAGCTTGAAGAGAAATTAAGAGATTTTCTTTTACGAGTCCCCAATCCTCCGGCCGCTGACGCTCCTGTTGGTAAAGATGAAAATGATAATGTCGAAATTGAGAAAGGTGGCGAGCTGCCAAACTTTAGTTTCGAGGCCCGTGACCACGTCGAAATCCTTGAGATGAATAAGTGGGCGGAGTTTGAAAATATCGCCAAGGTCTGTGGTTCACGCTCTTATAGTTTAAGAAATGACATGGTTCTTCTTGAGATGGCGACTCATAGAATGGCCCTTGAAAAGCTCAAGGCCAAGGGATTCAACCTTGTCAGTACTCCTGCTCTTGCCCGTGAGCATGCGCTTGTGGGAACAGGGCACTTTCCAGAAGGACGTGACCAGGTTTACTACCTCCCAGAAGATGACCTCTATCTTTCGGGAACGGCTGAAGTTCAGCTTAATAGCCTCCATGGTGGTGATATTTTAAAAGAAGATCAGCTTCCCATTCTCTACGCTGGTTATAGCCCATGCTTTAGAAGAGAGGCGGGCTCTTATGGCCGTGATGTTCGCGGTCTTATTCGTGTGCATCAGTTCATGAAAGTAGAGCAGTATGTAATTTGTAAGAATGATCCAGAGGAGAGTAAGAAGTGGCATGATGCTCTTCTGGCAACCTCACTTGAGATTGTAAAAGACCTCGAACTTCCTTACCGTGTGGTTGAATGCTGTACGGGAGATATGGGAACCGGCAAAGTCAAAATGTATGATGTTGAGTGTTGGGTTCCAAGTGAAGAAAAATACCGTGAAACTCACTCATGCTCTTCTCTCTACGATTGGCAATCTCGTCGTACTAACACTCGCTATCGTGATGGAGACGGTCAGGTTCAATTCGTTCACACCCTTAATAACACGGCCATTGCTACTCCGAGGATTTTGGTCAGTCTTTTGGAAAACCATCAAAATGAGGATGGCAGTGTTAATATTCCTAAGGCCTTAAGACCTTTTATGGGCGGAGCTGATAAAATTAAGGGCTAGAGCTTCAGCTAGCTCTTAAAAATTCCGAAAAAGAGGGTAATGAAAGCCCTCTCTGTGAATCAGAAAGTACGTACACCCTTTATGATTATTTCGACAGCCTTTGTCGTGAGTGGTGTTATTGGTCTTTTTTTACTCCTTAAAGTCCAAGAGAGTTATGATCACTATTCAGATTCCATTATTAGACTTGAGAGAATTTATCGCAGTATCCTGACAACAGAGCGATTGGTACAAGGAATTCAAAATGAGGAAGACTCACGAGAAAGTAGTGACTTCTTGCCTGGCCTAAAAGAGGAGTCCCATCGCTTTGAAGAACTTTTTTCAAGTCTTGAAGTAGGGGATAATGATGTCCAATGGGCCGGAACATCTCTTCGCAGTTTACTCTATTCCTCTGATTGGAAATTTGTAGAAAACTTTCGTCATTTTCAAAAACTTCAAAACGCTATCATTAAAGATTTAAAGAGAAACGGCTTTGTTCAAAGAAGAGTTCTACTTCGTGAAATAGAGACGCAAACAACTAAGATTTTAGATATTTCAAAACCTTTAACGAAGGCTTTAAAGGCTGAGAAGAAAAAGATCAAGTCTTTAAGAAATGTGGTCCTCATAGGAACAACAGTTCTCTTTGGGATTATCCTTGTGATGGTCTTTCTCTTTGTTTATCGGCCATGGAAGAGAGAATATCAAAACCTTGAACAGGAAAGAGAACGCCTGCAAGGGGTACTTAAAGAGAGTGAAATCAGAGGAAACACCTTCAGTTGGGAAGTTAATTTCGGCACCAAATTAACTCGCCGATCAAATCATCTCTCTGGAATATTTGAATTTGAAAGTGAGTCCTCTGTGGTTGAACTAAAGAAAGAGCTCTCTCTCTTTAGTACGGAGTGCCAGATTATGTTTGAAGCTGCTCTTGAAAATTGTGCTCTTAAAGGCGAGGTCTTTGATATTCAAGTCGATCTCGTCACGAAGAATAAGAAGCGCTACTGGCTGCACTACTATGCCAAGAGAAAGCAGGTGGGAGGAGAGACCCTTATTGTAGGGACGGTTCGTGATATCACTCACCAAAAACTTGCCGAAGAGCGCTTTAAGATTCTCTTTGAGCAACTCAAGATTCCCGCCTTAATTTTTGGAGACGGTCAAATTCGTGACGTTAATGAATCTGGACAACGTTATTTTGGAATCAATGAATCTCGAGAATACAGTAATCTCCATCCCGCTATCCTCTTTCCTCTCTATCAATTAGATGGGCATAGCTCTCTTGAAAAACTCAAATCAGCACTGGGAGAAACTAAAGAGGGTAAAGTCATTCATCAGGATTGGCTTTTTCAGCTTAATAATGGCAAGGAAGTCGCGGGCCTAATAAGCCTCTTTAATATTCCCTATCCGACAGTTGATCTGCATATAATGCTCATCCATGATGATAGTAAGAGATTCGAATTTGAGCGGCGCTTGGTGGACACCAATAGAAAGGCCCTTCATGCTCGTAGAGTTAAGCTTGAATACATCACCCAGATGGGGGTTGTTCTTGATGAACTCGTTGACCTCGTAGACACCGAGATTCGTGAAAATGAAAAAGTGGAGCTTGCCCACGCTCATAAGCTAAGAGAGATAAAGACTCAATTAGAATACCTCTGGGGTGAAAATATTAATCACGGTCTAGCGGAGTCATCAAATACTGTACTCACGGATTTTAAGTCAATGATGGATGGCCTTCATAAGAGATGGACAAGATCGGCCAAGGAAAATTTATGTGAAGTCGACTGCAAGTACTTTGAGGATGTTGATCAGTACCTCTGGCTTGATAGTATAAAGCTTAAGCTTGCTCTTAATAATTTAGTGATGGGAGCGATTGATTATAAAGAGCGCTCTCATATTGAAATTGAAGTTAAAACAAAGTTTCAAAATTCGCGCTATGGGAAAATTTCCTTTCTTGTAAAAACCACCGCGAAGAATTGGATTCAAAGCGATTGGACTGTACTTAGCCAAATTAGCAATAAACCCTCTGAAGATAAGGGGATTGCGGCCATGAGAACATCTCGAATTGAAGATCTTAGAGTGAGAGAAAATACTGACTTTATTAATCTTGTTGAGCTTCTTCAGGGTGAGGTCTTCTTTGATCGTGATGAAGAAACCGTTGGCATAGGTTTTAGCTGTGCAATTGAAAGAGTGATTGGGGTGAGCTCTGATATTCTCAATGATGTGACGGAAAACCCTGATGATCAGGAGAACACGATTTCCGCTTCAGAGATTTGGTCTCACTTTGGTGGGGACTGGGATATTATTGAAAATACCATTAAGGACTTCTTTGATTATTATCCCACGGCCATATCAGACCTCTATTATTATTTAGAGGATAAGAATAGTGAAAAGATTCTTGAGATTTCGACCGATCTCTACGGTGTTATCACTCATTTTCCTTTCTTTAGTGCTATTGAGAGGGTTGTGCGCATCCAAAAGTATAGTAAGTACTTACACTTTGATAAAATTGAAAATGAATTGACCCTCCTCAATCATGAACTCAATTCTTTCCATCGTGCTCTTTCGGACTTCCTGCCTCAGAAGAGACTCAAGACTGCTTAGAAATCAAACGAGGGTAGCTCTACCTTTAAAAGTGTTTCCAAATTAAATTGCAGGCGAAGTGCGTGGTCACGATACTGATCCCTTTGATTGAGATGAATGAGATTGATCAAACTCCCCGTCACTAAGCTTCGCACGCCAAAGACGGCAATTCGCAACTCTTCCATAGAGCGATAGCGCAGAGATTCTAAAAATATTCGCTCCCACAGGCGCATTTGAAAGAGCTCAAAGTTTTCTTGGTCTTTTTTGAGACGCAAAGAGAGCTTATTTAAGTGAGGGAGGAGGGCGAGAAAATCAGAAACTTCATTATTAAAGAGATACCAGCGAAAAGTGCCTTGAACGCAGTCGTGAATCTTTTGTTCAAAGGAGCTCTCCTCTACAAGGTAGAGACCCAAAAAGTATTCACCCATTTTTTGAATGAAGAGAGAGAGGTCTTCCAGGATTCTCTCCTTACTTTCATAGTGATAGAGGACCAAGGGCTTAGAGAGACCGGTATTTTTGGCCACTTCAGTGACACTGAGGTTATGGAGCCCCTGCTGGCTGATGATTTTTAGGGATGCCTCTAAAAGCGCATATTTCTTGGCCGAGAGGCTCTTTGAGCCATCCATTCCCCCTAGGGCCTGCCAATCGATCTTATAATTAATGCGCATAGTAAGAAGAGTTATGAGTTCATACTGTTATCTTTGTTTAAACATTGTTAAAATTTGCTTATAGAGTCAAGTGAATAAGTTTGTTCTTAAAGCATGGAGCTAGGGCAAGATGGATAGAAAACAGCGTAAAGAAAAAAAACGTGCAGAAAAAATTAAGCAAAAGAAACTTCATGATCAGCGCAAAGCTGACGAAGGGTACTCTGAAACAGAGAAGAAGAGTGGTATGGTTCAATTGGCCGTCTTCTTTGGAGTCGCTTTAGCGGGCGCCCTTATTTATATTTTGAACGTCTAGGAATTCAATGAAAATTACAATTGGTCAAAGGTTCATGAGCGAAACTGAACCTGAGCTAGGTCTTGGTCTCATCACAGAGGTTTTAGACAAACAAATTCGCGTCCTCTTTGCAGCCAGTGAGACGGAAAGGGTTTATGGGCGAAAGTCGGCTCCCCTTAAACGTGTGAGCTTTGAGGTCGGTGACAGTATCAAAGGGCGAGAAGGTGAAAGCTTTGTCGTTGAAAGCATTGATGAGCGCGATGGTCTTCTTATGTATCAGGGAGAGGGTCAAGTTCTTGTTGAGGATGCTCTTGATGATAATCTTGCTTTTAATAACCCTGAAGAGAAGCTCTTTAATGCTCAGGTGGATACCAACCAATTCTTTCAATTAAGGCTTGATACTTTAGAGCATCTTCGTGAATGGGAAACATCACAAACGAAGGGACTCTTTGGAGGGCGTATTAGTCTGATCCCTCATCAATTCTATATTGCGAATGAAGTATTAAAGCGCCAAACTCCTCGAGTTCTTCTCGCCGATGAGGTGGGGCTTGGAAAGACGATTGAGGCCTGTCTCATTATTCATCAGCAGATCGTGACCAATAGAGCTTCGCGAGTTCTTGTCGTCGTTCCCGACTCCCTTGTCTATCAGTGGTTCTTTGAACTTCATAGAAAGTTTCAACTTGGCTTTGCGGCCATCAATCAGGAAACGCCTCCAGAGCCAGGTGTTAATCATTTTATTCACAATGAGCGTGTTGTTGTCTCCCTTGGCCTTCTTAAAGGCTCAAAGCTCGCTCAAGAGATGCTTGAAGAGGCTGACTTTGATATCCTCGTCGTTGATGAAGCCCATCAATATAAGAAAGAAGAAGGCGGCTTCGAGTACGCCTTTCTTGAAAATATCTGTGCCAAAGTCCCTTCAGTGCTCCTTCTCACGGCAACGCCAGAGCAGTTGGGGATGAGTGGACACTTTGATCGACTCAGACTTCTTGATCCTGATCGCTACAACAGTTTTGAAGAGTTTAAGAGCGAGGTCGCAGAGTATGAAACGGTGGCTAAGGCCGCAAAAGAAATCGTTGCTGAAGATCTCTCAGAGGAATCTTCTAAGCATCTTAAGGGCTGGTTGAGTCCTAAAACCTTTGAGCAAACGTTGCAGGCCGATTCTCTTGGCCAAAATAAGAAGAAAATACTGACGGAGCTTATTGATCGCCATGGCACCGGTCGTGTCTTCTTTAGAAATACTCGCCAGGCCATGAGAAAAGAGTACGACTTCTTTCCTAAGCGGCTTCTTAAGGCAGTGCCCTTAAGTGGTAAGGACGATGGCGAAGATGTTATTGGTTTCTTTGAGAAGGCGAATTGGCTGCTAGAATTTCTCAGAAACTCAAATGATAAGATCCTTCTTATTTGCCATAGTAAGAATCAAATTGTTGCTCTTGAAAAGTTTATTAAAGAGCACGATGCTCAAATTAAGACAGCACTCTTTCACTCGGGTCTCTCTCTTATGGCCCGTGACCGCCAAGCCGCTTTCTTTGCTGATGAGGCCGGTGCTCAAATTCTTCTTTGTACTGAGATTGGATCTGAGGGGCGAAACTTTGAGTTCGCTCATCATTTGGTGCTCTTTGATCTTCCGAAGAAACCTGATCTCTTAGAGCAAAGAATCGGACGTTTGGATCGAATTGGCCAAAAGGCTGACATCCAAATTCATGTGCCTTATATCAAGGGAAGCTCAGAAGAGACTCTCTTTGATATTTATAATGAAGGGCTTGATAGCTTTAAGCGCTTTAATTCAGTAGGGACCCCCGTCTTTGTTCACTTTGCTGATGAAATCCATGAAGTCCTAGAGGAGAGTAAGAAGGGGAATGACGATCTTATTGAACGCATTAAAAATTATCGTCTAGAGCTTGAAACTCAAATGGAAGAGAGTAGAGATCTGCTCATTGAAATGAATTCCTTTGATCCTGATATTGGTCATGGTCTTATTAGGGGAATTCGCGAGTCTGAGGCAAGTGGTCATCTCAAGGCCTATATGGAGAGTTGTTTTGAGTGCTTTGGCGTTGACGTTGAAGACCTCCATGAAATGGCGACCTTTATTAAGCCCAACGATAATATGTTCATCCCACACTTTCCTCATCTTGAGGCAGAGGGACAGACGATCACCTTTGATAGACGTGAAGCCTTAGAACGCGAGGATTACCAATTTATCAATTGGGATCATCCTATGGTGAGGGAAATCAGTAATCTTGTCCTGAGTGAATCCTACGGAAATATGACAGTGGCCACTAGGCGTGATGGAGGCGGCAAGAAGTCCTTTGTTGAAGCGTTCTTTGTGACTGATTGTCCAGCCCCGGACTTTCTTGATCTTAAGAGATTCTTTCCTCCGACACTTATTAGAGTCCTCATCGATAAAGATGGGGTGGACTTTGATGAAAAATTCTCTAAAGACCTTCTTGATACAAAACTCATTCAAGGTGATCGCACTCTCATTGAAAGAGCGTCAAAACTTCCCAAAGATTTGATCAAGGGACTGCTTAAGAAAGCTGAAGTGATCGCTAAGGAAAAGTCAGAGCTCATCGTTGAAAAGCAGCGTCTGAATCTTGTCTCCTCCATGGACAATGAGGTTAGCCGTCTAGAAGCACTCTCTCAGGTGAATCCCAATATTTCTCAAGATGAAGTTGAGTTGATGAGAGCGATGAAGAAAGTAATGCTTGATCACACGCAAGGGGTAAGGCTACGCCTTGAAGCTGTTAGGGTTATTTTGTAAGGAATTTATCAAGATCACCCTTATTAAAGCATTCCATGATTCGCTTTCCAAAGAGTTTTTGAAGCTCTTTTTCTGAGCCTCTCATCATCAGCTGACCCATGGCCTTTTGACAGCGCTCAGGAGTGTAGGTGAGAGTGCTCTCCTTAGCTTGGCAGTGCTCGACATAGAGTTTTGACGGCTTAGGGAGACCACGATAATACTTCATCGCGAGACCATCACAGTCCTTAATCATCTCTTTTACATTTTCTGACTGACATCCTGAAATGAATATCAGGAGCAAGAGGGCGGAAAATATTTTCATTAAAGGAGACCTTCCTCGACAAGAACCGCTTCGAAGCGTTGAATGAGTTCAAGATTGTAGCGACCAATATAATCGAGCTGAAAAACTTTATAAGCTTCTTTTGGGGATTCTTTTTTTACGATAAGGCGCTTATCAAAGGCATTGCAAAGGCTAAGGCACTCTTGAAGAGGAGTGAGCTTTCTCACTTTCAAGGGACCAAGTCCCGTGAGGTCTTCTTCATGGTGATTGACTAAATCCTCAACTCTCTTTGAAATAAAGTCTTTTCCATTGAGAAAGTTTTGAGACAGCTTAATATGCTGCGAGTAGCGCAGTCTTTCATCAGGCGTATGGGCGGTTGCTTCTTTTTCAAAGAGGGGAAGGTCTTCTACTTTGAGCTTCGTAAGACCAATGTCATGAAGAAGAGCAGCTGTCGCAAGATCATCAATTTCATCTTCTTTAAAGCGAAGATGCTCTCCAAGGCGCGTTGCAAGCGCACACACATTAATGGAGTGATTAATAATGAGATCGCTTTCCTTTGTCTTTTGACCAAAGAGCTTTTTGAGAGCATTGGGATTATTTTTAATGACAGTTCTCAAACCTGAAGCAGCTTTTTGAGTCATATCATAATTCTTATGACTGGCCTCTTCATTCATGCGCTCAATAGATTGGGCGGCAACTTCACTGACGACATCGACTCTTTCTTCTAGAGACTTGCCTTCACCATAGACGGCCTCGTTGAGGGCTTCATCGAGAAAGAGCGTGACATTATCGACTTGCTCTTCGGGGACATAGAAGTCCGCCATATCCTGGTTGATAAGCTTTTCAAGTTTAGCGGTGGTCAGAGCATTTCCTCTCTCTGCATAACAGAGATAGTGATCTTTATAGTAGATATAAAGATCGAAGGAGAGCTCAGTGTCGGGCTGAACCGTTTTAATTCTAAGGGGAACAAAATCCATCGGTTTTTTAATCCTTTATAGGGTTTCATTTTAAACGATTCTAGGTAGGATTCTAGTATGAAACTGACATTTTACTTTGATTTCTTATCACCTTATTCCTATCTTGCATGGTGTTGGCTGAGGGACTATATGGCCAATGCGCCGAGCTCCCTTGAGTTTTCACTCAAGCCCGTTACGATGGCACCCCTGATTCACGCTCAGGAGACCAAGGGACCCGCAGAGATACCTGCAAAGCGAGAGTATTTGATGCGTGACATCCTAAGGCGCACTCAAAAGGAGCAAATCCCCTTTAAAGCGCCTGTACAACTACCGTTCAATAGCCTTTATGCGCTTCGTCTTTCTTTACAAGAGTGCGCGAGTTTGAGACAAACTTCTGTAGTTGACGCTTTTTATCGGAAGGCTTGGGAGCAGGGTGCTGATATCGGTGATACCGAAGTTGTTCATCAAGTTCTCGATAGTCTTGATCTTCCTCGGCGAGAATGGATGGATAAGGTGGGTTCTAAAGAAGCCCGCCGACAGCTTAAACTAAATACTAAGGAAGCTATCGCTGGGGGTGTCTTTGGTGTACCGACTTTCTTAGTAGAAAATGGTTCTGAGACAGAGATGTTTTGGGGGAGTGATTCGATTCACTTTCTTAAAGATTATCTGGCCGGTGAAGATCCATTAGATAAAGAAGAACTTAAAAAATTTCAGGAAAGTTACAAAACACTTGAATGAAAAATACTTTAACGAAGGGAAATTAATGGAAGTTGCAGAAAAAAAAGTCGTAGGCATTCACTATAAGCTTACCGATGATGATGGTAAGGTGCTCGACACTTCTGAAGGTGGACAACCACTCGTATTCATTCACGGAATTGGCATGCTTATTCCTGGACTCGAAAAGGCTCTTGTTGGAAAGTCAAAAGGTGACAGTCTGAAAGTTGCTGTTAAGCCAGAAGAGGGCTACGGACAAAGAGATGACAACCTTACTCAAATGGTAGACAAGTCTCAATTTGATAATGCTGAAGAAATTCAAATTGGCACTCAATTTCAGGTTGATACTCCTCAAGGAGCTCTTATTGTTATGGTGACAGAGATCACTGACAATCAAGTTAAAATCGACGGTAACCATCCTCTTGCAGGGGTTAACCTTAACTTTGACGTAACGATTGAAGAGGTAAGAGACGCAACTGCTGAAGAGCTTGAGCATGGTCATGTTCATGGACCAGGTGGCCACAATCACGGATAACCTTGTAAATAATGGCCTGGTCTTTGACCAGGCTTTTTTTTTGGTGTTTGCCATGCCATAAGCGAGGAATGAAGAAATTATTACTGACCATCACATGCCTGAGCTGTGTAAATATTACTGCCCAACCAAAGTTTCTAAAAAAGCAAATTGAGCTTCTCAATCAGGAGTTGTCTTTGAGCTCTCAAGCCCAAAATCCTACGACAAAACTTCTCGTTCTCTGGGACCAGGTCTTTAAAAAAGAGGGGATCACCAAAGACGAAGCGATTATCAAAGAGGTGGCAAACCTTTCTGGCAGAGCTCTTGAAAGTGATCAGATGCGCTTAAGACTTCTTGTTTTAAAGAACGCACTTAAGGTCAAACTCCTTGGGGACGACTTTCCTGCTTTTGCCGATTCATGGTCTCGTGAGACTTTTTTGAGTTACTACTCTTTAAAAGAAAATTATTCTGAATTTCTTCCCGATTTAATTGGGAAGTCTCAAAACTTTTCTGTGCAAAATGAATTTCAAAAATCCCTTGCTCGTGATGAATGGTCTGGTCGAGATATTAAAAACCTCATTAATTTTGAGCCACGTTACTCATGGGGATTCTTTAAATACCGTAATGAGCCCACTCTTTATATGTTCTGTCGTCACAATAGGGAACACCCTTGTCTGATGGTGATGAAAGATAAGAATGGTCGTCTTGTGAGAGAGGCCAATGGACAAGTATGGTCTCAGCCTAAGCTTGCCCTTTCTGGTCGAGGTCTTCCTTCTCATCAGGTGAATGGTCATACTCCTCAAGGGGTTTATTTGATTAACTCTGTAATGCCTTCTGCTGATCAACAAAAGGTTTTTGGCAAGTATCGCCGCTTAAAACTTGATTTCGTTGAGTCTTCTCGTCGTGAGAAAAAGCTCCTGCGCTTTATTCCAGATTCTCTTCAAAAGTATTCTTGGTGGCGGGAAAATGTCGTGGCCCGTGATGTCGGGCGTATTCTTCTTCGCATTCATGGAACGGGACTCATTAATGATGATCCTGCAAGCTCTTGGTATCCCTTCTATCCGACTTCTGGTTGTGTGGCCTCGCGTGAAAATACTTATGATGGTGTCACTTATAAAGATCAAAGACTTCTTCTTGATACTATGATGAATGCCTCGGGCCTTCGAGCACAATATGCTAATGAAACTTCTCTCACAGGACTTCTTTACGTGGTCAATATTGATAGCAAAGAAGAAGCCGTTACTTTAGAAGAAATCGCAGAGCACCTTTAGTAATAAGGGTAGGGGTCATTCAGGTACTGACAGAGCTCGATCTGTTCTCTGAGGTCATTTATTTTTTCTCCCCAATAGCGAGGAGAATTGAAATGAGGAAAGGCCTGGGGAAAGGCCGGATCTTGCCAGCGCTTGGCAATCCAGTGATCAAAGTGCAAGTAACGTAATCCTCTTAGGGGCTCAATCAGTTTGAGCTGTCCCATCGGAAAATCTCCCCATAGAGCGTAGGAGTCCACAAAGAGTTGCCTCTGTCTTTGGGCGTATTCATCGCGACCAGGAATCATGAGCCATAGGTCTTGGACCACTGGACCTGTGACATTGTCGTCAAAGTCGATAAAGAAAAACCCCTGATCTTCACTGTAGAGGAGATTACCCCAGTGGCAATCTCCATGCACCCGTTGGGTTTCAATATTTTTAAAGAGAGGCGTGATAAGGCCAATGAATTGAGTAGCAAGGGCCTGATAAGAATCTTTAAAGTCTTTGGGGATTAAATCAGTTTTTAAGAGCCCTTCAAGATTGGCACTACCATAAACCTCTGGGTTTAGTTTGAGTCGATGCTCAAAAGGACGCCTACGTCCAACTGAGTGCATGCGGCCAATAAGGCGACCGAGATCACGCGCCATTTGATCATTAAGTTCATCAGGATTTCGGCCCCCTCTCTTAGGAAAGAGGGTGTAGTAGAGGGTTGCACCCTCTGTTTCAAAGATTGACTCACCATCAAAGCGCATTGGGGCAATGACAGGAACTTCGGCCTCTTCAAGATCAAAGAGAAATTGATGCTCCTCTTTGATTTGATCCTTACTCCAACGGCCCGGGCGGTAGAACTTGGCAATGACAAAACGCTCACTCGGGCTCTTGGCCTCTTCATTTTCGATCTCAATTTCGTAAACACGATTTTCAAGAGAGTTAAGGGGCAGGCAACGACCAGTGGTGCGAAGTCCGAGCTTATCAATGTAATTTAGGATAGTTGTCGGATCTAGTTGATAGAAAAACTCGGTCTCTCCGCTACCCCAAAGGGAATTCATAGGACTTCCTTGGTCAAAAAATTCTCATCCTAGAAGGATAACTTGAGGATGTTATAATGATTTTAAGGTTATGACGAGACTAAAGAGAAACTCCATTCATTCATCCCTTCCCAGTGACAAGTTTCAGGTCACGCCTAAGACTTATTCTAAGTTTAATAGGATCAACGGAAAGCATCCCTTTCAAAAAGAGACGAAGGATTCTTATGTTGCCTATCGCGCACGTACGCGCCATGGAGGGAAGGTTACCGCTTTTAATTATGATCTCGCGCGCGAGATCGGTCTTATTCCCAAAGGTCATCCCAATAAAATGACCAAGGAGCTTGAGAAGGCCTTTATCGACACCTTCGCGATCGTCATCATCAATGAGTACGACCAAATCAATGGCATTAAATTTCCTAAAGAAGATATTAAACCCAACTTCTATATGGCCACGCGCTATCTTCAGCTTCAGCACCCCAATAAACAGGGGAAGACCTCTGGTGACGGGCGAAGTATTTGGAATGGCCAGCTTAAGACGAAGAATGGCATGTGGGATATTTCAAGTTGCGGAACTGGAGCAACTTGCTTAAGTCCTGCCACCCATATCCAAAAGAAGTATTTTCAAACAGGGGACCCCTCCATTAGTTATGGATGTGGTTATGCTGAATTAGATGAGGGGCTTGCCACACTCTTCTTTTCTGAGATTCTTCACCAAAACCAATTTAAAACAGAGAGAGTTCTCGGGATCTTAACTTTCCCTGATGGCTTTGCCATTACGGTTAGGGTTCACGATAATCTTCTCAGGCCGAGTCATATGTTTAACCATCTTAAACAGGGCAATCATGAAGCCTTAGAGATGGTGGTTCGCTACTATATTGAAAGACAGATTGCTAATGGCAAGTGGACTGATGTGCCTCAATCCTGGTCAAAGAAACTCGACTACTTTTTAAAGAAACAAACAGAGGTCTTTGCTCATACCGCCGCAAAATTTGAGGATGAGTATATTTTCTGTTGGCTTGATTGGGATGGAGATAATGTCCTTATGGATGGGGGGATTATTGACTATGGAAGTGTACGCCAATTTGGCCTCTTTCATAGTGAGTATCGTTTTGATGATACTGATCGCTTTTCAACATCCATTACAGAACAAAAGAATAAAGCTAAATACACTGTTCAAAACTTCGCGCAAATCGTCGACTTCTTAAAAACGAAAGAGAAGAAACCTCTAAAAGATTTTGCTAAAGGGCAGTGGAGTAAAGACTTTGAAGAAGTCTTTAAAAATGAGAAAAGACGAAATCTCCTTCATAAATGTGGTTTTGAAGGGGAGGTCATTGATGAAATTATTGCTCAAGGGCAAGAAGAGATTGATCATTTCATGGCAGCGTTTAGTTATTTTGAACGAGCGAAGTCATGTCTTGGACCTCGTCCCGTCAATGATGGCATCAATTGGGACGCGATATTTTGCATGAGGGATATCCTTCGTGAGCTCCCCCAGCTCTATCTTAGTCGTGGAGAGTGGATCGATCCTCATGAGTTCATCGAAATTCTAAAGTCGACTTATGCGAAGGATGAAGATCTTCTCATTAATTCTTATCGTAAGAAGAAGATAGATGATTTTCAAAAAGGTTATTGGAGTCTCGTTAAAAAGGCCGCAACAATTGAGAAGCAAACGCTTAATAAGGTTCTTCTTAACCTTACGATGCGCTCTTCTGTCATCAATAAGTATGACAGGGTTACTGGAGACTCTATTACCACAATCATTACCATGCTTATGGAAAAGATGAAGGGGATGACTCCAGATAAACTCCATAAGTTACTTACTCATTTTAGAGATTACCAAAACCTTGATCCTGATACTGATAAAGAAGAGCACAGGGGAAGTTGGCAAAAATCTGCCCTTATGAGGGGATTTCTTCAAGTCGTCAGAGAGTATAGAGAGGGGCTGTGAAGTTAGTTTTCTATAGTGGTGGCGATGAAATCTCTAATATGGCGATAGATGAAGAAGCACTAGACCTCGTTGAATCCAATAATCCGACTTTTGTTTTTATCCCAAGCTCCTCCTACGATGGTGAATATGAGTTTCAGGAGTTTGTTGAGCACTATCAGAAATTTGGAGTGACCCGTTTTCTCTATTTCCCCGTTGATATTCCCCACGATAATGTTCTCTTAAAAGAGGTCTTTAATAGTGACCTCATTCATCTTGGAGGAGGGAATACCTATTATTTTCTCCACTCTCTGAGAAAGCGGGGGCTCTTAGGCTTTCTAAAGGAATATGCTCTTGAAGGAGGAGTTCTTTCAGGTTTAAGCGCGGGGGGAATCATGATGACCCCCAATATTCGAACGGCGGGCTACCCCGATTTTGATCGAGACGACAATGAAGAGGGACTCGTCAACCTACGCTCCTTAGGGCTTGTGAAGTTTGAATTCTTTCCCCATTTTAAAAACTCTGTGCGCTATGACACAGTCTTAAGAAAACAATCAAAGCTGACTAAGAATCCTATCTTCGCGCTTCCTGATGGTTGTGGTCTTATTAAGGAAGGAAATAATTTAAAAATTATCGGCCGCGCATGGAGCTTTCATCAGGGTGTGAAGACTCTTCTCAATGCCTGACGTTCTTCTTCGATAAAGTTCCCAATTGCCTTTGAAAACTCACTATGCTTGAGATGGTGAAAGCTCTTAGTGAGTGTTGGCGGGAAGCCACGCATTCTCTTATGCTCGCCTTGAGCGCCAGCCTCAAATCTTTTAAGGTCCTTACTAAGACAAAGTTCAATTCCTCTATAAATACACAGTTCAAAATGAAGAAAGGGAATATCTCTTTGGCACCCCCAGTAACGGCCATAGAGGGTATCGTCAGAGTGAAAATAAAGGGCCGAAGCTAGCGGACCCCGCTCATCTTTTGCGATGAAAAGAGAGCAGGATTCAGGCTTACTTTGGATGAAGGACTTAAAAAACTCTAGTGAAAGGTAAGCCTGTGACCATTTTTTCTCAATGGTGGAGAGATAGCATTGATAAAAGAAATCAATATCTGAAGTTTCGATTTCATTACCTTGGAGAAGGACTATTTCCGTATCCTTGAGGGCGCGACGCTCTTTCTTTATGGATTTGCGTCTATTCTTCTTAAGACCCGCGAGGTAATCCTCAAAGCTATGGCATTGCTCTCGATTCCAATGGTACTGAATGGAGTCCCTTTCCATAAGCTCTATATCGCTAAGAAGGGGGGCTTCCTCTTCATTGGTAAAGAGGAAATGGAGACCCGACAGATTTTGATTTTTATAAAATTCTAAAAGCTTAGGTAAGAGAAAGTTTTTTTGATCACTTAAGCTTCCCAGCAGCTTTGGTGCACTAATGGGACTATAGGGGATCGCCACGGTCAGTTTGGGATAGTAGGGCACGCCGTAACGTCCATAGGCTTCGGCCCAGGACCAATCAAATATAAATTCACCGTAGCTATCGGTCTTTATGAAAAGGGGGAGAGCTGCTGAAAGAGTGCCGTCCTTTTCAACGGTCATATAGGCGGGGTTCCAGCCCGTGTTTTGGCCAAGACAGTGACCCTTTTCAAGGGCATTAAAGAACTCCCAAGAGATAAAGGGATTGTTGTTCTCATTGAGAGAATTCCACTGAGCTTGATGGACTTTGCTAATGCTGTCTTGAATCTTAACTTCAACACTCAAAAGACTTACTCCTGACTGTGAAGGGGGGGATTGGGACGAGGCTCACTTGGTCGCGTCCAAATAAAGCTGAGCACACTAATGCCCGTGAGACTGACCACAATTTTAATACCATAGTGAACGGGGACAAAAATGAGAGTGTAGCTAAAGAGAAGCACCATCATAATCGTTGCCGTGATTTTGGCGGGTTTTCTAATCACACCGTGCTTTTCCCAGTTGCTGATAACGGGGCCTAAGTGTTTTTGATTTAAGAGCCATGCATGAAGTTTTTCACTACTTCTTGAGAAGAAGAAAGCGGCTAAAAGGGCAAAGGGAGTGGTCGGAAGGATGGGAAGAAAAATACCGATAACGCCAAGAAAGAGGCAGAGGAATCCAAAGAAAAGATAGAGTAATCTCTTTGTCCCCTGAACCATTTATTGTCCTTTCTTCTTACTTGCCTTGATGAGAAAACGTCTCGGGGCAGGGTGGCCTTCAACTGTGACAGAGGGATCATTGGGATCAAGACTGTCTTTAAGGCTTTGAAAGGGAGGTGGGCACCAAGGAGTGATCCGCTGCTCATCTTCTGTGAGGTCCGTATCGGCCACAACTTCAACATTAATGAGCCGTGCCTTTTTGGCCCAATTCATAAAACAACTTAATGTGGGAACAAACCAAACATTTCTCATGCGCGCATACCGATCCTCTGGGAATAAAGCATAAGACTCTTCGCCAGGGATACCAATGGTCTCTAGATAGACAGTGCCTCCTGGTTTGAGGGACTCTCTGATGTCGAGCATTTGTTGAATCGGATGACGGTGATGATAAACAATCCCCATGTGAAAAATGACATCGAAGACCTCTTTAAAAAGAGGCATATGTTCCACGCCAAAGAGTTCAAAGTGCAGGTTAGGGCATTTGGCATAATTTTGGATGAGATCAAATTGAGCTTGCATGGGAAGGACGGGGTCAATGCCAAGAACCAATTCGGGCTGGTGCTGGGCCATGCGAAACATGAAGTAACCATTATTGCAGCCCACATCAAGGATGACCTTATCTTTGAGGTCGACGAGCTTTTTTTCAATTCGTTGCCATTTATAATCGGAGCGCCACTCAGCATCGATATCAAGATCAAAGAGCTTGAAGGGACCCTTCTTCCACGGGCTTAATTGTTTGGCCACATCATGAAGCCCATCTTGATGAGAGTCAACGGGGCTCTTTTCACTGAGGGTAACCCATGAATCACTGAAGTCTCTTTGGTCAACTTCTCTTTGGGGATAACTCTCAATTTTCCAGCGCTTTGAGCTTTCTCGCTCCCACCAAGACTCACGCTCTTCTTTAAGGGCGCAAAGATTTTCCCAATCAATATTGTCTTTGTAGGGCAGAAGATAATCTAATGACTTCACTCTTTGATTCCTAGATAGCTTGCAAAGTTGTACCAGCGAAAAAGCATCTCACTTTGTTTAAATCCAGCGCCTCTCAACATGGAGAGTTGGTCTTCTGGAGATAAGGGGATGAGGACATTTTCAAGGGCCTCTCTCTTTTGAGAAATTTCTAGCTCGCTATAACCTTGGCGTCTTTTAAAATCATAGTAGAGATCAGTGATACAACTTTCAACAATGGCCTGGGGAGATCTGATCTTCTCAGAGAGAATAAGAATTCCGCCACTTGGTAAATGGGCATAAATCTTTTCAAGTAGGGCTTTTCTCTTTTCTACCTTTAGAAATTGTAAGGTGTAGTTAAGGATAACGACGCTTGCATCGCAAAGGTCGACTTGGGTCATGTCTTCACCTAAAAAGACGACGTCGCGAACGTGGGCGCATTTGGCCTGGGCCTTTTCAATCATGGCCGCTGAAGTATCCACGCCAGTGAAGCTAATGGGACGGCCAAGTTGCTTCATGTGATGTTCAAGCAGGAGGATGGTGGTGCCTGTTGAGCAGCCAAAGTCAAAAACACGACCGGAATCGGGGTAGTAGCGTGCCACCAGGTCAACGATCAGGCTGTGAATTTCTTTGTAAAAGGGGATGGAGCGTCCGATCATATCATCAAAGACGTCGGCAACTTCCTGATTAAAGGAAAAGGGAGCGATATTTTGCTGTGCGTGAGAGAAGATCTTATCTTCTGATGTTTTAGGTGATGTTTTAGTCGTCGTATTCATAGGTGAATGCATAGCAAAAACTTCAGGGAAATACTATAAATTACTGGGGAGTGGTCTAATATTCGCATATTGCATTGTTAAGTTTTTTAAAGCAAAATCAATAGCTCTTATTTAAGATTGGGAAAAGGAATAATGGAAAAAGACCAGTTATCGCGGTTTCGCACTCTTGCTGACACCTCTTCAGTGGTGGCCCATGACCTCTGTGCTCAACTTCATGTGATCCAGTTTTGTTTAGATGAATTGAGTGAGCATGTGGATGAAGAAGGTAAGGAGTACCTGAAAAGAATGGGGACTTCGACCAGTTACATAACAAACCTCATTGATAGTTTTAGAAGAGGTCTTAAGGTAAGTCTCACTGATGATCAGGGACACTATCTCAGTGACATCTACGATGGATTTTTAGAACTGATTAAGAACCACTATTATGTTGTTCTTGAGAAAATCCAGTTTGATGTTCAGGGAAATCTTGGTGATCTAAAGATTAAAAATCAAAGCCGAACTTTGATGCATATCTTCTTTGCTCTCTACTCACTTTATATCGACGAGCTTAAGGCCAACCAGGATGAAGAGGGGAGTCGTCTTAGTTTTCTCCTCAAGGCCTGTAAGAAGAATAATCGCTTTGCTTCCATTCAAATTGAAGTTGAGGGAGCAGAGTATGAGAGGTCTTGGCTAGCCCATAAGCTTCAAACAAGTGTTGCCGAAAAAGGGAAAGTCAGACAGTTTTTAGGAATTTCCTTACTGAATGAAAAGAAAGCTGATGATGAAGAATTCTTAACTTTTCAAAAGGGTAGTAACCGTAACATTATAGAAATTTCAGTTCCCCTAGAGATTAATAATTAATGAGTGACACAATAAATAATTCAGAGACACCACTTATTTGGATCCTTGAAGATGACAAGGGCTGCCAGTTTGTCTACGAGCAAATCTTAAAGAATAACTTTGAGACTCTTTATTTTGAGAATATCAAAAAGTTTAAAGAGTCCTATGAGAAGACAATTAATAAGAACAATATGAAGCAACCGGCGATGATTATCGCCGACCTTATGCTTAATGATGGAAACTTCCTCAGTTTCTTAACCACGGAGTTTCATGGTGAGCTCGGAGTGGATGTTCCCTTCATTGTTGTCTCAAGTGATGATGATATTGATTCCCTTCGGGTTTGTTTTAAAGAGGGGGCGACTGACTATATTACCAAGCCTTTTCGTAAGAATGAACTTCTCGTAAAAATTGAGACCATTCTTAAAAATAATAGAAGCCTTGGAAAAGGATTCAAGCCAAGTGTCAGTGTTGATGGAGTCACTATTGAAGGCTTAACAGGAAAGCAGAAAAAGCTTCTTGCCCTCTTTAATAGCCAGGAAGACCGCGTCATTGACCGCGACTTAATCTTAGACAAGGTGTGGGGAGACACTTCGGTACATCCGAAGACACTTGATGTTCATCTCTACAATTTACGCCGAAAGCTCCATCCTTACGGTCTTATCATCAAATCTCTTGGTGGTGGTCGTTGGACTTTGCTTAATGCCGAGAAATGACGAATTTCTGGAAATTAGGTACAATACGCTCAGCTTAAAAAACTAAACCCGACACAAATACTATTCTAACATGAGGAGCGTCTCTTATGAGCGAGGTGAAAAAGTCACTTGAAGTAAATGGTAAGACCTACAGTTATTGGAGTTTAAAAGAAGCCAAAGCGAAGGGACTTAAAGATATTGATCGCTTGCCACGATCACTTAAAGTTTTACTTGAAAACCTCCTGCGCCATGAAAATGGAAGCACTGTTGTATGGGATGATATTGCAGCCGTTAATGATTGGGTAAAAGAGAAGAAGTCTGAGCGTGAGATTGCTTATCATCCTGCAAGGGTGGTTATGCAAGACTTCACAGGTGTTCCTGCTGTTGTTGACCTCGCGGCCATGCGAGAAGCGATGAAGGATCTAGGGGGAGACCCAAAGAAAATTAATCCTCTCTCGCCAGTGGATCTTGTTATTGATCACTCCGTAATGGTGGAGCACTTTGGGAGTCCAGACTCTTATATTAAAAACGTTGAAATTGAGTATGAAAGAAATATGGAGCGCTACAAGTTTCTAAAATGGGGACAGCAGGCGTTTAAAAACTTTCGCGTGGTTCCTCCAGGGACAGGAATTATTCACCAAGTGAATCTTGAGTATCTTGCCGACGTTGTTTGGACGAAAGATGAAGCAGGGGAAACTCGGGCTTATCCTGATACTTGTGTTGGTACCGATTCTCACACCACAATGATCAATGGCCTCTCGGTTCTTGGTTGGGGTGTTGGTGGTATTGAAGCCGAAGCGGCCATGCTGGGGCAACCGGTTACGATGATGATCCCTGAGGTTGTGGGCTTTCGCCTAACAGGTAAGCTTCAAGAGGGTGTTACGGCCACAGATTTAGTTTTAAATGTTGTTGAAAGACTTCGTGCTCATGGAGTTGTCGGAAAATTTGTCGAATTTTACGGACCAGGGATGAAAGACCTTTCCCTTGCCGATAGAGCGACTCTTGCCAATATGGCCCCTGAGTATGGGGCGACTTGTGGCTTCTTTCCCATTGATGAGAAGACAATTGAATACATGAAATTTTCAGGACGTGATGATCAGACCGTCGCTCTTGTTGAAGCTTATGCTAAGGAGCAGGGGCTTTGGGGTGATGACCAAGAGCCTGTGTTTACTTCCGTTGTAGAGCTTAATATGGATGAAGTTGAGCCTTGTATTTCAGGACCAAAGCGTCCTCAAGATAAGATTCAATTGAGAGAGGCAGCTGCCTCTTTTGAAATGGCCGCTCAGCAAACCTTTAAATATCCTGCAGACTTTGCTTCACAAGAGTATGAGGTAAAAGGCGAGGACTATAAAATGAAAAATGGTAATGTCGTGGTTGCCGCCATTACTTCTTGTACAAATACTTCGAATCCCTCTGTCTTGATTGCTGCGGGTCTTGTAGCCAAAAAGGCCAATGAAATGGGAATGAAAGTTAAGCCCTGGGTGAAGACTTCTCTTGCTCCTGGCTCAAAAGTCGTGACAGACTATTTAGTTGAATCAGGTCTGCAAAAGCACCTTGATGATCTTGGTTTTAATCTTGTGGGTTACGGTTGTACGACTTGTATTGGAAACACGGGGCCACTCCCACCGGCGATCTCACAGTCCATTAACGAAAATGACATTATTGCTACTTCCGTGCTGTCAGGAAATCGTAACTTTGAAGGGCGTATCTCTCCCGATGTGAAGGCCAACTATCTCGCTTCGCCTCCTCTTGTTGTCGCCTATGCTCTGGCCGGTAATATGCTAGTTGACGTCGCTAAAGAATCTCTCGGTGTCGATAAGGATGGCAAAGACGTTTTCTTAAAAGACATCTGGCCTAAGAAATCAGAGATTGATGATCTCGTGCTCAAGCATATCTCTAGAGAGATGTATATGAAGCGCTATTCAAATGTTTTTGAAGGAGATGAGAATTGGGCCAAGGTTAACGCTCCAACTGGTGAAATGTACGAGTGGGACAAGTCTTCAACCTATATTCAAAATCCGCCTTTCTTTAATCAAATGAAAGATGGAATCAAAGAGAGTTATGAGGTTAAAGAAGCACGAATTCTTGCTCTCATGGGAGACTCTGTAACAACAGATCATATCTCACCCGCTGGATCAATTGCCAAGGGAAGCCCAGCAGCTGACTACCTCACTGAAAATGGAGTGGAGAGAAAAGACTGGAACTCCTATGGATCGCGAAGAGGGAATCATGAAGTGATGATGAGAGGGACATTTGCGAATATTAGAATTCGCAATGAAATGGTTCCCGGTGTTGAAGGCGGTTACACCAAGCATATTGAATCCGGTGAACAGCTTCCTATCTACACGGCAGCGATGAAATACGTCGATGAGGGCAGAGAGCTTGTTGTCATCGGTGGTAAAGAGTACGGCACAGGATCAAGTCGTGACTGGGCAGCTAAAGGAACTTTTCTTCAAGGAGTGAAGGCCGTTGTCGTGGAGTCTTTTGAACGAATTCACAGATCAAATCTTATTGGAATGGGCGTTCTTCCTCTTCAGTTTAAAGAGGGGGAATCACGAAAGACCTATAACTTAACAGGGGAAGAGATTATCTCCATTAAAGCAGTTGGAGATCTGAAACCTCGCCAAGAGTTTCAAATGGAAATTTCTTATCCAGATGGAACAACAAAGACGGCTTCTTTAAAGTCTCGTCTCGATACAGAGGATGAACTCAGTTACTTTAAGAATGGAGGAATTCTCCAGTATACAATTAGAAATCTAATGTAAGAGAAAAGCTCCACTTCGGTGGAGCTTTTTTTTAGCCAATTTTTCTCTGGTCGCCATCAATTCTTTTGATAATTCTCTCTATCTTTATCTTCTTCGTCGTTTCAGGAGAATAGCCATGACTGATGGTGTAGCCCTTTTGGGTAAGGAACTCCTCAAGGCTTAGCCACTGCTGATAGTCATTGCCCCTTGGTTTTATTGTTTTTTCAATAGAGCAGATTGTTATGATTTGAGAGTCTTCTCCTTTTTGAATCCTTTTTAAGGAAATAAAATAAAAGAGTAAAACTGTGAAGCAAAAGCTCGCGCCAAAAGAAGTGTGGAGGTTCCAGCTAAGAAATGTTTTAAAAGATGCTGTTAAAGTGAGCGTTAAGAAGAGCTGCATATAGAAGATCTCAAAGCTATACACATAGGCTTTAATATTAAGAGTATCACTTATCTTAAATTTAGATGAATAAAGAATGACTGTAGCAAAGCCAATCAGGCTGGTCACAAAACTCAGTCCGATTTCAGGATGACTTTCCATGAAAATGATTGAAGAGGTTCCTTGGATGATATTTCCAAAGAGTCCTAAAATAGGAATAACTCCCATAAGAAAGAAGGCGTAAAAGCCAAAATAGCGAGCTTCAAAGTGATGAAACTTATTGAGGTGTCTAAAAATAAGTAAGCAGCTAAAGAAGAGAATCGTTGGAAGTGAGGAGGGAAGAAAATAGGGAGAGTCACTATAGTGGCCACTTCCAAGAGAGAGGAGATTGATGACTTGGCATAGGGCAAGGCCCCAGTAAAAGAAAAATTTTGTGGCTTTTTTAGTGCTATCGAGGAGCGCCAGGGCGAAGAGAAAAGAGATACTGGTTCCAAGGGTCATGACGGGCGAGCTTGTGATTAGTTCACTAAATATATTTGAGCCGAAGACGATCCCATTGAGGAGAACGGTTGAGGCAATGGCAACACGAAGAGCGAATTGAATAAAGGAGCCTTCCATCTTGTGATTCCTAAGCTTAAATTTTCAAACCTATTATTTCATTTTTTGAAAATATTATGAGAATGATATTTAATTATCGGTTTTTTGTGAAGAAATTCAAGGGTTTAGACTAATGACTCTAAACATTTTAATTTAACAATTTCTTAAGAGAATTAAAGACACCGCCCAGAAAATAAGCATTCTGAGCGGTAGGAGATCTATAATTTGGGGAGCTTAGGAGCTTTGAGGTTAGGGCGACCTTGGTTGAGGTTGACCTTTAAGGGCGGATTCTTAACTCGTAACTTAAGTGCCTCTTTAACCGCTCTTTCAAGTTGGGCATCTCGACCTTGCGCCCAATCCTTAGGAGTATTTTCAACTTCAATGTCGGGATCCGTCCCATAGTTTTCAACGTTGTAGCCAACGTCTTTAAACCAGAAACTAAATTCGGGTTGACTCGTAATTGTTCCATCATTGAGAGGGTGGCGCGGCCAAATCCCAACGACACCACCCCAAGTTCTCTTTCCAATGAGAGGACCAATATTCATGAGTTTAAAGGAGTGAGAAAAGATGTCGCCATCGGAGCCTGCATGCTCATTAGTGAGGGCAACAATAGGTCCGTTTATGGCGTAGGCCGGATAGGGCTCGATATCCATGTAACGGGTTTTATCAAATCCAACCGTTTTTTGAGCAAGAATTTTAAGAAGGTGCTGACTGACATGACCGCCGCCATTATAGCGGACATCAACGATAAGTCCCTCTTTAGTGCATTCAGAGAGGAAGTTACGATAGAATTCACTATAACCATGAATCCCCATATCCGGTACGTGCAGGTAGCCCACTTTTCCCTTTGAAAGTTTATGGACAAGTTCTTTGTTGTGATTAACCCAATCACGGTAGCGTGTAAGATTTGAGTGGCGCAGAGGCGTTACCGCCAGTACTTCAACTTTTGACTGTCCTTTTCGTTTTACCGTGAGAGAAATTTTTTGGTTGTTCATCCCCTCTAAAACTTCGTCAAGATCAGTTGCTGATTGAAATCCACGACCAGCAGCGCCTAATATCTTATCGCCTTCTTTTAAGGAGTTGCCAGGAGCCTTTAGAGGAGAGGAAGCAGATTTAATCCAAGAGTCACCTGAAGCAAGATTCACAATAGTGAAGCTTTTATCGGCTTTGTTCCACTTGAAGCTCGCTCCAAGGTCTCCATTGGTATTTGAAAAAGGAGTGCGAAAGTAGTCTCCTCCAAATTCATAGCAATGGCTCGTTCCAAGCTCTCCTTGCATTTCCCACATAAGGTCGCTGAACTCACTTCTGGTGTGAACCTTGTTAAGAAGGGGGAGGTAGTTGTGATAGACCTTTTGCCAGTCTATTTTATTCATATCACTCGCCCAAAAATGCTCTCGTTGAAGAACCCAAGCTTCACGATACATCTGTAACCATTCTTTCTTTGGTTCAAGAGTTAGCTTGATATTATCCAAATTAATAAAGCCATCTTTCTTATTCTGTCCTTCTCCCTCTGGGGCTTTTGCTTCACTTGAAACGAGTCTCAATCCAGAGTCGCTATGGATGAGGACTTTGCTCGTGTCTGTTGTAAGGGAGAAATCGAAGACGTCTTTTTGAAAGACTTCTTTCTTTCTCTCTTTTAAGCAAAAGGTGTAAAGACTTGGCTTAGGAGAAGGCATTCTACCACCTAGGGGGCTGCCATCACTATCACTGATTTGATGCTGAAGAATGTAGAGCTTATCCTCTGCACAAGCGATCTTAAGATAACCTCCAAGGCGTAGAGGAAGGGCGATGACTCTGTCTTCAAGTCCATCCCAATCTATTTTAGTTTCTTCTTCTGCTTCTTTAGTCTTAGTGCTCTTACTTTCTTTCTTCTGATCTTCCTTCTTTTTCTCGTTCTCCTCTTCTTCATCCTCATCATCTTCAAAGTCTTTATAAAGTTCTAGAGGGGAGGGGCAGTCTTTTTCAAGGACGAGCGCATAGAGTCCCATCGCAAAAGGAAAGCCAAGGTCAAAATGAGTTTCATTATAAATGGGGTGAAAATCTCTGACACCGATGAAGAAGAGGTAATCACCACTCGGATCAAATGTTGGGCACAGATCCATCAAAACCGAGCGAAGAAGTTGACGAGACTCTTTCTTCGTATAGTCATAGAGATTGAGGTGGGCACTGGTTCTAGACTCAGGTTCCATAAAGGCAAGGTAGCGTCCACAAGGTGACCAATTAAAGTCCTCGTAATAGCGGAAATTATTTTTCGCAATCATTGTCACTTTTCCGGCAGGAATCGTGACGATAAAGAGTTCATTACGGTTGTTGCTAAGGGCGACAACAGGCTTCTTAGGATTGGTCTTAATTTCTTCAATCTTCCCCCAGTCATTCTTAAGGGCAAGTTTCTTTACCTTTGTTTCCAGGGGATTTTCTTCGTTAGGAGTAAAGAGGACAAGGCCTTCTTCTTTTTCTTCGTTGAGTTCAACGCTGAGAATGTGCTGAGTTTTATCTTTCTGGACAAAGGTCGGCAGCTTGTAGCGATGATGATCGTGACCAAGGCGAATTGGTGCTTCTGTCCATGGGCGACGAGTAAAGAGCTGGCCCCTTGTGATAAAGGCAAGTTGATGGCCATTGGAGCTTGGGCTAGCTTCTTGTAAAAAGTCCTCAGCATCTTCGAGGCGCTTGGTACTTTGGTTAAAACTTGAAGGAACATGGATATCAATGAGGACACCTTTCGCCTTAGGCTCGGAGATTTCTTTTGTATAAATATCGCCACCCGCCTGAAAAACGAGAGTGCCTTCATTAATATGAAATTTTCTGACGTAGTAGAGCTCTTGATGAGTTTCTCTTCTAAGGGATCTTCCAGAGCTTAGCGCAGAGTAAACATTGCCCGTTCCTTCGTGATCAGAAATAAAGTAAACCCTCTCTTCATAAACCTGAGGATTGGCAAGGTTGCTTTGAAGCTTAGGCAGAAAGGGCTTAAAATTAGCGTCCTTTTTGAGGTTTATCCAGAGAGTTCCAGCGGTTCCCCCACGGTAGCGCTTCCAGCGGGCGGGATCACCTAAGTTCTTGCCAAGAATGCGAATCCCTTTTTCTTGAACAAGCGTTGTTGCTTGACCCAGATTAAGAGGACTAATTTCACGAGACTCAATATTGAGCTTATAAAGGTAGGTTACTCTTTGACTAAAAGCTTCAAAACAAGAGGAAAACACTATTGTCTTATTATCTAACCAAGGGCCAAGACTTCTCACACCTTTGTAAGTAAGGCGAGAGGGAATTCCCCCAGTGCTAGGAATAATTGAAATATCAAATTGACCCTGATCATTGGTGAGGTAGGCAACAAGGCTGCCGTCTGGACTAATGAGCGGGTTTCTTGAAAGCCCATGAGAATTAGTCAGGCGGCGAGCACTGCCCCCTAAGCGGCTCACACTCCAGATATCGTCGTCCGTATGAAAGTAAATAAAGTCTCCCTTAATTTGAGGGGACTGGAGGTAGGCGTTACTGCAATTGTCTTTTGTGCGGGACATTGAATTTCCTTTCTCAAAAATAGTATTGGAGTAAAAGTATACGTAAGAATCTGGCATAAAAAAATGGCAGATTCGCTAAAAGGTGATTCGTCTAGTCATGTATTAGAGGTCTAAGAGTAAAAGTCGTGTCAATTCTAGCTTTCTCTCACAGCTTTGCTGGCGAAGGTTTGATAGAATGGAGGAGTTGTGCACCCTAGGGGTAGAATTTGACCCTTTTAGAGAGGCTGCCAATACCTTATGATGAAAAGATAGATTTGTTCTTTAAGTGGAGTATTAATGAAGAATTTTATTTTAGTTTTTGCCCTGGCACTGGGCTTTGCAACGACGCCCACAATTCATGCTGAGGCAAGACAGTCTCAATCGCCTGCCGCTAAGGCCAACGCCAAGGAAAAGCTCACAGGTCTTCTTATTCGTGAGCAGCTTAGCCGCTATCATTATACTCAAAAGAAGCTGGACGATAATTTATCAAAACTTGCTTTTGATGAAGTCTTTAAGCGCTTTGATTATGGTCGCCAATTCTTTCTGCAAAAGGACGTCGATAAGCTAGCAAAGTACCGCTACAAACTAGACAATGAACTTATGGAAGGGGAGTACAAGCTCCTTGATGAGATCGTTAAAATTTATCTTGAGAGAATCGATCAACTTAATGCCTATCGAAAAGAAGTCTTTAAAAAGAAATTTTCTTTTAAAGAAGATGAAAGACTTGAACTTGATCCTGAAAAGAGGAAGTTTGCAAAAAGCTTAGATGAGCTAAAAGACCACTGGAGAAAGGTTTATAAACAGTCCGTTCTTAACAATTATATTGCCTCGCTTGAAAGCCAAAAAGAATTAAAAGAGGGAAAGAAGAAAGACAAGAAGAAGGATAAGAAAAAAGGAAAAGAGGAAAAAATTCTCACTGACAAAGAAATGCGCGAAAAGGCCCATAAGTCAGTTAATGAGAAGTACGAAAAATTCTTCGCTCGTCTTAAGAAAGATAAGAGAATGGATCACTTTGAGAAGTACATCAATGCTATAGCTGGCATCTACGATCCTCACACAAACTATTTTCCACCGAAGAGAAAGGAAGATTTTGATATCGATATTTCAGGTCAGCTTGAAGGAATTGGTGCTGTTCTTCAAGAAGACGGTCAATTTATTAAGGTTGTCCGCATTGTTCCAGGGGGAGCAGCGTGGAGACAAAAGGAATTGGAAGTTGACGACATTATCCTCTCAGCTGGAGAAGGTGATGGTGAACCCAAAGACCTTGTAAATCTTAGAGTTGATGAAGCTGTTCGTTACATTAGAGGTAAGAAGGGCACGATTGTTAAGCTGACTGTTAAAAAAGCAGATGGTAGTCGAAAAGTAATTCCTATTGAAAGAGATGTCGTTCAGATTGAGGCAAGTTACGCTAAAGGATCAATCCTTGAACATAAGGACCTTGGAATCAAAGTTGGTTATATTCACGTTCCTAAGTTCTATCGAGACTTTAACAATGCCGAACGTTCTTGTACTCAAGACGTTCTGATGGAGCTAAAGCGCCTTAAAAAGCAAAAGATTGATGGCATGATTCTTGATCTTCGTAATAACGGCGGTGGTGCTCTTACTGATGCTCAAGAAATGTCGGGTCTCTTCATCAAGGAAGGACCTATCGTTCAAATAAGAAAGCATACTGGTGATATCGATGTTCTCAGAGACACTAATGAAAATATTACTTACGATGGCCCACTTATCGTGATGGTGAATCGCTTCAGTGCTTCAGCTTCAGAAATTCTTGCTGGGGCGATGCAAGACTATAAGAGAGCAGTGATTGTGGGGGGCGAAAATACTCACGGTAAAGGAACTGTTCAGGCCATTTTAGAAGTAACTCCTAGTCGCCTGTGGATGGGAATGAGTGAACCTCTTGGGGCTATGAAAATGACCATTCAGAAATTCTACAGAATTACTGGGGTTTCGACTCAGTTTAAAGGTGTGACTCCTGACATTATCCTCCCTGATCCAATGGGCTATGCTGATAATAGAGAGCAAGACCTTGATCATGCAATTCCATGGGATACTGTCGAGGCTCAAAAATACGATGAATGGAAGCAATTTTCCTACAATCTTAATGGGCTGATTAAAGCCAGTAAGAAGAGAGTGGCGAAGAGCGATGAATTTAAGAAGATCATTGATAGCGTCGATTATCTGAGAAAGAGAAAAGATGATACTTTGGTAAGTCTTAACCTTAAGAAAGTCTTAAAAGAGGATGAAGAAAGTAAAAAAATGACGGACTCTTTTAAGATAGAAAAGGAAAATAAAAAGATTGTTGTGTCTCACTTTGAAGAGAGTTTGATGGCCCATGAAAAGGTCGAAAAAGCCGATCTTAAACGTTGGAAGAAAGACTTTGAACAGCGTAAAGAAGATTGGGTTAAAACACTGACAAAAGACCCAATGATTGGAGAGACTCTCTTTATCATGAATGACATTGTTCATGATATGAAAGCTAAGAAACTCACGAAAGCTAAGTAGAATGAAAGATCTCATTGATAACACAGAAATAGAAAGGGTCTTGGCAAAGCTAGAGGAGCTAGAAGATGAATCTCTCGCCGTTGAACTTCTCAAGGAGTTTAATGAGGCGACCAGAGATTTTGGTCAGCTCCTCCTTAACCAAGACCAAAGACTCGACCATAAGGAATGGAAGAATCAATGTGACAAAGCCCGCCTACGTGTTGAGGCCGTTGTCACAAGAATTGATGAACTCTAAGGAATAGAGCATGAGTGAAGCTAAGAAGAAAGGTAAGTCAGACGATTGGGACTTTAAAGTCAGTGATGAGCATCTTGAACAGGTGCAAATTAAGAAATCGCAGGTGAAGGCAGCTGATTCAGCTAATCTCTTAAAGAAAAAAGGAACTGGCACTCCGAAAAAGAAGCGAGAGCTTCAAGTTGAAACGAAGAAGAAGAAAAAGATGACAAGAGCTGCCATTGCCCGAAGAGATATTGCTCTTCAGCAGCAGGCTGAAATCATTCATCCCGGTCTCATCACCCGCACACTTGCCTCCCTCATTGATCTTGGTTTTCTTGGTGGTCTCTATTTTGGAGGAACACTTCTTACCCCGATCATGAATCAGCACTATGTTAAGTTCCTAAGAGAGAAGGGGATTAATCAAACATTAGATCCTGCTCTTCTTAATATGATTCTTGCTGGGGCTTTTACTTTTGTTGCGGCCCTTCTTCTTATTTATATTCCAGCCTTTCTCTATTTTAAAACTCCTGGAAAGATGATGATGAATATTCGTATTGGTCATCCTGTTATTGGGGAGCGGCCTAGTCGTTTTATGGTTTTTTTGCGGGAGTTGGTTTTTAAGCCTTTGTCTGTGGTTTCGGTTTTGGGGGTTCTTATTGGGATTAAGAATGATGATAATCGATGTTTACACGACTTCATCTGCCGAACAGCCCTCTTCGTCGACGATTGAAACTGACCCCTTTAAATGGATCTAGACCACATTAAAGATCCGAGGCCTTCGAACCCCCTCAATAATCTGATTATGATAAATCGCATAGATCGCCAAAAAATCTAACAGTCGATCTATGCGCTTGGTCGTGCACCATGTCCGCCTTGCCATACGCTTAATATTATCTCGAATCATGGCAGCCGTTTGGTTCAAAGAAAACAGCGGATCAAAGCCCCCCTTTTTCATCTCACCTTGCCCGACAACAGCAGCTGCTCGTCCCTTAAATTGAAGATGTTCAGCGTCCTTAAAGTGTCTCCTCAACACTCCAGGATAGTGAGTGGACTCATCTGAAGAAAAGCAACACTTTGGATGAGCAACCTGTTCAATCTGTTTAAAAAGAGATTCGAGAACCTTTCTTCTTTGGCACTTTCTCTTGCCATACTTCTTCACACTAATATGCGCTAAAGTGCCCTTTGCTGCTATCACACCCACATCAAAGGCTAAGATCTTTCTCGTGCACTTCTCAACAGCAAGAGGAATTGTCAGAGGCTTAAGCTTCGTGTGTTCAAAGCTTTCCATCTCATCAAAAACAATCTCACACACGTTACTTGTATCTTCTCGCATCTGCTCAAGATTCTTTCGCGCGCACTTTGCAAAGGGTGCCACTCTTCTTGCGATGGTCTTCTTGTTAACCCCAATAATTTCAGCGATCGCGCGTTCCGATGACCCCTTACTAAAGAGGCGAAAAACCGTTTGATTGATATGGCGTTTGCGCTGGCGATAGTCGAAAGAATGGGTCTGAGAAGAATGGCCTTTATTGCATTTCTTACAGTGAAATCGCTGAATTTTCTTTTGGTCGGAGGGGCGGCGATAGATCCCTCTTTTAATAAGATGGGAGCTTGTTTGACAGTGCGGACACATGAGGTGCTTCCTTGTTAAGAGAAGCTCCTTTTTTAGGTGATATGGTCTGGAATTTATTTAAGAAAGCTTGGGTATTGCTATCGTGAACTCCATTTGAGGGGGGCAGTTTCAGTTTCAATCGAGCCGCATTGGGGTGCTCTCTTCCTCTGGCTCCCCACTCTCCTTAGCATTCTGAAGAAAGAAGTTAATCTTAGACTCTACCGAATCAAACTTATCCGCCCCAACATCAACCTCACGCCCCTCAATCTCAGCACGACGCTTATCCTCTTCCTCACGCTTCTTGCGTTCAAGCTTTTCAGCTTGAGTTTCAACTCGCTTGTTGATGATTTGAGAGAAGTTAGAGCCATAGAGATCATAACCATAGCGATAGAAGGGATCGAGGTAGATGCGATCATTCTTACCGCGCTCCATGAATTGAATGGACTGGCGTAAGAAGCTCTTGGAGTCTTTCTGATGGGAAAAGGCGCTGTAAAGAAAGAGGAGTCCTGTGGGGGTGAATTTGTCTTGGTAGTCGAGTTTTTGAAATTTTGAGTAGAGAGGAATAGAGGCCTCTTTGTAACTTTCTTTAAACTTAATATTTTTAAAGAAGCGTTGGCGGTATTTTTCGGCCGGGAAGTCCTCTAAGAGTGTGCGAAGCTCGATAACGTGAACCTGGTCTTGCACGGGAAAATGAATCAGCTCTTGCAGATAGCGAACAGGCTTGTCTTCTTTAACTTCATTACTTTCAACTTCAAGAATCCCTAACTTCTTCTTAGGCCAGTACTGGATGGCCTTAGTGTTCTTAGGGAAATACTTTTGGCGCAAAGAGAGAATGAAGAGGTCATAGACCATATCATTCAGAGGGATATTCATGGGGTTTAGATTTTCTAGCCACTCAGGCTCTTTAAGATAGGCCGAGCGAAAGATATTCTTTCGGTATAAGTCATGCCAGATCTGCTCAAGCCCGCGACGAAGAATGGTGCGCTCAAAGACAGGAAGTGAAAAAATAAGGTTTTCATGGAGCTCGAGGCGAAAGCGATACTTATCGTGAAAGATAACGCGGTTAATTTCTTCTTTTTCAAAATTTAAAATATTGTAACCAAAGCGATGAGTGCCCGCTTCTCTATAAATAATGGGAGTGACGAGGAAACTTGGATGCTTCACAGGAAAGGGAATTTCGAAATCGTTAAAGTGAAGATCTTCCCACAGATTGAGCTCATCCGAATTGATTCCCATCATACGGCTAATCTGATAGGCCTCTCCCATATAAAAAAGGTCGGGCATTTTTTCAAGATGCAAGAAGCGACTTGAAACACCAGTGGTCACAGCTTCCCGATAAAAATGATAAGGTAATCGCAAAAGCGCAAGGTAGCCTGTGATTAAGGCGGCTAAGAATACGAGTGGTAAGAATTTCTTCATCAATTCCATTATACTTAAGGAAGAACTAATTTTCTCATCTTTTTTTGAAAGATGTCGAAAAGGTAGTGAATTGAATACCGACTTCAAAGGATGAGTCACCTATGAAATATCTAATCTCTCTAATCCTCCTCGCTTCTTTTTACAGTTGTGATGCCCCTCGTACGACACGAAACGTGGCCGGTGGCTCTTCAAGTAGTGCTCTTGATATCTTCGGTAGTCCCGTCTCTAATACAACCTCAGGAACAACATCAAGTGGCTCTACAACGGGTTCAACCACAGGCTCGACCACTGGAACAACAGTTGGAGGCACAACAATTCCTTCGACCGTGAGTCATTGTAGCTGGTCAAGTGATGGCTCCACAGGCTTTCAAAGTGCGGCCGCTCACATGAGCCCGGATGAAAATAGTACATCAGAAGGCGCTTACACTCTTTGCCAGTCAACGAGTAACGAACTTGAGGTTTATCTTCAGGTCAAAAACCCCATTAGTGATGCACAAATTTGCTTGATTCCCACCTATCATTCCGCCACAAATTCAGTTTATATTGGTGAGCCCCGCTGTCTCTATGTGAGCAGCAACACTACACTTTATAAGATTGATCTCATTAAGAACCGTGCTGGTTACTCAGGCTACTCTGTTACAGGTGTGATGATGATGAAGGATAAGGCCTATCAATACGATGCCCCTTTCTATCAATATATCCTATCTCCGGACGCCTACATCTTTTGTAGCAAATGGCTAGCGATCTATGGTGATCCCAGCTACTGTGTTCCCTTTAAAGCTGCAGGAAATTACGTCTATCACCAGTTCTAAGAAAAAGACAATCAGTTTTTAAGATTGCCACTGATGAGTTCTCCCTCACGATACGTGCGGTAGATATCCCCATCAACAGAGGGAAAGCTAATAATCGGCACAAGAGCATCTTTATTTTCTTCAAAGCCCTTCTCAATACGCAGGCAGACAATAAAGTAATAAAAGCTCACCCCTTCACGATCATGGGCCTTAATATAAGTGTAGATAACATCCCCTTCTTCATCTTTACGTGAGAAGATTTCATCAGGGTCCATCATCGTGGGCTCAAAGTAGGCTTCATAAAGAGAGAAGCTCTCTACCGGAATATCTGCTGGACTGCGCTCTTCAAGCAAATGAGCGAGATAACTTGATTTCTTAGACTCAACTTCTTGAAGGATATTTTCATCAATTTCAATTGTATCTTTCTTTGAGCCTTCTTCACTATTGCTATGAAAGCTCTTGGGCTCTTTCATCTTTTCGCCCCAACGATAATTATCAATCATCTTATCTTCTTTAGTGGCCGAGGCCGTGAGGATAAAGCTTGGCTGGTTATCATAGACCAAGCACAGGCACATCATGTGAAATTCACCGTATTTTTGATCGTTGATCTTTACGATGAAGGAATAGATATGCTCTCCCCCTTCAAAGATCTTGCGGTAAACCTCACTTGGCCGGCGCAAAAGTTGATCCATAAAAACAGGATGACCGACAACTTCAAGAATCTCTTCATCACCAAGATGGTTGGCCTCACGCCAGCTCTTCTCTAGAGTTTCAAAGTACTCCACCCACGGAGTGTAGAAGTTCTCAATACAGGCTTCACTACAAAAGCCCACTTGTCCCTCGTTTTCAACAAACAGAAGAGCATCAAGCTCAAGAGTTAACTTCTTACATTGCCCACAAAAGTAAGCTTCTTTAAAGAGTGACAAGAGAGATCCTTGTTAAATATTGATACTGAGACCTGCAAAGAGACCACTACCGTAAGCGCCTTGAATATTCCATAGGCGTGCCCCGGTGAGAGTCTCGTCTTTAAGTCTTCTCGTCCTTAGTGTAGCACCAAGGGAGAGGTCAACTAAAGGACTAAGTTTAAGTTGCAGCTGAGGCTTTAAAATGGCGAATTTCACGTCCTCTTGTAGACCTGATACTGAATCAGAGCTTCCAACAGTATAGGAAGAACCTTCGACAAGAAAACGAATATCATTACTGACAACCCAACCGAGACTGGCCGAGAGCTTAGAAATATTCCCAATAGAAAGTTCTCCACTTTCAGGCTCTTCCGTTAAGCGCATCTCATAGCCAAGGCCAAGACCTATGGTGTGAAATCTTTTAGCAGTGGAGACACCAACAATTTTATCAGAGCGTGAAGTTGCAAAGTCAGATCCCTTTTGACCAAAGGAGAGACCTCCATAAAGGTCGACAGTGGCAAGATCTTGAGGTCTACCAAACTGCAGCCAGTTAAAGCCAATAAGAAGCTCGGGGTTCCCCTTTTGAAAACTATTACTACTCGGAGCAAGGGCACGGTCATCACTTTTCATTTGAAAATAACTCGCGGCCATAAAGACATTAAAGCGCGTTTGAATTTGCGCATCAAAGCCCATTGTAGAGGCCTTACCATTGGTGGCCCCGACTTCGATATCTTGAGTTCCAAAAGACACGCCTGAATTTAGTTCAAGCCCAAGACCTGCCCCACGCGTCTGTCGCTTGGGTTTAGTTACTGAACGACTTACGGGCGCTTTCTGTGCTGTCGCGCTCGCCCCGCTTTGTTGAGGCACAAAGGCTTCCTTTTCCGTGTAATCGACCAGAGCGTGGGCACTAAGAGTTGTAAGGGAAAGAGTGAGTACTTTGAGAAAATGAGGCATATGTCTTCTTCCTTTGCCAGTTTTAATCATCCTGAAACTGAGACGGCGAGTCTCATGAATATTGTAGCTCAATTTGCTCAAACTTTTCAAACCCTCCTGTAACGGAGTGTTCTACTCTCCTAAAGGATCTAAAGTATTGAGATGTTGTAGAAGTTTGCTCGGTAAAAGCTACCCAATTTACCTAGGAATTAAGAGTTCTGTACCATAGAGGAAGTGATAACCAGACCAGCAATCAGGAGGATCAGTTGGAATTCTATCACCGTAATGATCGCGCAATTAAATCTCTCGTTGAACTTGCAGCCCTTGGCTACTATCCCCTTTTTGAAGAAGACTGGCTCAATGAAGTTTGGTCAGAAAAACCAAAGAACCTCACTGGAAATGAAAAAGCTAAAGCAAAGACCCTCTTTAAAAGGCTTTGTGAGCATAGAAGCCTTGAAAGACAGCGCACTGTTTTTTGGGCCATGAAAGAAGAAGACCGCGTTCTCTTTAAGAGGGCCTTTTTAAAGATGGTTGAAACAAAGATCCTCGATACCTCACCGGAGCTGCAATGAAAATAAGACAATCTCTTATCGTGCTCTTCTTTTTGTGTATGGTGGTTTTTCAAAGTGCCCATGCAGAATATCGCGTTTTTCAATTTGCGATCAAAGCGAAGAATCCCTTTTCTCTTGATCAAAAATCCCACATTGTCACAAGCACTCTCGATCCTCAAAGCTACCTCGCTTATCACGGCGGGACAGAGACTCTGAGCATTGATCTCATGCGCACTTGGATGTGTCGTGGTGATACTTCTGGCCAAAGAATCTGCAGCCCCCCTGTCATGCAAAATGAAACGCTGACGGAGGTCAATTGAAGGTTAACTCCCCTCAAATTGATGAAAATCGCCAAGCGATAAATAAGCTTTTACAAAAGCAGCGCAACGAAATTGCCCTTCGTGAAACGGAACTTGATAACATCCAAAAGATTTATAAAAAGAAAGAAGATCAAGAGCGCCTTGTTGGTGAAAAGAAACTTCTCGATATTCACGATCGTAATAATAAAGAATTTCTTGAGGCCAATAAGAGCAAAGAAGAAAAACTCGCTCAGATTAAAGAACAATTTAGCGACACTCAACAAAAGCTCTCCCTCCATGAAAGTGAACTTAAAAAAGGTCATGAAAATCGCATTATGAATGCGCGTGACAACCACAATATGCAGGCCCAAAGAATCTTTGAAGATGCTCAAGAGCAATTAAAAGATATCAACCTCACTACTAATTCCAAAATTAAAGACGTCAATGCCAAGACTGACCTTGAACTAACGCGCATTAAACATAAGAGCCAGCTGGCCATAGACAAAGCTGCTCATGAAAATAGCCTGCGTGTCACTCAGGAGCAAAATGGCCAGGCCGATGCCTTAAAAGTGGCTCAGAAGCAATTCTATGCCACTCAACAGCGCCAAGAAATGGAGCATAAGAATGCTCTTGCCGAGCAGCACCTCAAAAATAACGGCGAATTTCAAACCCGTGAGCGTATCCATAAAGACCGCACTGATGCCACAGAGAAGCACTACAATGAGCTTATTAAAGGAGAGAAGTCTTCTTTTGAGATGAAGTATCAGCGCATGGTCAAAGAACATCAAAGTGTTCTTGATCGCCTCCAATCGACCTTTAAAGAGCGCCTCGACAAGATTACATCAAGCTTTAAAAGCGAACATGCCGCCAAATCCGCTCGCAGTGAAGATGAATTTTATAGTCTGCACACTTTGAGCCCTAAGGTAAGAGAAGACGAAAAATTTTACTACGTCGACATTGAAACTCCCCCTCACGAAAAAGAGAATTACCACATTACGGCCCATGGCAGAAAAATAAAGGTCCAATTCAACCGTCGCAGTGAAGAGCGTCTTGATGGCAAAAATGGCGAAGTTCAGACGTCAAAGAGAAGTGAGACCCTCTCTAAAGAAATCAATGTGGCCCACATCGTTGATGACAAGAAAGTAAAAGTGGCCTACGAAGAAGGAGTGCTTTCCTATCGCTTGCCAAAAGCGTAAAATAGCACCATGAAAAGACCCACCCTTGTTCACTTCCTCTCCCTAAAAACTGAAGAAAGCCTCAATATCAAGGCCTCGATCACCATGAAAGAGAATATTCTCTCAGATCAAGTCCCCCAAGGCTTTGCTAAAGAAGTGGCCCAAGGAATTGTCCGCGAGATTGAAAAGGAATTACCCACGCCTCGCTTTCCCATTCAGGCCTACAAGCTCCTTTCTGGTAGTGCCTTTCAAATGAAAATCACAGGGATTGGCGCCCAACAAGAAGTGCTCTTTAAAAAGACTTACGACACGGATAGCTTTGGCAACCTCAGTGTTAAAATCCCCCTCAATGCCGAGCGCTCTCAAGTCAAGGCCCTCCAGGTTTATGAAGTGGGAAAAGAGCCAGGACTTGAACTGCATCTTGGAACCTTTATTCCTCTTGAAATCTCTAACCCTAAGAAAATTATTATCTGTGATTTTGATAAGACCTTAGTAGACACCAAGTACTCGACAACCAGTGAGCTTTATAAGTCCCTGACAAAGCCCATGGAATACTTCCCTACGGTGACCAATAGTGTAGATATTTTAAAGGGCTATATTGACAAAGGCTTTCATCCTTTTATCCTCAGTGCTAGTCCTCACTTTTATGAAGAGGCCATGAGGGATTGGCTCTACAAGAATCAAATATATACCGCTGGTATTTTTCTTAAAGACTATCGTCACGTCTTTAGCCTCTTTGAACTCGACTTGACCCCGAAGGATCTTAAAATCCAAGGGCTCTATAAGATTAATCACCTTCTTGATATCCTTCTTCTCACTGGAATTCCTGATGAGCTCGTCCTCATGGGTGATAATTTTGAATCGGACCCGATTATTTATTTGTCCCTAACAAGCCTTTTAAAAGAGACACAAGATCCTTGGCAGTTATGGAATTATCTGAGAAAGCTTGAAGCCTTTCAGATGAACCGCAAACAAAACTCGATTCTTCTTAATAAGGTTTATCAAATTTCCAATCTTCTCAGTGCCCGCACCGAAAAAGGAAAGGGCTACCCGGAAATTAAAATCTTTATTCGCAAGAAAGTTGATGAAACAAGTATTGAGATGCCCGAGAGCCTTAATCAACACTCAAGCCATATCGAGCTCTACGAGGGCCTTCCCCCTAGTTTGGCCATCAAAGAAAGCCAGAAGCTTAAGAGTAAAGAAGCTCTGGAGCAAAAAGAAGAATAAACCCGACACAGAAAATAAGACCCACGCGATGAAAACGAGCGATATTCTCTTTAGGAGTATAGCGAGTAAGTGCTTTTGTTAGGGGCAATTCAAGAAGATCAAATCCAATAATTTCAAGATAAATGCGAAATGCAGCGAGGCACATCATTCCAATCAAGACTTCTTGAGTGGGATTCATTAAAATAGATATCATAGCTAAACCCCTTATTTAAAAACTTAAAAAGTAGAGCGATTTGGACAAGAATAATTTCCTCCCCATCCATACTCTTCTCGGTGATGAGACTGAAAACTTCTATCAATTGGGCCTGCATGATCGCCAACGGCACACTTTACTCCTCGATCACGCAAAAGGACTCTTCAGATCGCGCCGTGCCCCTTTAAATCAGACCATTCAAAAGATTATTCAAGCGGGCGTGGCCCCCAGTCTTGAGTTTTACCCACGCTTTAAAAGACGAATTACGGCCTATGCTGAAGGCCTTCAAAAGAGCCCCTCTGAAGTCGCTATGGGCCTTCTTATTCCTGAGATGATGTGCTTTATGGATAAGTGGATTCCTGGAATCCCCCACACTCTGCTTGGCTGCAGTTCTGCCTTTATTTGGTGCACGAAAAGAGATGCCCTCGTTCACGGCAGAACACTCGACTTTCCCTTTCACGGCAGCTTTGATGTTCATGAGCGCGCCATTCAAAGCCAACTCAATAACGGCCCCATGACCCTAAGCTTTAGTAGCGCGGGCTTTCCCTTTCCCTCAATTACAGCGATGAGTGAAGCGGGCTATACCCTAGGACTTCACCAGAAGTTCAGCCGTACCTTTCACTACCAAGGCACGCCCATTTTTGATCTTATTTTTGAGATGCTGCAAAACTGTGACTCCCTTGAAGAAGTGGTGCGCTTTCTTAAAAAGAGTGAAAGCTTAACGGCTTGGTCTCTTTACATGGGCTTTCAAGATGGCCGCGTCCTAAGCTTTGAAATCGATGGGGATCAACATTACCACTCGATCCATCAGGCCACGGAAGATAAGCCCCTCTACTTTTGTAATCAACGAGAAAATAAGAAACTCATCAGTCATGAGATCATGCCCTATGGCTTTGAGCTTTATAATGAAATGCGCCTAGAGATGAGGCATAAGAAACTTAAGGCGCTCGGCCTTTCACGAAAGAAGAAGTGGGATGCAGAGAGTCTGATGCGCTTTATCGGTGTTGCTGATGAGCAAAGTAAAACCGAATCTTCTCTTTATAAAGCTGATCCCATGACCCCATCGGCCCTGCAAAATATTGTCATGGTCCCTCAAGCACAGGAAGCACTGGTGGTCACTGGTTTAGGCCCCAAATTCTTTAGCGGTAAAGTGCAAAAAATAAGTAATACCTTTGATCGCGTCCGCCAAGAGACCATCACAATCAAAGGAAAGGTCAATGAGCCTCGCTTTCGAAAAGGCAATTACCATTTCATGCAGGCCCAAGTGGCCCAGGACCGAGGTGAAATTCATAAAACCTATCACCATATTCAATTGGCCATTGAATACCTTCAAGACTACCCCATGGGCGTAATCGCAAAATTTTACTTTCTCGTCTTTCAATACATGCATGAAGAGCACAAGAAAGTTCTCTCTGTGCTCTTGGGTGAATTTAAAAAATTAGAGGGAAAACTTCCTCCCTATCTTCAAGATCACAACACTCTCTTTTTAAGTCGTCTTGAAAAAATTCTCAAAGGCCAAATCTCAGCAGGTATTGATGAGATCAAACACCCGAGTCTGCAAAGAGTCTTTGAGTTTGAAAAGAAGATGCCGCGCTTACTCTTTCACGCAGTCACCAAGGAATTGATGGCCCCGAGATTAGACCTCCTCGATATCTTCTATCCTCATATCAAGGCCTCCCGTTAAGTGACTGCTTTTTATGGCGCCTTTTAAATAAAGAAAATTTAAATTATAGAGCTAACCTTCTCAAATTATTAGAGCTGATTTCTTTATCTGCGTGAGATTAAAGAAAAATCAGTAAGCCCCCTATAATAGATAAAAACACTCAAGCTTTTAGCGCTCTTACCGATAAGCTCAATGCTTTCGTTTAGCGGCAAGGAATGGTTTTTTGAAAAGGCACAGTTTTAGAAAATTCATTTTCCCTTTGGTGATCTCACTTGTGAGCACTCCTCTCTTTGCCGATGGCCTCAATGCTTTTTTAGGAAGTGAAAACGCTCAGGTAGGAATTTGTGGCAATATGCCCGTGGAGCGCAAAAGGCGCGATTGCCTTAAGTCAACCGATCTTAAACAGTGTCTAGAACTCGACCGTAGCAATCCTCTCTATGTCATGAGCCAGGACCGTGAAGAAAACTTTCTTTGCATCAATACAAGTTCTACGACTGGCAGCCAGATTATCGAAGAGATGGTCTCTTCATCCCTTGAGATGTGCCTCAGTGAAAATGTAAATAGCTTCTATAGCGACATTATTGAAAATCCAGAGTTTCAAGAGATCTCTCAACAATTTAAAGAGAGCCTAGGCATTCCTTTAAAGCTTAACTACGCCATCGATACCCTTAATAGCGTCAGCAGTATTCAGCTTGACCTCAGAGAGTTTAGAGGACCAGGTCAGGGTGAGGATGATATCACTCTCAATGTTAGCCCCTATAGCCAATCAGCCCCTTGCCTTAAAATTAATTCCAAAAATATTCTTAAAAAAGTCTCTCAAGAACTCGCTCGTCTCACCATCAAACGAGGAACAGAAGAATCACAGCTCTACGGAGAAAAGAGAGATGACTCACGTCGTGTCTTTGATGCGAGTCGCTTTGGTGTGGCCCAAAAAGAGGAGGAAGGCTTCAAGGAAGCCGACCGTAAAATGGCCTCAGAAAGATAGAATCCCTACGCTACCAGATATTGACCAATCAATTGAATTTTTTCATTAATGTCATTTTGTTTAAAGACACTGAGCTTGTGGTCAAATGACTTCATTAAATGATCTGAATAAAAGGCCACCAATTCATTGGGTGTATTAAGGTTACTCATCAGAATTTCAGCTTCTCGATCGTTCTTTAGAAGCTCACTTACCTGCTCTTTGGTAATACTCTTAAGCCGGCGGTAGAGAAAGGTTTGCTCACTTTCAAGCTGGTCTTGATAGGAGACTTCCTTAAGTTCTGCCTTAAGAAAGCCACGCTCATCCTCTGTGAGATCACAGAGCTTTCCCTTACCTTCACCATTGACCACGACCACCTGGGAGCCTTGAGGAGTGGTTGTCAGGACCTGAGGTGTCCCAAATCCCACCTCACAGAAGACTTCACAATACGTCTCATGAGGAATACTGACTCCCCCTTCTAAGGGAGTCGAGCAAGCGTGCCCTAGGGCCATGGGAATATCATTTTCAAGGCAATCCTCAAGCAGAGCGAGGTAACGCGGCTCGAAAATATTGAGGGTTAATTTCCCTCCGGGGCTTAGGATTAATTTTGAAAGGGGAAAAAGATTTGCTTTCATACTTCTATGAAAACGAAATCCGTGGAAAGAGTCAAGGAAGCTTAGGCCCTTTGTCTAACGGCTACAGGGAACTTCCACTCCATGTCTATACTCAAACTCTATTTCTGTCCAAGGGACATCCTGTTGTTCCGTACAGCCCTTATACTTGTGGCAGTCAATAATCCGATAGGTTCTCTCACCGACACCTAAAATTTTTGTAAATTCCCAGCCATCTTTTTGCTTAGAGAGGCAAATGCCAGCAAGATACTTATGTCCTCTCTCCTTAGCCTTAGCTAGCTTTTCCTTTTCTAGAGCTAAAGGATCGGCCTTGAGTTTTTTAATTTCCTCTCTCTTTTTAAGATCAGCTTGAACATCAGCAGATTGAAAATCATTGAGACTCTTATCTTTAAGAAAGTAGGCTAATCCACCGAGAATAAGAGCAGCAAAAAAAATTAACTTCTTAGGGATCATAGAATTTTCTCCTTATTAAGAGAATTATAGCAGAAAAAGTGAAAATTTTTTAAAGAGCATTCCAAAAAAGACGCACACTCACGACATCGTTAATATCATCTGAGCGGATATAATCTGCTGTCTTATTCTCGCCCTTGAGAACAATGAAGCGCGTGTAATTGACCATAATCATGCCATTCCACGGAACAAAGGGAAAAATGCCATTAAAACTAAAAGAAGAATAGCCGGCGCCACTAACACCTGTTGGACCGTAGAGGTATTTATTCATTTTCTTTTCACTAAAACTCAGGCGCGCCTGCACACTAGTAAAAGGCAGCAGTGGGGCGCCTAAGAAAACTTCACTATGAAGACCAATATTCTCTTTCACTTCTCGTGCTAAGAAAGCCCCTGCATTAAAGCGCTTTCGCCAGCCAAAGTTGTATTGAAACTGAGTTTGCAACTCAAAGGAGGAACTTCTCTTATTGCGATAATCCTCTTCATGATCGCCAAAGTGAATGGGAGGATCATTGTCATCCCAAAAATTAACGCCGACTCGCCACTGAAAATCATCGAGACGAGTTGTAGGAGTGTAGAAAATATTGGGTCCCGCTACAAAAAGCCGATCATAAAAGATAAGCATAGGACCAGCGATTGCGGTGGCCTTTGGCCAGGTCACCGCTCCCCGATAAACTTGCTGACTATTATAATTGGCCATAACTCTTAAACCAAAGGGTCTTGCCAAAGGTGAAGAATTCACGAGAAAAAGAATCAGAAATAGCGGCCAATTTTTCACCTTCTCAGTATGACCGATTAATTCAGATATTCAAATTCCAAATGAAAACCTAACACATTTTTCTTAATGATTTCTTCCCAATATCCCTTAAAATAGGGATGAAATAAGTGAAGGAGTAATTGTGACGACCAGGAAGGTTAACAAGAAAACGAAGAAGGCTAAAGAGAAGAAGCCAGGACCTTTAATTAAAAGTGAACTCTTCTTTAATCGTGATCTTGGCTGGCTCGACTTTAATGCCCGTGTTCTTCATGAAGCCCTTGATGAGAGAACACCGCTTCTTGAGCGCTTGCGCTTTATGTCGATTTGGCGCTCTAATAACGATGAATTCTTTATGAAGCGGGTGGGTGCACTCGTTAAAAAAATTGAAAGGGGCGACTTCCTCAATCAGGGCTCCGGTCAAAATGCCAGTGCCCTCTACGATGAAATCTTAAAAAAGGTTGCCTCTCAACAGCAGCAAATTACCGATAGCTTTACAAAGGATCTGATTCCTTCATTAGAAAACGAGGGGATTAAAATCCTGGGATGGAATGATCTTAATAATGCTGAAAAGAAGCTTCTGCTTATTTACTTTAAGCAAAATATTTTCCCCATCCTCACGCCTCTTGCCGTTGACTCCGGTCACCCCTTCCCTTTTATCTCTAACCTCTCTAAGTCAATTGGAGTGTGTTTAAGAAAGCCAAGTGAGCGCGCAAAACAATTTGCCCGCATAAAAATTCCAACAGAAATTCCTCAGTGGATTCCTCTTGAAGGTAATCTTCACTACGACTTTCGCTTCATCAATATTGAAGAAATCATTATGGCCAATCTTGATATGCTCTTTAGAAATATGAAGATTGATTCCTCTTGTCTCTTTAGAGTGACTCGAAATGCGGCCATCGACGAAGAGGGAGATGATGCCGAGGATAAGCTCGAATGGGTGGAAGAGGGCCTAAAGGAGCGCAAGTTTGCCCCAGTCGTGCGCCTAGAAGTTCTTAAAGGCAGTGACCCTTGGATCATTCAATTCTTAATGGATGAGCTTGATCTTGAAGATTATAACTTCTTTACCATCACTTCTTTTCCAAGCTACACCAACTTCTCAGAGATCATTGATATCAAGAAGAAGAAACTCAAGTACCCACCCTTTCAACAAAGAGTACCCACTCAGTTTGATCACAAACTTGATGGGGAGTTTAGCCTCTTTAGTATGATTAGAAAGAAGGACTCCCTCGTTCACTTTCCCTATGAAAGCTTCACCCATTCGGTTGAAAACTTTGTCAAAACGGCGGCCAATGATTCTAAAGTGCGCGCCATTAAAATTATCCTCTATCGAACCGACACTGACGGACGCCTCATTGACGCTCTTATTGAGGCCGCTGAAAATAAGAAGCAAGTGGCGGTGATCATCGAACTTAAAGCGCGCTTTGATGAAGAGAGGAATATTAAATGGGCCAATAAGCTTGAGGAAGCCGGTATTCACGTCTCCTATGGTCTCATGGAACTTAAAACTCACGCCAAAATGATTATGGTCGTGCGCCAAGATACGGATGGTGTGCGTACTTACGCCAATATCGGCACTGGAAATTACAACTCGCAAACCTCAAGACTCTATACCGATTATAGCCTCTTTACTTGTGACCCTGAAATTTGCCATGAAGTTATGGAGGCCTTTAATTTTCTCACCGGCCGCTCTTTAAAGAAAGACTATGGCAATATTCTTGTGGCCCCCTACACCATGTTTAAAACCTTTATTAAGCTCATTGAGATTGAAAAGGAAAATGCAAAGAAGAAGAAACCCGCGCGTATCATCGCGAAGATGAATCAATTAGAAGATCCCAAAGTCATCAAGGCCCTCTATGAAGCCTCACAGGCCGGCGTTAAGATTACCCTATTGGTGAGAGGCTTTTGTTGTTTGCGCCCAGGCGTTAAGGGATTGAGTGAAAATATTGAAGTCTTCTCTGTTGTCGGTCGCCTTCTTGAACACAGTCGTATTTTCTACTTTCAAAATGGGGCGAAAAATCCTGTCGATGGTCGCTTCTTTATTGGCTCAGCCGATTGGATGCGCCGAAACCTCTTTGATCGCGTCGAAGTCATCACCCCCATCAAACAAGATAATCTAAGAGAAGAACTCTGGGACTACCTCTCTCTCATTCAAAGGGACAATCGTCATTTGTGGGTCTTAAAACCTAATGGAGATTATACTCAAAGGACGCCAAAGTCGGCTAAGGATGAAGTGAACTCTCAAGAAATCATTATCAATAGTTAAAAAAAAAGCCCCTCTTAAAGAGGGGCTTCGTCGTTATATCTTTTTTTTACATTGCTGAAGCGCCGCTACTGTAATCCCCTCTCTCTTCATTTTTCCAGTAACCAACACCACCATCGGCAAGGCGTCCAAGACCGTCAAAGATATGAGTCTTCTCTTGAGCAAGCTCTCCGCCACCAACCCATTTTAACTGGTAGCCAAGAACGGCATTGTCAAAGTGACTTTGACAGTCATTCATTCTTCCCTCTTCTTTAAGCTTCTCTTCGATATAGTTGAGCTTTTCTTGGTAGCTCACAAGTTGATTTCCCTTTTGAGCGTAGTCGTTATCGAAATCTTTTGCATGACGGGCTAACTTGTCACGACAAGAGATATGATCAAGGCGACTAACAAATTCTACCGTCTTATCTTTTGCTGTAATAGCTGAGTCAACAACAAAGTCCTTAGCTCTATAAAGTGGTCTATGACGAAATTCTTCTAGAGTCTTAGCGTCAGTTCCCCCTTTAATTGCGGCAACAACGACATTCTTCTCTTCCTGGCACTCTTTACTCTCTAGCCCACCAAAGCAGTGAAAGGTCATTGAGTGTTCGTAACCTGGAACTTTTACCCGATAAGTTTTTCCTTTCGCAGCTTCTACTCCTGAGCGTACACGCTCTCCAGTATTTCTTAGAAATTCACCTGTTCTTTCAGTTGCTGTGTTCACACCACTCATTGTGCGTGTGCGTGCACTATTAAAGCCTTCAACTGTTTTTTCTCTGGCAATAGCAAGGCCTGCTTGAGTTCTCTCAACACCTGTGCTCACGGTGTCGCTGATAGCATCGCCGGTCGCTCTTGCTGTATCTTGGGCGCGGGCTGCACTGAGAGAAGAAACACCTCGATTTGTTCCTTTTAAGACACGCTCTTTGGCCTCTTCGATTTTGTACTTACATTGAGTTGAATTAGGATTGAAGCAATGGACTTTAATAGTCTGACCCGATGTCGGGTTTGTAACCTTAAAAGTCTTAGCGACAGTGCTGGTGCTTAGGGCGATGGAAATCATCATTAGGTATCTTGAAACGTTCATAGTGCTCCTCCCGGCTCATTACTCTTACCCCTATAAGAAGCAAGAGTGATGCCAAAGAAGAACTCTGTAAGCACCTGTTTTTACTGGATCACCACCCCTCAAAAAAGGCTACTTTTTACACAGTGACTATTCTTTAAACAAAAAAGGCCGCCCCTCAAGGGACGGCCCAAAGCTAACGGAGAATTACTGGAGCCATTTATTGACTCTCTCAGCAACACTTTCAGAGAAGTTATTGGATAACTCCTTAATGTCGCCTGAGAGTTCCTCAATCTTTGACTCGAGCTCCTTCTCTTTCTCATTCTTATTTTCATGGGCCTTGAGCTTCAGATTTTCGAGATCTGCACTCATCTGGGCCTTCTTTGCTTTCATTCTTTGAATCAGTTCGTCTTTTTGTGACATGGTCTTTCTCCTTTTATTTTGCGTTAACGATAATATCGACTCTTCTATTAAGGGCACGGCCTTTAAGCGTTTCATTCGTGGCCAGAGGGCGCTCCTCTCCAAGTCCCTTTGTTTCAGTCTTTAACTGAGCGTTCTTTTCAGAAAGAAAACTCTCCACGGCCTTAGCCCTATAAAAGGAGAGCTTTTGATTCATCTCTTGTGACCCTCTTGAATCAGTGTGGCCGACAATAGAAACACTCTGAGGATTAATGGCCTTGAGAATGCCGTCAATCTTTGTCAGAAGATCAGTTGAGGACTCTGGAATCTTGGCACTACCGGTTTTAAAGTTTAGGTTTTTAAGGCGCAAGATGAGGCGGTCCCCTTGTTGATAAACTTCGGCTTCCTCTTCACTAAACTCCTTGCGCGCGCGATCCATGGCCTCTTGAAAGCGCACCTGAACGGCAGCAGAAAGGGCTTGGGATTGGGTGCGAACCAGGTCGCCTTGAAGATGACCTAGAGTATCGCTGAGTTTGCCCACCTTTCGCTCCTGATAGACAAGCTTAAGAGCAATATCTTCACTGGCCCCCTTGGCCTCTCCAGTAAGTTTGGTCATAACATCTGAGAGGAGTTTAATAGACTTATTCGCCTTGAGAACCTCAGCTTTAAATTCATCCCTCTGACGAGGAGTTTGCTTGATAGCATTTTCAGCTGTGGCCAAATCAATCTGGGCTTTTCTTAGAGTTTCAGGAGCAAGATCACTCGCATCCTCGCGCTTGGCATTTTCAACAACCTTTCTCAAAGAGTGAAGGTATTCATTTTGAACAACCATCACTTCAAGATTGTGGTAGCGCTTTTGAAAGGAGGACACCTCTTTAGCATTGAGTGTCTCTTCAAAGTCATCGCTTCTTCTTAAAAGGTCATCATCAATCTTTTCAAGTTCTGAGGTAAGATCGTCTTCGAAGCGAGGGAGATTCGCGATGGCCTGACTTCTGGTTTTTAAAATTTCATGGGGAATGGCCTTCTTGGCCTTTGCTCTTTCTTGGGCCATGAGAAAGTGGCCTTTCGCTTCTTCAAGCTCTTCAATGACTTCGGAGTTTTCCTCCTTTTCTTGAAAAGCTTCACGGGCATCGGCCAGGTCATCAGCGCCCTCTTCAAAGTGCTCATGGCCTAGGAGATCGATTTGATCACGCCTGAGTTCTTTTTCCATCGTGGCAAGCTCATCGAGGGAGCCCGTTAAATTGTCTTTGTCATTGAGAGACGCTCTTTCGGAAGTAGCACAGCCAGCCAGCACTGTGAGGCTGAGCGCCCCTAGGTAAAGTGTTTTCTTTAATGGTTTCAATTGTTAATCCTCCGTTAAGGTTAGCTCTTGAAACCATTATTCAATTTAAAACGTCGTTACCGAACTAGACAAGACTCAAGTTCGGTTTTTCCGACCTGTTACGCGTAAAACTTAGAAGCGTGAATGATAATCATTCCACATTTTAGCCGCCTCATTCTCTGCAGTGACCTTACAGTCAAAATCAAAGAAGCTGCAATTGAAGGAATCCTTCATGCGGCGAACAAGTGTCTTATAAGTGTACTCAGGAATAAGCTCTCTTTCAGCGTAGGCCTTCGCAATCTTCTCCCTTAACTCTTCACTGATGAAAAAGAGTGTGGGGTGATCGACAAGCTCAGCTTCACTAAAGAAGTAATTCACACCTTCAAGACGATGAATGGGAAGAGCACTACTCCAATCTGTTGCCTCCGAAGAGACATCACGAATAAAAATATAACTATTCACGAGACCCATTTTCTCCGTTAGCTCTGAGTAGACAATGGCATCTTTTGAAGAGTTATCGCCAAAGAAGTAGAAAGTATCACTGGGGCTCATTTTAGCGAGAATATCCCCAATCACTTTCGTCTTGTAGGTATAAGTATTTCCATCCCCTGGAACTCTGAGGCGGTCATAGCCTTGGGGAAACTTATGCTTTGCTAGCCACTTTTGTTGGTTAAAGAGAACATCAGGTGCAGCTGAGACATAGTAGAACTCGACTTCCTCTCCGAGATCCTCATAGCTTCTCTCTAATTCAACAAAGAGGTCTCTCATTTCAAGATAAACTTTCTTTCTGAGAAAGTGATACGCCTGACCAATTCCACCATTGGCACTATTGGCCTTTTTGATGGTGTCGTCGATATCACTGACGACGATGACCTTGGCAAATACTGACGGCAAAAGAACTAAGCATAGAGCTAGACTTAAGAGAAACTTATTCATTTGACCTCCCGGTGTCTTATGAAATTCCTGATATTGTCCTGATAAAATGAGCGATAACAGTATCTATCGGGGCGCATAGGGTCAAGACGGTTTGCGGTAAACACAGTACTTTAGGCGCCATGGGCTTACTCTTTCAAACACCTGTCGAAATTAATGAATTAGACGATCGCGTCAACGTCTCCTCTGATGGCACCCTTAGAATCCGCACCTATGGTCTTCCCATGATTTTTTGGGGCTACCTCTTAGCAATTCTCGCTGTCATCTTCTTTATGATCCTCGCGATCAAGGACCCTCTTCTCAAAGTTCTAAACGGAGAAGATCAACTCAATGTTGCTATTGGCATCGCTGTCCTCATTATTCTCATCGGTGCTCCCCTCGCTCTCTTATGTCTTTACTTTTACGAGAAAGAAATTCTTAAAAAGGGCGATCAGATAAGTGTCATTCACAAAGTTTTCTTTCTTCCTCTGTGGCGCAAAAGCTTTACCCTTAAGGAAGGCGAAGTCACCCTGGAGCTTGAGCATTTCTTGGACTCTCCTAATGTTGCTGCTCAAACTAAAAAGACGGGGATGGCGGGATTTGAGAATCGTGGCTACTTTAAACTGGTTATCACTCGCACTGGGGCCAAGGCCTATCTTGTCGATCGCAATAGTCGCCGTGGCGAGATGAGAAAACTCAAAGAGCTTCTCGAGCAGTATTAGAATCCTTGGAAAAAAGGGATTTGGCCTTGATCCAGATTTACTTGCTTAAAGAAATGAGTGGGGATAGTTTTTGTGAGTGTGCTGATTCCAGCATCACTTAATGGGGTTGGCTTAGGTGGGATTGTTGGGATAAACAAGACGTTTTAGGATCAAGGCCAATTTCCGCTGCCAACCTGGTTACTGTCTATAAAGCAACACACGTGCCAACTTTTTTGACAGTTTTAGTTTTCTATTTTTAGGGAGTTAGGGGCTTAGGGGTGGTGACACTCTGGCTTCTGGGGTCTTATTGGCTATTTGGGGTGGTTCGGGTTTACACTCTTAACGCATCTGGCTATTCTTTTGAAAATGTTTTTTTTAGTTGGGGGGTCGGGGGTTGCCGGTTTGGGGTGCAGTAACTGTAGTTTGTGTCCTGTATTTTAGTTTTTGGTTTTGGGGAAGGTGTTTGTTTTCAAATGCTTATAAATCTATTACTTTAAGTAGGAAAAATAATTTTTTACGAAGGAATTGCCCAGTGAAAGTGAGAGAGATGAAAGAGCTCTTAGCAGGCCTAAAGAGTGAAGGTAAGATTGACGGACAGAAGGTTGAGTTTGTTCTCGACACAAAGAAATACTTTGCAAGCAATGTTAAGGCCGGTGCTAATACCATGACTCTTGAGATTACTCGTGAAAATTATCATCCTCTAAGCCTTGAGAGCTTTGAGTCCAATCTTGATCTGGCCGGTGGCGATCTTGAGATTCAAGTTGTTCAGGGAAAGAATGCTAAAACGATCACAGAGTCTTATCTCACTGATTCGGCCCTTGAACTTGTTCTTGGCTAAGAAAGCAGCCTTTTAAGGGGGGCACTGAAGTGCTCCCATACCCTTTGCGCCTCTTCTAAATTAAATTTCCAACTAAAAGAAAGACGAAGAGCGCTTTTAGCCTGATCTTCATTATAACCCATGGCCAAGAGAGCCCGACTTGGAACGACGGCACCACTTGAACAGGCGCTGCCATTGCTGAGGTCGATTCCGGCCATATCAAAGACCATGGCCGCACTTTGAGCGGCCACTTCATGAAAGAGAAAGTAGATTGTTTGACCATTGCGAGGGGAATCCTCAGCGATGATCTCTCCCTTATCGCCAAGTTCTTCTTTGAGGCGTGCTTCAAACCACTCTTTAGCCTCTTGCTGGGCCTTGAACTGATAATTTTCCTTTAAGTCTTCAAGCGCCATCTTTAAAGAAAGAATGCCCCAGGTATTTTCAGTTCCCGAGCGCTTTGCCCCTTGCTGGCCGCCCCCATTGAGAAGGGGGCAATGATTAAGCTTTGACCTTAAGAAAGTAAAACCTGAGCCCTTAAGGGCCCCAAACTTGTGGCCACTAAAGGTGTAGGCATCTGCTTGAGAGCTGAGTTCCCTCCACTGCTCGATCTTCCCTGCTGCCTGGACAGCGTCCACGTGAAAGAAGACTTCTTGGCCAAGGCAGCGCTCTTTTAGTTTCTCAAGGGCCGAGAGCTCCTGCACCACTCCAGTCTCATTATTAACCCAGGTCCAGTTGATGAGGATGACCTCACTTTGACAGGCCTTGATTTCTTTAATGGCCTCATCCTCGTGGAGAAGACCACTCTTGAGAACGGGAAGAATTTTAAAATCATGGCCGAGTAATTTTAAAAAGCCCTCTTGATTGGCGACACAGCTGTGATCACTTCCTAAGGTGAAAAAGGTCATGGTTTTCTTTTCACGAGTCGCTGCGAAGGCCATCCCCTTGACCACGGTATTTATTCCCTCCGTGGCACCTGAGTGAAAGAAGAGGTCGAATTCATTTTCTTTAAGAGAATAGGTTGAATAGAGGAAGTCACGCACCTCATTCATTTTCCTACGGGCCAGCTTCCCGGAAGCATGAACACTTGAAGGATTGGCCATGGGCATGGCCTTGAGGTCCACTCTCTCACTAAGAACAGAGGTGGCGTTATGGTCTAAATAAAGTCGCTGTGAATTCATCATGCCCTAATTTAGCCGCCTGACCCTTCAAAGGCAAACCACTTGAGTTAGATGAGAAAAAGTTGCGCTCCTTATGCTAAAATAGCCGTAATGGATCTTAACGAACGCTGTACATTCTTTTTTCAAGTCCCCCTAGGGCTTGAGCAATTGGCCTTAAAGGAACTTAATCTTAAGTTTCCGGGACTCTTTCCGGCCAAGGCCCTTAGTCATGCCCAACTTGAAGAAGGTGGCTTTACCATGGAGCTGCCCCTCAACCAGGGGCTCACTCTTAATTATTGGCTTAAAATCCCTAATCGCATCCTCTTGCGCTTTGCTCACTTCAAATGCCGTGATTTACCAAAGCTCTTTAATAAGATCAGCAAACTGCCCTGGTCGCCTTTTTTCGCAGGCCAAGACTATACCATCAAGGTGAGCGCTAAGAAGTCACGCCTCTTTGACGAGCGTAAAATTATCAAGACAACTCGTGATGCTCTTAACAAAGTGTTGAAGGCCCAGGAACCGAAGGCCATCGCTAAGAAGCGCGTGCAAAGCTTTAAGCATTGGCATCTCTTTATTCGCTTTGAAGAGGATTGGTGTACCCTCAGTATTGATACCAGCGGAGAGCGCCTAGGACTTCGTGGCTATAAAACACGGGTGGGGGTTGCTCCGTTACGAGAGAATCTCGCCAGTGCCCTCTTCTTTTTTTGTGCCCTCTCTTTTAAAGAAGAAAATGAAGGCCTCACCAGGGCCTTGACAATTGTAGACCCCTTTTGTGGCTCTGGGACCCTTCTGTGTGAAGCGGCCCTCTTCTTTGAACCCAATCTCTTTAGAAATTATGCCTTTGAATTCTTTGCAGGTAATGACAAGTTTCAACGACCCAGCTCATTTAGGCTGGAGCGTGAACTCTTCCTCCTGGGTTCGGATTGCAATGAGGAGCGGGTTCAAGACACTCTTACAAATATCAAAGAAGCGAGTCTTTCAACGCTCCACCACCACATCCAGGTCGGTGATCTGACGCAAAAGGAGTTTAGAAAGCGCCTCTCCCATGAAATCTTCGCCGGGGAAATTGCTCCTTGGCTTCTTAGCAACCCTCCCTATGGCAAGCGAGTGCCACAAGAGCTGAGTGCACGAGACCTTCTGGAGGAATTTAAGAGCTGGGGGCCCTTTGAGAGAATTGGCCTTTTACTCCCTCGGGAGCAGCTAGCGGGCCTCACCCCGCCAAAGGGTATCCTTCACCATGCCCATCTGGACTTTGTTCACGGTGGTGATAAAGTACGCTTCGCTATTTTTGAATGCCAAAGGCCATAGTGCGAATACTAAGCCCACCAATGTGACCTAAGAAAACGATCTCTCCCGTTTTAGCTTCTGTGAGGGCATTACCAAGGGCATCTCTCATCGCAACGACATGAAGCTCTTTTTCTCGTCCCTCAGGACTGAGAAATTTCACATGATCTCCAAGAGCTAAGGTGCGTCCGGGGGCCTTGATCAAGAGGGCGACATGCTCCTTCTTCTTCACATCCACGACCTCACCTAAGTAACTTTCACCTCGGTCTTGTAAACGGTAATTTTTAAGCTTTTTAAAGAGAACATCCGTTTTATTGACTCGAAAGAATCCTTTGGTCACGGCGCGAGTATAGTCACTCTTGTGATTGAGAAAGTCTCCCCCCTCTTCGTAATCACGAACAAATTGATCAAAATCAATTTTGGCACTTCCTAAAATAAAATCAAGTCGCCAAGTGATGGCCTCACACCTCTTAAGGGCCTCGGTTTCATCAAAGAGAAATTGATCCTTTGTATTGAGCATAAAGGTGCCATGCTCATTTTCTATAATAGGAAAGCCCTTATGGGGACTCTCTTCACTGGTGCCAAAGACCTCATGGCGGCCATCTTGAGCTTCACCATAAAGGGGGCTCACCAATTGGCGTGGAGTATAGAAGAGCAAGATGGGACCAAGGCCTAGTACCTCAAGTTCACAAGGAAGCTCCTCATCGAGTTCAATAAGGGTGCCGGAGGGAAGTTCAGGGCTAAGAACCATACGCTCTATATTTTCAGGCCAGAAATTATACCAGGCCTTAAGGCCCGTCGTATTGTGATTGCCCTGTTCGACGAGGAGATGGATTTTTTTCTTAAGGCCCATTTCTTTGAGAGCATAAAGTGCTCCAGGGTCTTGCACCCTGATGGCATCAAAGAGCTCACCCTCTAAGAGCCCACTTTGTTTAAGGCGACTAAAGATACTTTGAAAGCGCGACTCCGTCATGAGGACATCCCACTGTAAAAAGAGCCTTACTCCTTGATAGTTCTTTAAACGCTCGGCCACTTCCTTCATCTCATCTAAGGAAGTGCTAAAAAGGCGGCTAATCGTTTTAAAACCAAGGATGAAATCACAGCGACCTCCCCTTTCGAGGAAGGCAAGTGCTTTGGCGATATCTTCACTTTGATAGAGGGAGAGGCTTAGCTTTTTCACTGCTTTTCCACTCGAATGATATTTAAAGCCTCAGCTTCTTTCATATACGGTAAACGCCACAGCATTCCCGGTCGTGTACGCCTGACGGGTGCACCGCTGGCATCGACAATAGATTCAAGCTTATGGGTGAGGCCTGGCCCTTTAAAGGGCATCAGTTCCATCGTATCGCCCACTTCAAAAGCACTGCGCACTTCGGCGAGGAGGTACTGATCTTTCTTGGACTCAAGGACAATCGCGCCGACCTGGGTTTCACTTTGTTCGTGCTGGCGCTCTTCATAGATGGAGTCTTCACCTGCTGCTTCTTTTAAACTGCCCGTAGAGTACTCTCGGTGGCTGACACGAGAGAGCTCACTCTCCCAAAAGGCAAGATCATCACTAAGGAAGTGACCATTTTCTTTGTAATATGCTAAGGCCTCGCCATAGACTTTAGAAATTGTTCCCGCGTAGTGATGAGACTTCATGCGCCCTTCAACTTTGAGAGAATCAATACCGGCGTCGATAAAGTCTTTTAAGAGGCGGATTCCCTGTAAGTCTTTTGAGCTCATAAAATGAGCATACTTCTTCTCCTCACCCTTCATCAGCGAGTATTCAAAGCGACAGCTGTGAGCGCAGCCTCCGCGATTAGAGTCACGCCCCTGGGTGTAATTTGAGATCACACAATTTCCAGAGTAGGCCATGCACATAGAGCCGTGGACAAACATCTCTAGTTCAATATCAACTTTCTCTTTGATCCGGCGGGCTTCATCAATGGTCACCTCACGCCCAAGAACAATTCGCTCCACTCCTTGGGCCTTCCAAAGCTTAGCGCCTGGAACGTTGAGGCAGCTCGCTTGAGTGGAAAGATGAACCACGAGATTGCTATGCTTTTTGATGGTTTCAATGACACCAAGGTCACTGACAATCACAGCATCAACTTTGAACTCTTCGAGCACCTTTAGAAATTGGGGAAGTTCCTCTAAATCCTTGTCGTGAAGAAAGCTATTAAGGACGACATAGACCACAGAGCCACGTTCATGGGCAAAGCTTACCCCTTCGGCCAACTCCTGGGGTGTGAAGTTATCCGCAGCACTTCGTAGACCAAATTTTTGGCCGCCAAGATAGACTGCGTCTGCCCCATAAGAGACAGCGACTTTTAATTTTTCAAGTGAACCTGCCGGTGAAAGCAGTTCAGGTACCCAGTGCGTCATATTTTCCAGTTTTCCTATGGTTTTACCTAACAGAAAAGTCCTTTACAATAAACCTAATGAAAAAAGTTTTCAAAATTATTGCCCTTCTTGTGGTTTTACTGATCGTTCTCGTGATTGCTTACGCAGGCTATCGTTTTGCGAGTAACACCGAAACCATCTATCCCTATAGCTATAAACCTATTAAGGTTGACCCCCAGGAGATTAATCTCGCCCAGGAAGCTGATATCGTCCTCTTAGGCGATAGTGCTGCTCAGGATATGGGGCCTTATTTGGACCTCTTTAAAGAAAAAACACTTAGTTTCCTTAAGGAGCCACTCCAGATTTATAATTGGGGTCGTGCCGGAGAGAATTTGGCCCATACCCTTGCTAAAGTAAAGTCTCTAAAGAAAATGCCCCTGCTTTTTATTTACCATGGTGGGCTTGATGAGCTCGATCGAGCGCGCTTTAATCCTCGCTATCTCAAAACACTTGGAAATAATATTAAGCTCGCTCAAAATGAGAAGATCCTGAGCACGATTCTCTCTCTCCCGGTGGCCTCTCGTCTGATCTACCATCCCTATCCCCATGTGGAACTTAATGAGCAGGCCCTCCCCTTTCCTCGCGATCTTAGCTTGGAACAAAGTTTAAAATCTCTTGAGTATCTCTATACTCTCTATCAGTGGGAGGCGATGGAGCTTACCAATTATTTGAGAAGAAAGGATGCCAATCTGTGGTTTATACCCCAGGCCTATAATCTTCTTGAGCGTCCCAGCCGTAACTGTATTGCTTCGGGTAATATTCAAATCCAAAATGTACTCAAAGATATTGAAAAGCTTCTCGATCAAAAGAGATCTAAAGAGGCCGTCAGTAAACTGCTTAAGATTATTCAAAATGAAACAGGCCATGCCGAGACTTACTATGTTCTTGGGAAGGCCTTTATTAAGGAAGGACAATATAAGAAAGCTAAGAAGGCGTTCTATCAGGCGCTCATTCTTGACTGCGATCTTAAAAGAAGTAATCCCCTCATGCTCAAGATTCTAATGGAAGAAGTGGAAAAGAAAGACTTTAAAGTTATCGACTTTAATCGTCTTGTGACTGCGAATTTAGGAAGGCGATTGATGTTTGAAGGTCTGCGTACTCCCCAGCGCCTCTACTATGAACGTCTTGTTCAAGAGCTGGTTAAAAGATTTGAACAATTTATTCGCAATAAGGAATAACTTATGAAAAAGAAGCTTACGGGTCCCCTCACGAAGTCTCTTAAGAAAGGCGAGATGATTTGTGTGGCGGGGGAGCAAAACTCTGATCTTTATATCATCCATGCTGGTAAGCTGATGGTCTTTGTGACAGATGGAACAAAGGTAACTCCTCTTGCTTATTTGGGGGAGGGAGAATATCTTGGTGAGCTTAGTTTCTTTGATCATGAACCACGAAGTGCTCATGTTATGTGTGTTGAGGATTCGACCTTAGTGCAGATTCCTGTTAGTGAAATTAATAAGCAGTTTCCTCCTTGGCTTGTGACTATTGCTAATTCTATTACTCATAAGTTGCGTAAGAGTTCGGATCTTATTCGGCAAAAAGGGATTAGACGTAAGAATGTGGAGTCTATTAAGCCTCTTAGTATTGAGGAGCAACGGGAGGCGTATCAAAGTCTTCAGGACTATTTGGATGATAATCCGATGATTAAGGAAGAGGCTTTGGCCTGGCAGGAGCGGGTTGGGAGTTGACTTGGTTAATCGCCGTGCGGGTTTTTGGGTAGGTTTTCTTTGTATTCGCCTTTGTAGTTTATTTCGCATGTGCTGTTCTTTGACTTGCAGTTGGCAATTTCGGAGGAGATAAAAGGGAAATCGAGGATACGGCCCTCTTTGTAAATATATCTAAAGTCATCGAACGTAAAAAAGGGGATGTGACCTCTTGATAGAATTCCGATGAGGAGATCTCCGTCTTTTTCGTATAGTTCAATGTCGTAGTCATACTTTGAGCCATTATTTCGTACATTAACAAGAGCGGCAGCTATGGAGCCGAAAGAATCATAGCAAGGATCATCTTTATTCAAAGAATTGTAATTCTTTCTTATGTCCTCTATTTCTTTAAATTTTAATCTTTCTGGACATAGTGAGGAACCAAGGTAGGTGTTGTAGCTCGCAGCAATACCTCTGATTTTGGTAACCTTCATTAAGGGGCAACTACTCTCAAGCTCAAGATCCCAAAGGCCACCCTTACTAATTATATAAAAAGCAGTCACGTGACCAGTAAAGAAAGCCTCCGTAAAGAAGGAAGGCGCATAAGCGATGCAGATGTGCTTCTTCTTAGGAGAGGCTGACATGAGGAGTTTTATTTTAGCATGATTTTTGGTTGGGGTTTGGGGGTGGCTGGTTTGGGGTGCTGTAACTGTATTCTGTGAACTCGTGTTTGGTGGGGGGGTCTTCTCTCACACTTTTGCCATTTTACCTCAATGATCAAAGCGTCCGTCAAGGATGGGACCTGAAGGCGCGGGCGCGTCCTTGACGGACGCTTTGACATTGAAGTTTGGGAGCGTTGTTGTCGTTTTTTTACAAGGAGAATTTCTATGATGACAAAGTTTTTGACTCTTGAGCTGGCTATTGAGTTTTATCATTTGGTTAAGAATTATAAATTTCATAATCGGGTGATGCAGGATCAATTTAATCGGGCTTTACTTAGTATTCCTCTTAATCTCAGTGAAGGAAGTGGTAAGCCTACTCATAAGGATCGGCGTAAGTTTTATTTTACGAGTTATGCTTCTCTTCGGGAGATTGAGGTTTTGTTTCGGCTTCAGGGGGAGGAGAAATTTAAAGATCAGATCGATCGATTGGCGGCTTATATTTGGAAGGTTGCCCAGAGGACGGGAGGGGCTTAGTCTCCTCTCTTTATTTTCATTCCTGCCAAAGTCGACCTGGCACTTTTTGGGTTTTGGGAGTAGAATGAGGGATGGAAAAGATTTTTCTTCTTCTTTCTCTTCTCTTTTTATCGCTTGGGCCAAGTGTTAGTGATCCTTTTAAAAGCTTGGAGGAAGTTAGAGGGGATAGTCTTCATAAGGCCTTGCCTAGTGCTAGTCGCTTTGGTCAGGAGCGGCCGAGTTTTGAAATTCCCCTTGATTTTATTGCCCTGAGAAGGGAAAGCTTTTTTCGTAAGACTCTCTTTGTTGAAGGTCTTTTCTTTTCTCACTCTGCCCTTCTTCCTAAGAAGGCGCGCTTTAGTCGTCACTCCGGCCTCTCCCCTCCTCTGTCTTAATTAGGCCTACCAGAGAATACTTTAACTTTTTATTGTGGGAGGTTACCATGAGTAACGAACCTGAACCCAGTAATACGGGTCTCTATATTATTGTAGGATTTTTCATCCTCGCTTTTATCGGCATTATTGCCCAAAGTTTTTTTAATATCTAAGGATTTGCCCATGAAGTTTTTGATGCTCTCTTTCATTCTTCTCACTGGCTGCCAGGCCCAAAATAACTCTCCTGTAAAAGAGGAGGTTCCAAAGGCTACGGAGTTTAAACCAGTGTCAGTGAAAGGAGTGAGAAAACTTCATGGGCAACAACTCTATATCCCCATTTACTCAAGCCTCTATCAAAAAGATGAGAAAGACCTCATCAACCTCACAGGGGTCTTGAGCCTCAGAAATACTTCGTTTAAAAATACCATCACTTTCACCAAAGTTGATTACTATGACACCAATGGAAAGCTGATTAAACAATTTATTGATCAGCCCTTTGCTCTTGGAAAGATGTCCACTAAGGATTTTGTTATTCCCGAGCGTAGTCTTAATGGTGGGACAGGAGCTAACTTCATTGTTGAGTGGGAGAGCGACAAATTTGTGTCCATCCCCCTTGTTGAGGCAATTATGCTAGGTACGCAAGGAACAAAAGGCTTTGCCTTTAGCTCGCGCTCACAAGAAATTGAGGCCCACTAAGCTTTAGAGGATTTCGCTTCTTTTGATTTCTTTAAATTCGCCCTCTTTTAAAAGGCCTAAGCGGACTTTACCAATCCCACTTCGAATAAGGCGCAAGCAAGGAAAGCCAATGGCCGCACACATGCGCCTCACCTGACGATTCTTCCCTTCAATCAGTTTCACTTCAAGCCATGAGGTGGGGATATTTTTACGCTCACGAATCGGTGGATTGCGCTCGGGAAAAGAGAAGTCCTTCATAAGGCGCGCCTGACAGGGCTTCGTTAGGTAGTCTTTGATTCTTAAACCTGTTGCCATTTTCTTGAGATCCGCGGCGGTTGGAATTCCTTCAACCTGGACCCAATAAGTTTTCTCTTTCTTTGATTTAGGATCTGTAAGGCGTTTAATGAAAGGGCCATCATTGGTAAGAAGAAGAAGGCCCTCACTATCTTTATCCAATCTTCCCGCAGCATAGACTTCCTTAGGAAGATTGAATTCACTCAGAGTACGGTCGCCCTCTTCGCCTGTAAATTGGCAGAGGACGCCGTAGGGTTTGTAAAAGAGGATATACTTAGAGGTCAAGCGGGAGACTGACGCTTAAGAAGATCTCATTGAGATCAAAATTAGGATCAAGCGAAGAAGTCGTGCTTCCTGTTTCCACTTCATCATAAGAGAAAGTACGGTACTCGACGTTAAGGCTTACAAGAGGAAGTGGAGTGAAACCAACGCCAAGGGCGTAGCCGCCACCAGAGTATTTACTAATAGGTGCGACATCATCTTCAAGATTGGCACTCACATAGTATGTCCCCCATGCACGCACTAAGAGAGGAAAATCATATCCTACGAAAACACCGAGTTGGTTCTTCTTGTAATCGCTCTTCGTTGTCGTGCCTGTCGTTTTATTTTCGGCTTCAAGCTCAAAGCTTGCCATCGAGTAGTCAATCCCCCCCATTACACCAAGCATCTGATAGCCGAGGCGAGCACCATATTGAGGCGTATTATAAGAGTAATCAAAATTACCACGATCGCCTGAACCGATGCCATAACCAAGATACGGCTCAAGTAAGACACCCGCGTGGGCTGATTGAGAAATTAAGAGAATTAAAAAGAGTAGTGATTTAGTCAAACGCATGGGTCCTCCTTGAACCTAGGGCTTTGATACCTCTTAATTATAAGAAGAATCACAATTTTTGTAAAAGTTCTGGACCCACTATTTTCTCCTGATCATCATTTCACAGGTTGAGCGCGCCTTTAAAGAGTGAATTTTTTGCTGGGAAGCCTGATTTTGGCCATTTAAAGGGATCCCCTCCCGAAAGAGAGGGGATCTTTGTAAAGACTTTAACTTTAGATAAGACCGGCTTCTTTAACAGCGTTGCGCTCTTCAACAAGCTCAGCAAGAGTTGTGTCAAACTTCTCTTTTCCAAAGGCATTGTGCTCAATACCTTCAACCACTTTAAGGATACCGTTTTCCACACGACAAGGATAAGAGAAGATAAGTCCTTCATCCACACCGTATTGACCTTGAGAAGCGAGACAAACTGAGAAGGTCTCCCCTTCAGCAGTATCGTGGGTAAGATTATAAATTCCCTGTACCGCTGCATTAGCTGCACTGGCCGCAGAACTTGCACCACGGGCTTCGATAATAGCAGCACCACGCTTTTGTACTGTTGTGATGAAATCACCTTTTAGCCAGGCCTCATCAGTGATTACTTCATTCGCCTTCTTGCCATTGATCTCAGCGTTGAAAAAGTCGGGATATTGAGTTGCTGAGTGGTTACCCCAGATCGTCATCTTTTTCACAGCAGTCACATCAACTCCCGCTTTTTGCGCCAGTTGAGTTTTTGCACGATTCTCATCAAGAGTGGTCATCGCAAAGAAGTTACTCTTAGGAAGTCTTGGAGCTGAGTGCATAGCAATGAGACAGTTTGTGTTACAAGGGTTTCCTACGACGAAGACCTTGGCATCATCTGCAGCGTTGTCATTGATCGCTTTTCCTTGACCCGTGAAAATACCGCCGTTGATATTAAGAAGATCTTTTCTCTCCATTCCCTTCTTACGAGGAACAGCGCCCACAAGCACTGACCAGTTAGCATCTTTAAAACCAACGTTGAGGTCTGAAGTACAGGTGATCTTTTTAAGTAGAGGGAAAGCACAGTCATCAAGTTCCATGGCCACGCCATTAAGGGCACCAAGAGCTTGTTCAAGTTCAATGAGCTGAAGCTCAACTTCAGTGTCTGGTCCAAACATTTGACCTGAAGCAATACGGAAAAGTAGAGCATAACCGATTTGACCTGCTGCACCAGTGATGGCGACTTTTACTCTTTTATTTGTCATGTGATTTTCTCCTGAAAATGAGGTTTGCCGGGCCATTATACTCAACTCACGCAAGTTTGCCAGTAATGGTATATGACAAACTGAGCTGATTCCCTTAACATTATCCTTAAGATTTTATTCATTAAGGAAGGAGACTCCCCTTGGGAGAACAAAATAGTCAGTCAGGCAAGCCGTCATCAAAGCAATCCGGTCGCAAGAGAAACCGTCGCCGCAGACCTAATAACCGCAAAGGCAATAGAAATACCCAGAGCAAAGGTCCAAAGCTTACAGGTTTTGAAAAAGTAGAGCGCGGCTACCTCAACCTTCTTGAAAAACATCTCGAGTCGCGAAAGAAATACTATGCTCTCTTTCACCGCGCAGACCCACGTCAACTTGCCAAGCTTGAGCGCTCCTTTTATCGCACCCTCGAAGAGCTTCGTAACTACGAAGAAAATATCAAACCAGAATTTAAAGAAGAATTTAATGCCAAGTACGATGGTCTCAAACAAGACACCACGTATTCAACTAATCATGAACTTGATCCCGGTTTGCAAGAGCCTGAGGTTCACGAGATTGAAGACCCCCATCTCCTTCCCACTCAAGTGGATCATGAATTTAAAGGTGATGAAGAAGAGAGTGTGGGGAGCATTGACGACTATAATAAGTATAAAGGTCTCTAAAATAAAAAAAGCTCCTGTTAAGGAGCTTTTTTTCTACTTCAATTGGCGCGTGGGCTTAAGAAAGAGCTTGAAGGGGTTCGCGAACATCTTCACGTGAAGCAGGTGAATTAACAACGCCATCTCCAGCAGCAAGAAAGTTCTCAAGAGTTTTTTCCTGATCTTCAAGAATAGCTTTTTTAAGATCTGCATGAGGAATATCAAGAATCTCTGAAACGCGGCTAAGCATTTTTAGAGGGACGTTACAAAGAGCTCTTTCAACGTTTGAAATGAACTGTCCATTCTTGTAACCAAGAAGTTGGCTCAGCTCTGATTGGCTATACCCTTTTGGGTGACCCATTCTTTTTTCTCTGATGAGTTTTGCAATACTTTCGAAGCTTCTCATAGTGTTTTCCTTTGTTATTTGTTTATTCATTACTATTGTTGAGTCTCTCGATTGTCGGCTTTCTTACAAAAGGACGACTGTTCTTGTTCTCAGTATAGCGAGCAAGGTTAATTTTCCCTAGCAGATTAAGGTAAAATTGTTGACAGCAACCTTAACTTTTATTTAAATTCAGCAACTTAATCAAGAGCGGTCGTTTTTTTCTTCTTTTCCCCATATTATTAAAAAGAAACTTATCTAAATGATGAAATTTGAGGAATAATCCCATAAATTGCTATATTTAGGTGGTTTGAATCACTTTTTATAAGGAAGAAAAATTGAACTTACATCTGCATGGACGGCGGATCATTTTTGCCGCATTCATAACTATTATTGGTCTCCTCTCTTTTGTGAACGCCAGTGAAACCTACACTATCTCCAAAATCTTGCGCTTAAAGATTCAAAGCTCCATCAATCCCGCCACCATGAGCTACCTCAAAACCGGTTTTAAAAAAGCCCAGGAGGAGAACTTTCACCTCATCCTCATTGAGATGAATACTCCTGGCGGCCTGGTCACAACCACAAAAGAAATTCTGACCCTCATTGGAGAGAGCGAAATTCCAAGCGCCGTTTGGATTCGCCCGGAGGGGGCAAGCGCCACCAGCGCAGGAGCGATTATCGCCAGTGGCGCCCATCTTCTTTTCATGTCCGAGGGAACAAATATAGGTGCGGCCACGCCCATTCAAATGAGTGGGGACATAGACAAGAAAAGTGATGCCCGAAAGAAGGCCATTAATGATCTTGTCGCTTTGGTGCAAAGTTTAAGTGAGGCGCGAAACCGCAATGCCGTCCTCTTTGGAGAGATGATTGAAAAAGCCGCTTCTTTTAAGGCCCAAGAGGCCAAAGAGAAGAACCTCATTAATGACATCGTCAATACTGACAAAGAACTCTTCTTGGCCATCAGTGCAGCAAAGGGTGTTAAAATTAAGGGCCAAGAAAAAGCACTCACCCTCACCTCTCCCGTTATCATTGACTTTGAGATGGACCTTGGTCAAAAGCTCCTCAATATTTTTGCCAATCCCTCTACGGCCTATATCCTCTTTCTTATCGGCGCAGCCCTTCTCTACTTAGAATTTCAAGCACCGGGCGGCTTTGTCGCAGGCGCGGTTGGGGCCCTTTGTTTATTGATGGCAGGCATTGGCTTTCAAGTGCTTCCCCTTAACTTTGGAGCGCTTGGGTTAATGGTTCTCAGCTTTGCGCTCTTTATGATGGAAATCTATGTCACAAGCTATGGCATCCTCTCCCTTGCCGGACTTGCCAGTTTGGTCGCGGGATCACTCTTTCTCTTTAGAACCGATGATGCCTACCTCAGCCTGAGCCATTCCTTAATCTTCTCTGTGGTTTTGGCCATTGTCTCTTTTATAGCGATTGTTGTTTACCTCATGGTGAAAGAGAGAAAGAATATTGGCAAAGAGAAGTTTAATGACACCGAAGGCGAGAAAGGTGTGGTTATTAAGTTTCTCAAAAAACAAGAAGAAGGATTTCTTTACCAAATTAAAGTTCATGGTGAAGTGTGGAGCGCCTTAAGCGAAGAGGAACTCGCTGTCGGCGCCCAAATCCAGACAAGTGAAAAACGTGATGACAGTATGATTTTAAGAATAAGGAGAATTTAATGATGAACCCCTCAATTTTATTTTTTATTTTATTAGCGATTATCCTCTTTAACTCGATAAAGATTTTAAGAGAGTACGAAAGGGCGGTGGTCTTTCGCCTAGGCCGCTACACCGGTCTGCGCGGTCCTGGTCTTATCCTACTTATTCCAGGTCTTGAAAAAATGGTTCGCGTGGACTTGCGTACCGTCACGATGGATATCCCCTCTCAAGATATTATCTCTAAAGATAACGTCACTCTTAAAGTAAATGGCGTGGTCTACTTTCGCGTGGATAATCCAAGAAAGGCCGTGATTGCGGTAGAAGAGTATTATTCGGCAACCGCCCAAATCTCCCAAACAACCCTAAGAACTGTGATTGGTCAGTATGAGCTTGATGAAATTCTTCAACACAGAGACAAGATCAATGCCTCTCTTCAGGAAATTCTTGATGAACAAACTGAGCCTTGGGGTGTTAAAGTATCCGCCGTTGAAGTGAAGGCGATTGACCTGCCTCTTGATATGCAAAAAGCGATGGCCCGTCAGGCCCAAGCGGAAAGGGATAAGAGAGCAAAGGTCATTAGTGCCGAAGGTGAATTTGAGGCCTCAAAAATGCTTGCTGAAGCGGCAGCGGTTCTTGATAGTCAACCCAATGCCATTACTTTGCGCTACCTTGAGACCATGCAAAACATTTCAAGCGGTGATGGCAAGTCGACAACCTTCTTTCCTTTGCCCGTTAATTTCCTTGATCGTTTTTTGAATAAGGATAGCTAATGCCCACCTATTCACTTGTTGCCTTTAAGGGAGAAGACTCCCTTAAAGGAAGCATTGAATATTCTCACGGTGAAGTCCACCTCATTTACGATTGGCAGGATCACCCACTCTCAAAAGAAGAGACCCCCGCCTTAGGTGAAAGCATAAGGAAGGTGGGCCTTTGGGAGGACACTTGTTTTGAGGCCTTTTTTCTCCAGGAAAATGGTGAGTATCAGGAATGGAATTTTAGCCTCACGGGAGCGTGGAATGCCTTTCAATTCTTAAGCTACCGTAAAGCGAGAGACCCTTGGGAGATTCCCTCCCTAAATCCGCCTCAGATCCTGCGCGAACGCGAAAAAGAGAGACTTGTCATAACGTTTGAGTCACTCCCCTTTAAGGCCTTTCAACTTAGTGCTGTCATAGCGAATAAAGAATTAGAATACTACGCCATCTCTCACCCTCAGAGTAAAGCAGACTTTCACAGCCTCGATCACTTTACCCCTTGGAGCCCCCAATGAAGCCCTTACTTCTTCTCGTCCTTCTTTCAAGTTGCTCCCTCCTGCAAAGAGGTACTCCTCTAAAAGTTCTTCACTACAATATAAAGGAACTTGATAGCACCAAGCTGGCCAAGGGTGACCATCCTCAAATGCTGGCCTTAACTTCTTTTTTAAAGCCTGAACAAGAGGCCAATATCATCTCTATCAATGAGCTTCAGTTTGATAGACCTCAGGTCCCTAATCGCAACTACCAAAGTTATGGCCTCAACTTAGAAAAGCTCACCAACCTTTTGTGGCCCAAAGAAAATTGGTCCACAAGCTTCTCTCAAGCGAATACCGGCAATAAGGCCAGAAAGTGGAAAGGCCAATATCTGATTCCCGGTCAAACTCATGCTCGAAAAAATGCTGACCCCGTCAACTTTGGCCTGTTTCCTGGCCAGTACTCCACGGGCCTGGCGACGACCTATGAGATTATTGGAAAAATTGTCGTCACCGACCTTAAGTGGCGCGACTTTAACCCTGGCGTAAAGCTTAACCACTTTAGAGATGCCACCGGTTCTCGCCTTCCTAAGGATATCGCACTCTTTGATAAGAACTTCACCGACACTCTCATCAAAGTGAGAGGCCAGGTAGTGCATCTTATTACCTTACACACTGTTCCCGCCTTTCACTTTGGTAATGCCAAAAGTCCCAATTATCAAAGAAATGCCGATCAGCTGCGCTTTCTTCAGTGGTACCTAACCGGTCGCACTGACTTTAAGGTTGAGCTTCCCGCGCGTTTTGATCATGTGCGCCCCCTCTCACCCCATGACACTTTTATTGCCATGGGTGATTGGAATACTGAACTTGATCACCCTAAAAATCCTGGCAGTAAGATCCTAAGAAGTTTTGATGCTACTGGGCGTCTCTTTCCTTCCTTAGGTGATATTAAAGCAGACAAAGAAAAGGTCATCACTAACGAAGGTTATGGCCATAATCCCAAGCGCCTCAAAATGGTTCTTGATTATCTTTATTGGTCTTCAGATCTTGAGCCAAAATTACTCAAAGTGTTAAGGCCCCCTGAAGAGCGCCTCTTTCTTGGCTGTGGTGAAAAGACCTTGATCACCAAAGATCAGGACAACCCAACGCGTGAAAGAGTGAGCTACCAACAAGGTCGCGAGAAGTGTCAAATGACAGTGAGCAAAAGTTTTGTCCAAGCAAAAAAGGCTTCGGACCACTTTCCTCTTAAAGCACACTTTGACTTTCGCTAAGCAATCGACTTAAATGCTTATTACAAATATTTAGTTTTTGTAATAAGAGTAATAGTGGACCCAAAAGCCAACGAAAAACCCTATAATCAGGAGCTTCTCGACGAGATTCCCGTCTTTGAGAACTTCCTGCATCAAATTGGTTTCAAGAGAAACGAAGGGGCGATCTATGGTCTCTTAGTCCTCAGTGCCACGCCTTTAACGAGTGAAGAGATCGAAAAAACCCTTCACCTCTCTCAAAGTGCTGTTAGTCTCGCCCTTAAGAAGCTCACTCACTACGGGGCCATTGAAACCCGTGAAAGTCGTGACAAAGAAAAAAGAGTCAAAGAGCACACGGCCAAAACGGATAGCCTCACCATTGTCAGCAGCGTCTTTAGAAAGCGCGAGCAAGAGACTATTGAAGAATTTAAGCGCATGGCAGAGCGCGCCCTAAAGAAGACGGGCGACAGTGAAAACACTCCACGGGCCAAACGCCTGCACTCTATTATCTCAACTTGCAATATCGCTGAGACCGTCATGAATTTTGTCATTGGTCTGGCAACAATCGGTAATGGACCCCTCTATGAAGAAGTGGTCGCCAATTTACCTAAAGCACTGCAAATGCTCACCGTGGCCACAAAGGGCACCGAGCAAGTGACAAAGCATGCTTCCCTTCTCACCAAAACACTTAAAGAAAATATTCTTTGGAGAGCACAGAAATGACTTCACAAACTTGGACCACTCAACCCGACTCCTACCGCATTGTTATCACCGGCATTGGCCTGACGGCGCCTAACGGTAATAATCTCTCTGAGTTTCGAAAGAACCTCCTTGAAGGAGTGAGCGGACTTGATTGGATGGAAGTGCGCCACATGGGTCGCCTCGCGGCCGGTAACTGTGACTTTGATGAAAAGAAGTATCAAAGCCGTAAGATGAGAAAGAGAGGCACCAGAGCGGGCGCGATTGGTATCTACTGCGCTCACGAGGCCCTTCTTGATAGCGGTCGCACTATCGAAGAAGAAGAGCGCGATGATGTCGGCATCTATGTTGGCATCACCGAGCACGGTAATGTCGAGACGGAAAATGAAATCCATGAGCTCTATCAAAATGATCTCAATACTGAGTTTTGGTCTCACCACCACAATCCCAGAACAGTTGCCAATGCTCCGGCCGGAGAGATTTCTCTCAATCTCGGGGTAACAGGACCGGCCTATACCGTAGGTGCGGCCTGTGCAGCAGGAAATCTTGGTCTTATCCATGGCGCGCAAATGATTCGTGCCGGCGAAGTAAAGTGGGCCATTGCCGGAGGAATTAGTGAGTCAACTCACACCTTTGGGATCTTCGCGGCCTTCAATGCCCAAGGAGCTCTGGGAAGCGATGAAGATCCCGCCAAGGCCACCAAGCCCCTTGATAAAGAAAGAAATGGGATTGCCGTCAGTGAAGGGGGCTGCCTCTATATTTTAGAAACTCTTGAAAGTGCCAAACAAAGAGGTGCCAAAATATATGGTGAAATCGCGGGCTATCACGTCAATAGTGATGCCACTGATTTTGTTCTTCCCAATAATGAAAGACAGGTTCAGTGCATGAATAAGGCCATGAAGAAAGCGGGTCTTGAGGCCAAAAATATCGATGTCGTCAGTATGCACGCCACCGGTACAAGTCTTGGCGACATTCAAGAGGCCAAGGCGGTACGAGAAGTTTTTGATCATAGCGATAACACTCTTATCAATGCCACCAAAGGTTTTATTGGCCATTGCATGGGAGCGGCTGGAGCCCTTGAACTTGCAGGAAATATTCCCTCCTTTGAAGATAGTATGGTTCATGGCTGCAAAAATATCTTTGACCTTGATCCTGAGTGCGAGATGAAGGGACTTGTGACAAAGGGCCATGTTAATAAGGACGTTAAAATTATTTTAAATAATAGCTTTGGTATGCTCGGAATAAACTCCGCTCTTATCATTGCCAAATATGAAAATTAATCAAACACAATATAAACACAAAGAGAGGTTTTAAATGAACGCAACTGAAGTAAGACAAATTGTACTTGATATCATCGAAGACGTAGCCCTTGATGAAGATGTGTCTAATCTCAATGATGAAGTCGCTCTGAGAGAGCAACTTGATCTTGATAGTATGGACTTTCTTGATATCGTGATGGAGCTTAAAAAGCGCCACAAGGTTGAAGTTCCTCAAGAGGACTATCCAAGACTTGCTACAATGAGTAGCTGTGTAGAATACCTTACGCCTAAGTTTCAGTAAGTATTTTCGATGGGCCTTCTCAGAGAAGAAAGAACAATTAAACTGCCCCTTAGTCGTGAATTCACGGCTAAGGACAGCGAATATGACGCCATCGTTATTGGAGCTGGGATGAGTGGCATGGCCGCAGCGATCCGCCTGGCGATGTTTGATAAGAAGGTTCTTCTCCTCGAAAAGCATGTTATCTCTGGAGGCCTTAACTCTTATTATGGACGGGGAAAGCGCCAGCTTGATGTTGGCCTTCATGCGCTTACCAACTTTGCCGCTCGAGGAGAGAGGCGAAAGCCCCTGACGAAACTTCTTAAGCAACTGCGCATCCCCTATGATGAGCTTGAGCTCTATGGACAATTTGAAAGTCAGGTTAGTTTTCCTGGCATCAACTTGCGCTTTAGTAATGACATAGAGCTTTTAAAAAGTGAGATATCCACTCACTTTCCTTCTCAAATTGATGGCTTTAATAAGCTCCTCGCTAAGATTGAAAGCTTTAATGAAGTGGCGCTGGATAATGAAACGATTATGGCCAAGGATGTGGTCAGCGAATTTATTCAAGATCAAAAACTTCTTGAGATGATCTTCTGTCCCCTCTTGATCTACGGCTCAGCTTGGGAGAACGACATGGATTTCTCTCAATTTGTTATTATGTTTAAGTCCATTTTCCTCGAAGGCTTTGGTCGTCCTCGTGGAGGGGTGAGAAAAATCATTGACCTCCTTCTTAAGAAAATGGAAGAAAGTGGTGTTGAATGCCGCTATCGCAATGGCGTTGAAGAAATTCTCATTGAAGGGGGAAGGGCCGTTGGAGTCAAAACCACACGGGGAGAAGTCCTCAAAGCAAAAACTATTTTAAGTTGTGCTGGCTACCCCGAAACCCTCGCCCTTACAAATGAGAAAACGTCCCTTAATCCCGCAGTAGGTAAAATGAGTTTCACAGAAACTCTCTTCTCTTTGCAAAAAAGGCCCAAGGAATTAGGTCTCAATCAGACTATTATCTTTCATAATGAGAGGGATCACTATCAGTATCAGTGCCCCCAAACACTCATTGATCCTAAGAGCGCGGTCCTGTGTTTTCCCAACAACTTTGCTGAAGACGATTATCAAGAGGGAATCTATCGCGTGACCATGATGGCCAACTACGACAAGTGGAAGAGTGCCAAAAGTGATAAGGATCAGTATAAGAGCGAAAAGGACAAAGTCCTCAATGAGGCCAAGCGCGTGCTAAGCCACTATATGCCGCGCTTTTCACAGGAAGACATTATTTTCAGTGATGTTTTCTCACCAACAACAGTAGAGCGGTACACGGGTCACTTTGGGGGATGCGTCTATGGCAGCACCGATAAGAGCCGTGACGGAAGCACTCCTTTTAAAGGCCTCTATCTCTGTGGAACCGATCAAGGCTTTCTTGGAATCATAGGCTCTATGCTTAGTGGAATATCAATGGCCAATCTTCACGGACTCATGGGCCAATAGGAAATTATGAATTTTGAAAAAACGGCACTCTTAGCCCTCGCCCACCACGTTCCCGACACGGCCCACACCAGTGACGAATTGGAAGAGAAACTCTCCGTTGTCTATGACAAACTCAAGCTTCCTAAAGGACGTCTAGAGTTAATGACAGGAATCAAAGAAAGACGCCTTTGGCCGGTCGGAACAAGGCCCAGTGATCTTTCAACGAGAGCAGCTTTAAATCTTAAAGAAGAAAATAATCAATCTTTTGAAGATGTTGATCTCCTCATTCACGCCTCTGTTTGTCGTGACTTTCTTGAACCCTCCACGGCCAGCGTTGTTCATGCCAATCTTTCCCTTAATCCTGGCTGCATGATTTTTGATCTCTCCAATGCCTGCCTCGGGGTGATTAATGGCATTACGATGGCCGCCCAGATGATTGAGCGCGGACAAATTCGAAAGGCCCTTATTGTCAGTGGCGAAAATGGTGGTCCCCTCGTTGAGGACACCATCTCTGGTCTTAAAGAAAAGGTGGCCAATGGTGAAATCAATCGCAAATCCATTAAGAAGTATATTGCGAACCTCACTATCGGCTCTGCTGCAACGGCGATACTGCTGGGCCCCAATGAAAATAATGCTCCCCTTTTAAAGCATGCTGTGGTCAGAACAGATTCTTCAGCTAATATTCTGTGCCAAGGCGATGGCAACCCCCATGGTCTTATGATGGAAACAGATAGTGAGGCCCTTATGCTTAAAGGCGTCGCTCTCGCAAAAGAGACCTGGGCAAAATTTAAAGAAGAGTCGGGCTGGAGGGAGAAAGATTTAAACTGGGTTCTCACTCATCAAGTGGGCAAGTCCCATGAAGAGCTGACTCTCAAAACACTAGAGTGCCAAGAGGTTCCCACCTTTCGCACCTATCCCTATTTTGGAAATACCGGTAGTAGCGCGCTACCTCTTACCTTGAGCATGCTCAATCAATCTAAAGACCGCCCTTTAAATCAAACCAAAGGAAAGGTCGCCCTTATGGGAATCGGCTCCGGACTGACGAGTATTATTCTTGGTCTTGAGTGGGGACAATTATGAAAAGTATCGCCATTCCACAGAACCTAAAAGAGGAATACCCTTTTGAGAGCAACTTCTTTGAAGTGGCACCAGACACTCACCTGCACTACGTAGATGAAGGACGAGACAATGAGAAGATTCTCGTCATGGTTCATGGTAATCCGACTTGGTCATTCTTTTATCGCAATCTCATAAAGAAGTTCTCAAAAACCCACCGTGTGATTGCGGTTGATCACATTGGCTGTGGTCTAAGCAGCAAACCTCAAGATTACGACTACTCTTTAAAAAATCATATTGAAAACCTAAGCCAGCTCTTTCGCCAAAAAGTGCTTACCATAAACCCCAATGCCCGCTTTGATCTGATCGTCCATGACTGGGGCGGCGCTATTGGAAGTGGCTTTGCCCTCAACTTTAAAGAGCGTCTCGACAAGATGGTCATTATGAATACGGCCGCCTTTACAGATACTTTTATCCCAAAACGCATCAACCTGTGTAAGCTCCCGGTTGTGGGAGAACCGATGGTGCGAGCGTTTAATGCTTTTGCCTGGCCTGCGACTTTTATGGCCGTTAACAAGCCCCTGCCAAAGACCATTAAATCGGGATATCTTCTTCCCTACGATAATTATCAAAATCGTATTGCCACCGCACGCTTTGTTAAAGACATTCCAATGAATGACAAGCATCCAACGTGGGCCACTCTTAAAGAAATTGAAAATGGTCTCAAGGGACTCGAAGGCAAGAAGCTCATCCTATGGGGTGAAAAAGACTTTTGTTTCACGCCTCACTTCTTTAAGAGATGGCTTGATTTCTATCCAGAGGCGCAAACTCAAATGCTTCCCAATGCTGGTCATTACCTGCTTGAAGATGAGCCTCAACAAACTGAAAACCTTATTTCAACCTTCTTTAAACAAGTATGAATATAGCTAAGCGATTACCCGAGCTCGCCAAAGGAAGCCCCGATCAAGTGGCCGTGACTTGCCCAAAGAATCTCAGACCTGAAAGAGGCGTCTTTGATTACCAGTCTCTCACCTTTAAAGAACTCGATCAGCTTAGCCTCACTTATGCTCATGGTCTTTTAGAGTCGGGTCTTAAAAAGGGAGACAAGTTTCTGATGTTTGTCAGGCCTTCCCTGCGCTTTAGTGCCTTGGCCTTCGCTCTCTTTCGCGCCGGTCTTGTGCCTATTTTTATTGACCCTGGAATGGGAAGGAAGAATCTCCTTAAGGCCGTGGCGCAGATTAAACCCGATGGCCTTCTCGCAGAACCAGAGGTTCACTTTTTACGCCTGATCTTTCAAAAGCCCTTTAAAAGTGTGCGCTCCTTTGTGACCACAGGTCATTTGAGCTGGGGTAAAATGCGCTCCATTCATGATTTTAAGAAAAATCATCAAGAGTTGATGGAGGAAGTGCTCCCTATTGATACGGCCGCGATCCTCTTCACAAGTGGCGGCACGGGTATTCCAAAGGGCGTGCGCTACACCCATAAAATCTTCAATGCCCAAGTTGATCGCCTCAAAGAGATGTTTAGCCTTGGCCCAGATGAAGTCGATCTTCCTGGCTTTCCCCTCTTTTCTCTCTTTACAATAACGATGGGGATGAGGTCGGCTATCCCTGCGATGAATCCCAGTAAACCCGCAAGCTGTAACCCTGAATGGCTTGTAAAAAATATTTTAGATCAGGGCGCAACCTTTGTTGCAGGAAGCCCTTCGATATGGAATCGAGTGGCGGATTACTGCCTGGCCCATTCCCTCACCCTTCCCTCTGTAAAATACCTAGTAATGTTTGGAGCGCCAGTTTCCCTCGACCTTCACACAAGGCTCAAGAAGATTTTGCCAAACGGAGATACATACACGCCCTATGGAGCGACCGAATGTTTACCTGTCTCGTGCCTGTCTGGAACAGAAGTTTTGAATAAGTACGCAACCCTTATGAAAGAGGGAAAAGGCACCTGTGTTGGTAAGGCCGTACCTGAAACACAAATCAAGATCGCACCCATTACAGAAGAGGAACTCACCTTTGGTGACTTTACCTGGCAAGGAGAGGGCAACCTTGGTGAAGTGTGCGTTCTCTCTGATACGGTCACCCCTGAATATGTAGGCATGCCCGAAAAAACACGACTCGCTAAGTTTACAGATGACCAAGGTCGTCTGTGGCATAGGATGGGAGATCTTGGTTACCTTGATGCTGAGGGCGCGCTTTGGTTTTGTGGACGCAAGTCCCATGGCTTTACTTTTAAGGGAGAAATTCTTCCCAGTGTCCCCAATGAAGCCCACTTTCTCGAGATTCCCGATATTAATCGCGTTGCCTTTGTCGGTCCTAAGTTTTCTGAGGAAGTAAAACCCTCGCTCGTTATAGAGCCGCGAGGAAAAATCAACTCTCAAAAGAAATCCCAAATCAAGGAGCTCGTTCTCAGCAAGGCAAAGGGCGCCAATATTCCTCTTGAAGGCGTTTACTTTTGCTCTTCCTTTCCTGTTGATGTCCGCCACAATATAAAAATTGATCGTCTCAAATTGACTCAAGACATTGAGCAAGGGGCGCTTAAATGAAAGTGCTCATTACAGGTGGCGGCGGCTTTCTCGGAGGCCATATTGTAAAACTTCTTCTTAAAGAAGGTCATGAGGTCACAAGTTTTAGCCGAGGCTCCTACCCTGATCTTGAGGCTCAAGGAGTAAAAACTTATCGAGGTGATCTGAGTGACCTCGATGCTGTCAGCGATGCCCTTAAAGGAAAGGATGCGGTTATCCACTGCGCCTCAAAGGTTGCCATGTGGGGACGCTATGAAGACTTTTATCAGACCAATGTTATTGGGACTGAAAATATTATCAAAGGCTGCCAAGCTAATGGCATCAAGGCCCTTGTCTACACCAGCACCCCGAGTGTTGTCTTTGGCCAGTCCTCACTCAAGGCCGTCAACGAAGAAACTCCTTATCCCACGAACTCAGTAAGCCCTTATGGAAAGACCAAAGCAATTGCCGAGGAGAAGGTTCTTAAGGCTAATGGCATGGCCCTTAAAACAGTAGCGCTACGCCCCCATCTTGTTTTTGGGCCAGGAGATAAGAATCTTATTCCTCGCCTGCTTGAAAAAGCCAAAAATGGAAAACTCAAAAGAATAGGAGATGGTCAAAACCTAGTCGATGTACTTTATGTCGAAAATGGAGCGAAAGCCCATATCTTGGCCCTTCATCAACTGACAAAGGATTCCTCAAAGATTGCTGGAGAAGCTTTCTTTCTCGGACAAGGCCCCGTTAATCTTTGGGATTTTATCAATTCTATTCTTAAGAGTTTTAAGGCGCCCACGGTTCAAAAGTCTGTCAGCTTTAAGAGTGCTTACCTCATTGGCTCTCTCATAGAGAAGTTTTGCAAGCTCTTTGGAATTTATCAGGTCGACCCACCGATGACTCGTTTTGTCGCTCTCCAATTAAGCCACGACCACTACTTTGATCATACAAAGGCAAAGAATATTCTTGGGTGGGAACCTGAAGTTAGTATTGAAGAAGGTTTAAGCAACCTTATAGACACCTGAGTGGCAGTCCTTAATAAACTTATCAAGTTCCTCAAGAACTTTGTCATTTATTCTTTTAAAGGCTTCAATTTGCGCGAGAACCTTAGAGAAGTCTTGAGTGGAACCACTGACTTCTAAATTATACGCAGCATCCCTTAAACTCTCGGCATAGAAATTGGCGACAATACCTTTAAGGGTATGCCCGGTAATTTTGAGTTTTTCGGCATCTTTACTTTCTTCACTTTGAAGAAGCTCTCTATAGAAACTTTCAACTTGGTCTTTATAATCATCAATGAGCTCTTCAAAAATTTCAAAGTCTTCGCTGAATTCAAAGAGGATTTTATCGGTGCTAATGTAGGTAAAATCACTCATGGGAATATCCTTGCCTTCTTCTTCATTTTTCACGATCTGAAATGATTTAATAGGAAATGCATCAATCAGCATTTCACTAATATTCTTCCTCTTAATAGGTTTTGGAATAAAGTAATCCATTCCTACGGCCATGCAGTCTTTGCGGTCTTCTTCAAAAGCATTCGCCGTCATCGCACAGATCGGAGGACACTTCTCCCCTAAGATCCGCTTTATTTCAAGGGTCGCCGTTAAACCATCCATCACAGGCATTTGCACATCCATGAGGATAAGGTCATATTCGCGCCCCTCTACACAATAGGTTACTGCAACTTGACCATTTTCTGCAACATCGGGCTTTCTTTGAATGCCCATTTTCTTAATAAAATTAAGGGCTAGCTTCTGATTAGTTTTATTATCTTCAACGATGAGTATTTTGAGGTCGCGCTGATAGGTAACTCCTGTGACCACTTCTTTAACTTCTTTAACTTCCTCTTCTTCCTCTTTGTGACCTATTCCCGCCATAAAATCGAAGAAAAAATTAGAACCCTCGCCTTCTGAGGACTCAACTCCGATATGCCCTCCCATTTTTTCAACAATGGAGCGACAAATGGCAAGACCAAGGCCCGTACCACCAAATTTTCGTGTTGTGGTTTCATCCACCTGACGAAAACTCTCAAAGAGGCGCCCTTGTTTCTCAAGAGGAATTCCTAGACCAGTATCCTTAATTTGAAACATGAAGGTGCCGTGCTTTTCACTACTGAGGCGCTTATCTTTAATGAGACTAAGAGTAACACCTCCCTCGTCTGTAAATTTAATAGCATTTGAAATCAGATTAGTGAGAACCTGTTTAAGGCGAGTTTCATCCCCATAGAGATAATCGGGAATATCCTCAGAAATATCGCTCTCTAACACAATTCCCTTACGTTCTACCTGAGCATGAAAAATAGCTAGAACTCCTTTGATCACTTTTTTAGGATCAAAAGGGCGGTACTCAAAGTTCATTTTCCCTGCTTCAATCTTACTAAAATCAAGAATATCATTGACCACATGCAGGAGCTGATCACCACTGAGCTGAATGGTTTCGATAAGGTCGCGCTGCTCTTCATTAAGAGGGGTATCTTCGAGAAGTTCAAGCATCCCCATCATGCCATTCATTGGTGTTCTAATCTCATGGGACATAGAGGCTAAGAACGAGGACTTTGCCTGGGTGGCGTCAAGTGCATCTTGTCTCGCTTTCATGAGAGTCTCTTGGAATTTAATCTCTTCAGTGATGTCCCAATTAAGACCGACCACTTCTTGAACGAGATTTTGATCATCATAGAGAACAATAGAGCGACAACGAATATTTCGAATTCCCTTTTCAGGGTGACGAATTCTAAAGATCGTCTCAACCTTTTTCTCTTTCTTTTTGAGGCACTCATAGATTTGATCGCGCACCTTGGCCTGATCTGTGGGAATAATACAATCAACCCAATCATCAAAGGACTTCACCTTCTCAGTAAAGTCTTTGCCAAAGAGGTCATAGCAATTCTTATCCCACAAAACCTTTCCTTCTAGTGGGAAGTAATTCCAATTACCAATTCCTGCCGTTTCAAGGGCCAAGTTTAGTTTTGTTTGGGACTTTTTAAGAGCGAGCTCATCTGTTTTAGTTTTATCGATATCTTGAAAAGTTCCATAAAGCTTAACGGGATTTCCCTCTTCAAAGTCAACCTCGCCAACAGCACGAACCCATAGGGGTTTTTTACTTTTCTCATTCCAAATTTGAAGTTCGAGATCCCATCCTCCACCAGAAGAAAGGGCTTTCTCAATTGCCTTCGTGATCGTTTCTCTATGTTCAGGAATATAGAAATTGATCCCTTCCTTTACATTAGGGGTGAATGTCTCCTTTGAGACTCCATGGATTTCATAGACAATATCCGACCAGAAGAGATCATTCGTCGCTAAATCAAGAGACCAGTAACCAATTCTGGCAACTTTGCTCATGAGTTCATTTATTTTACGGTTGGTCCTCATCGCCTCTTATATCACCTAATTTTAATCATTTTGGTGTTAGATACATAGATGTCTTCTTCCACTTCACCATTCTTTGTGACATTTTCAATCTTTTTAACAATGTCGGCGATCCGTAGAAGAGCATCCACAGCAATTTTAACTCGCTTTTCATCAATTTTAGAAAAGTCTCTCTTAAGTGAGCCCAGTGCGATAGTGAGCGGATTATTGATCTCGTGGTTAAAGGTTGCAACCATAGAGTTGATAGTTTCAAGTTGCTTCTTTTTAACTGAACCTTGGTAGAGGTCGAGTAATTTTTCTTGAGTTTGGATACGCGCCAAAGCAACGTCAATATTGGCGGGTTTAGTAAGGTAGTCACTCGCTCCCTTACTTAGGCATTCGACAACTTTATCCGTTTGTTCCTCGCCAGAGAGCATAATGATAGGAAGTTCCATCGTTGAATATTCTTTTCTGATATTTTCAAGAACTTCGACGCCGTCCATATTAGGCATGACAAGATCGAGAATGATAATAAAATTCTCAGGAAGACTTTCTTGTCTTTCAAGATAATCAAGACAAAGCTGACCGCCGGTGACAAGATCAACGCTATGGCCTTTTTTCATAAGACGTTTAGCAAAGACCTTAGAATTAATTTGATCATCATCAACAATCAGAATATGCGCCATGTGAATTCTCCAAAAAAAGATATCTCTTCTTTATCGGAAGAATTCGCAAAGAAAATTAGTAAGAATTGACACTGGCAGGGCTTCGTAACCCATTGTTTTTCTTGTAGTTATTAACTACACCTAAACCTTTAAAGATACCTTCACGAAAATAGTTTTGAAATAGCTGACCATTTCCATCAACGCCACTGATCTCACCATGAACATGGACGTTGGTGTAACCAAAGAGTTGAAAATAAAAATTCTTATGAGGAATTTCTTTTTTCAATTTATCCGAAAGGCGGGCCAGTTGCCACAGCGGGAGTTCCTTATTACGAGCTTCAGGAGTTTTCTTTGAAATTCTCTGCATGCAACTCTCAAGGAAAAGACGCTTACGTCTTGAGCTCACAAATAATTTCTTCTTACGATATTGTTTATAGGAAGCCTCACAGCTTTTATAGGTTGTTTTTTGGTAGTCTTCTGTTGCCCACTCAATACGATATTCATCATAGGATCGTTTTAGAGATTTTTCACAACGCTTAAAGAGACGAGAGAGCCACCCTTTAAATCCACTGCGCGTACTTTCACAGGCCCTATCAAAAATATCATAGGCCTCCTTGGTGTTAAGATGATGAAAGTGGGCCATTCCTTCATGACCTATGGAGTAAAGGCTACTAAATTCTACACTCTCCTTGAGCAAACCATTTTCAATATGATTGATGACAGCAGGATCAATTCCAGAATAGCGATCCATTAACTTAACAAGATGGGCTGTCGAAAGCTTTTTTAATTTATAGGCGTAAAAGTCTCGTTGAAAGTTGAGGCTGAGGGTTTCTGACTCATCCTCAAAGACTAAATCATCTCGCGTTTGAATAAGATTCTTCTTACTTCTATACTCGAGGCGTACATTCTCGCTTTCACTCACCGCTTTATTAACTACTGTATTGGCCTTAAGAAAGCTTTTGACGACGATTTTAAAAAGACGGCTAAAGATATTTTCAATATACCTTATCTTTTCATAATTGTGCCTAAAGAAACTGGTGACGACACCCTTATTGGTAATTTGAATATGCTCTGTTTGTGTGGCCTTTGACCCAGCAAAAAGTAAAATCCCATATTGAAGTTTCTTATTTTCCTTCTTCCTCTGCTCTTCACTCACAAGAAAGGGAGCGACTATTTCTCTATTAAAGCCCTGGCCCTTAAAAATTTTACGAAGCTCGTTTTCTAGACCCTCATAGCTCGTCATATTTTCAACTTGTTCTTCATCAAAGGAGAGGTAGGTGCGAAAGACCTCACTTAGCTCATAGCTAAAATCAAATCTTAAAAGAGTGACTTGAAGTACTCCCATAAAATCAGCAACGAGTCCCGCATGGGCACCTAGAAAATGAGACTTCTCTTTTTCAACGGAGATTCTCACGCGCTCTCCCGGATAACTCGCTTCTTCTTCACTTACCCCTAAGAGCGTGATGACTTCAATTTTTTGAAATTTAACAAGAGCACCCACATGGGCGCCTAGCCCTGTTGTCAAAGGGGCAGTACCGATACCACCGGCCTGTAGACTTATGGAGTCCTCTTTTTTAATAAACTCTTGAGGAGCAATTTTAAGGGCTTCAAGATTTTGAAACTGGCGAAAAGAGAAAAAGAGTTTATCAAGATTAAAACCTAAGGCCCGCTCATAGGTATCAGCAAAGTGCACATGGGTGTAAGCTCGCTTGAAGGTAACGCCTGCAAAGGCTGCGAGGTTCTTATCACTAATATCGATAATTTCATCATCAGCTAGTTTACTGAGCACCTGTGAGGCATCAATATAAATATTAAAAGTATCGGTCACCAACCAGCGTTCATCATGAAATAAATCAGGCGCCACTTCTCTTTTAAGCTCAATACTAAATGTCCCAAAGCCTTTGGTGAAATTAATACCCACATGATTCATTCCCCCTACGATAGAGAGATTTCGCCCCTGATCCACAAGATCAAGTTCACGCCGAGCAATTTCATCAGAGTGAAGGTCGAGGTAGTTGGTAATTTCTTGGTAGAGAGGACTCTCCTCACTAATATCAATTCCCTTCAGGCTACTTTGCGCTTGATGTTCTTGCTCATTAAGCTTAAAGCTTTCAAACGCATGGTTTTGCGTTACAAGAAAGAACATCATGAATACTGGCCACCATAAAGTTTTCAAGTTGAGCTCCAATCATTACCTGAGTAAAAAACTCATACTAATTGATCGGAGTTCTCAGCATTTACTTTATAGTTTTAATCAACTTTTATCATCGTAAAAACAAATACTTAGTTAATTATTGGAGGAAATACGCCAGGTCTTTCTCAAAGTGAGAAATCGCCAAACTCCTTTGGCAGTCGATAGTTTGCCAAAGAGTGATGGATTACTTTTGAGGAAGTCTGATAAGACGAATATTGCGGCTAGGGACCGTTGACTGGTCCCCTATGGGATTAGTTTCAAAGAGGAGTTCATAGAAGCTAAAATCCTCGGGCACTTCTCGATAAAGTTGCTTGATATATTCTTTACCCCACTCAATAAAGAAGTATTCGGCCTCTTCCAGATACATAGGAAGTTCCAAATGGAGCACTTCTTCCTCACTATTGAGGCGATAAAAGTCTGCATGGACACTGTGACCAACTTCATTCACAACAGAATAAGTGGGGCTAAAGGTCTTAGCATGGGTTTCAACCTGATTAATAAAGGCCTTAATAAAAGTCGTCTTTCCGACTCCCACTTCCCCACTTAAAATAACGGCCGCAGGGACCGTTAAAAACTCTTTGAGTTCATAGATTAACGACTCAAGATCCGCCTCGTAAACTTTCTTCCACTCGCGAAGGGTGTTCACGACTCAAGTTCCTCACCACTTTCAAGCTCTAAGAAAGCGTGGCCGAGGTTAGAGATCAGGCTCCCTGCCGTCATTGCCCGCGCCCCCTCTGTTTTGGCCGCGTACTTTCCAGCAAGGGTGTGAGCACAAATCCCCAATTTAAGCGCATTGTAGACTACGTCTTTATTAGCGAACATAGAGCTCGACTTCACTTCCATTGGACTTTGAGCAAGAAGTCCACCAAGGATTCCTGCTAAGACATCACCACTGCCCCCTGAGGCCATGCCGTCATTGGGAAAGTAATTGATATGGATTTCACCATTGGGAAGGCCAAGATAACTACAAGGCCCCTTCATAAGAATACAACTATTGGTCTTATCAACCATTGAGCGCAAATACTCCATAGGGTTTTCAAGGACCTTTTCCTTTTCCGTCTTAGCAAAGTCAGCAAACTCGCCAAAGTGGGGAGTCAAAATGGTGGGCCACTTTCTCTGAGTGAGAACCTGACAATCATCTTCAATATTAAGAACACGAATAGCATCAGCATCCACAACGACGGGACCCGCAAAGTGATTGAGAACATTTAAAACAGTTTCACGCGCTTTTGCTGAGCGACCAAGACCAGGTCCTATGACAATGGAGTCCCAGCGCTTAAGCTCTTTAATAATGGTTTCGACGTCTTGCTCTTCTGTTGGAATGAGTCCCGTCATAATTTCAGGAATCATACGCGAACACATTTCGGGATAACACTCTTCCCATGTGGAAGCTGTTACCAATCCCGTCCCTACTTTAAGGGCCGCCTGAGAGGCCATTAAGGTCGCACCAGTTAGACCTGGAGAGCCGCCAACAATGAGACAATGACCAAAGGTTCCTTTGTGCGCAAACTTATCTCTTTGCTTAAGCGCCTCGGCAACATCAAAGGAGTTAAGGACAAACTTATCTCCCCCTTCAACGGCTGCAAGAGGAAAACCTCCACTAATGGTCACGAGGCTTCCCGTATGGACAGCACCATCACCCACATAATGACAGAGCTTAGGAAGACCTACCGCCATGGTAAAATCGGCCATCATGGCATTGCCACTACTAGCACCATTATCGCCACAAATCCCTGTCGGTACATCGATTGAAACCAACACAGAAGCATAATCATTAACGAGATTAACCACATCAAAGAGATAATTTGAAAGAGGTGGTCTAAAGCCAAGGCCTAAAATAGCATCGATCACAAGAAACTCATCTTGTGTTTGGGTAAAGTAACTCTCTAATTGCTCAGTTGAGCTAATTTCATTAATTTTAACGCCAAATTTACGAGCGAAGTTGAGTTGCACTTTAAGCTCGTCTTTAAAATCATCTTCAGAAAAGAGCATAAAAGCTCGGGTAGAAAACCCACGGTTACTAAGGTGTCGAGCTATGGCCAAACCATCAGCTCCGTTATTCCCCCCACCAACAAGGACAATGATCTCACCAAAGCTGTAATTTTCTAAAAAAGTCTCTTGAATAAAGTCAGCGCCACGCTGGCCGACATTTTCAATAATTAAGTTTTCACTGAAGCCAAACTCATTAATGGTTCTGTCTTCAATTTCCTTCATCTCATTTGTATTAACAACTCTCATCGTCCTTCTTCCTTAAAATTAGCTTAGTTTCTCTTTAAGCTTCTTAACGACATTTCCAAGGCCATCAAAGACGGCCTGGCAAATTATCCAGTGACCAATATTATACTCAACAAAGAGCTTCTCCTGAACGAGGGGCTCAACACTCTCAAGAGTGAGTCCATGTCCCGCATGGTGACCAAGACTCAGCTCTTCACAAAGTTTTTTGGATCCGCGAAATTGCTCTAAGAAATGCGAGGTATCCTCTCCATTGAGATGGGCACGGGCGAAGTCACCCGTGTGAATCTCAAGAGCGTCGCATTCGATATTCTTAGCGGCCCTAATTGTGGCCTCATCTGCTTCCACAAAGAGCGAGATCAGGACATTGGGAATTTCCTTTTTCAATTTGGCGCAAGCTGCTTTGATCCTCTCAAAATTTTGAGGTTCATGAAGATCGAGGCCGCCTTCCGTCGTGCGCTCTTCTCTTTTTTCAGGAACCACACAAATCCAGTCAGGAGCCGTCGCAATGGCAATATCCACAATCTCTGGATCAACACCAATTTCAAGATTTAAGGGCTTACCAAATTTCTTTGTCACCAAACGAATCGCCTCAACATCAGTATCTTGAATATGACGACGGTCTTCTCTTAAGTGAATGGTGATTTGATCAGCTCCATTATTAAGACAAACATGGGCGGCATCAACGACAGAGGGATAAGCTTCTCCTCTTGCCTGCCTTAACGTCGCGACGTGATCAATATTAACTCCTAATCTCATGCTAATTCCTCTTTGATACAATTGACGAGAAGATCACAGACCTTTTGAACGAGCGCCTTCTCCTCACCTTCAACCATCACGCGACACTTCGACTCTGTTCCCGAGTAGCGAAGAACAATGCGTCCCTTATCCCCTAGGAGAGCTTCTCCCTCCTTAAGGGTATTTTGAATTGTTTTATTCTCTTCTAGTGGTGGCTTCTCGGTCACAATCACATTTTCAAGTAAGCTAGGATAGAGGCTAACATCATTAGTGAGGGCACTCACAGGCTTATCAAAGAAGCGCATGCATTCGATCATCTTTAAGGCAGCAAGCGCCCCATCCCCTGTCGTCGCCTTTTGACGAAAAATCACATGACCTGAAGGCTCACCACCAAGGATGCACTGATTTTTTTCCATATACTCAATTATGTAACGGTCTCCGACTTTAGTTCGGTGAAGCTTTAGCCCTAATTTATTAAGGTATTTTTCAAGACCAAGATTAGTCATCACCGTCCCGACGACGGTATCCCCCTTCTTGAGCTCCCTTTGCTCCAGTAAAAGCTTAGCAAAGCATCCAATAAGAACATCACCATCAACGACCTTTCCAAGCTCATCAATAATTAAACAGCGATCGGCGTCCCCATCAAGACAAACGCCAAGGTCAGCCCTGGTCTCCACAACTTTGGCCTTGGCCTTAGCCGGGTGAAGACTGCCACAGTCTTCATTAATATTGGTGCCATTAGGCTCTACTCCAAGGGAGAAAACCTCTGCTCCAAGTTCTCTAAACATCATGGGCGTAATTTTATAACCAGCTCCATTGGCGCAATCAAGAACGACACGCATACCTTCCATGTCAAAGCGCTCATCAAGGGCGGCCTTACAATGAACAAGGTAGCGACCAAAGACTTCACGGAGGCGCTTGGCATTTCCAAGGTCACCATTGGTCATGACAGGAATACTTTGAGGGTCTGAGATCATCGCCTCAAGTTTGGCTTCCACTTCATCAGGAAGCTTAAGTCCAGAGGCATCGAAAATCTTGATGCCATTATCATAGTAGGGATTGTGGCTTGCCGAAATCATAACACCCACATCGGCCCTCATGGACTTTGTCACAAAGGCAATGCCAGGAGTTGGCAGTGGACCTGTTAAAATGACCTCTCCCCCTTGGGAGCACACTCCGGCACTAAAAGCTTGCTCAAACATGTAACAGCTTAGACGCGTGTCTTTACCAACGATAATAAGGGGCTTCTTTCTCTTGGTATGGACATTTTTAAAGTGCTCAGTGACGGCGCGGCCCAAGCTAAAGGCCACCTCACCGGTCATGGGGAAGACATTAGCTTTGCCTCGGATACCATCTGTTCCGAAGAGTTTTCTTTTGCTCATTCTTTAACGACCTAGGGCTAAAAATAATAAAAGTTATTGCAAGGAAACATTAATAAATTCGGGATGAATCTGCAAAAGATTCACTCCCTCAGGAACCTCGGCACGCAAAATAATCCGCTCATTTCCCTTTGCGTTATCTGGAATCTCAGCGATGATCTTAATATCACCAGAACGCAGTGTTTCTTTTTGGTCTTCAGGCACCAAAATATCCACACTCGCCACCTGAAAATCACTTGAGAATTTTAGACTCTGAGTAAGAAAGCGAATCGGAATATTCTGGAGGGTCAAGTTCGCTTTATTTGGCTTAATGGTATAACGAAATTCAACATCACGACGCTCTTCAACCAGGATGCGGGGATCGACTCCTTCAAGGGGCAAACGAATCCCCTCACTTCCCACTAAGGTTGAGAGGTCAACGGGTGCTGTATTAAGAATGGTCGTCTTCTTTAAAACGCCATAAGGGCCACGAATCATAAATTCCTTTGGCATATACTTTTTCTCGACAAGTTTAAGATCTTTTCCAAGTTCCCCGACCGTGCGCAGTCTCACCGGCACGAGTTTTCGAATCTCCCTCTCCATGGAAAGAACAATCTGTTGAGGCTGAATATCAAGGGCCTCTACCCCAAAGGGAAGACGGAGCATGGACTGATCAAAGGTAACTGCGAAGGTCTCTTGGTTATAGGGATACTGGCGCAGATCGACCACAAGCTTATCCTGAGAGAAGTCAAGATCCTGAACAAAGGCACGACTACCCTTAACTTTTACTTTCACTGTTTTAGGAACATCGACATTGATGGCCAAATCAGTTGGGTTGATAAAGACAAGCGGCACCCTCTTTTCTACAATCATGGGCTCACTATTGAGGACATAGAACCATAGGGTCACGGCCATGACGATGGAGATGAGTTTAAGAATCACACGAGAATCTTTCATGACAGGTTATCCCTAAACTTAATAGGCATCAGAGTTTCATCAAGTTTCTCTCGGGCCACAAGGTGCTTCAAATATTGGCGCAGAACTTTCACATTCTCACAAGGATAGAACGAACCTCCAACAGAGATATTCATACGACCAGTTTCCTCACTCACCGTAATGCCCACAGCATCGGTGTCTTCACTTATTCCAAGGGCAGCACGATGGCGGGTACCGAGATGACGGTCTATTTCAATATTGCGTGAAAGAGGAAGAAAGCAGCCAGCCCCTGCCACTCGTCCCTTCGTTATAATGACGGCCCCATCATGAAGGGGTGAAGAGGATTGAAAGAGCGCATAGAGAAGATCTGAATGCACTTTACTATCAAGTCGTGATCCCGTTGCTAAAAAGTTCGCAAGACCATGGGTCCTTTCCACAACAATAAGGGCCCCTATTTTTTCACGGCTGAGTGACTGACAGGCTTCAACGATTTCATTGATATCTTCATGATCGTCAGTATCTTTTAAGAAACCAAAGAATCGCTGACCAGTTCCAAAAGTGGCCAGGGCATTTCGAAACTGGTCCTGAAAAAGAATGATCGCGATAATAAAGAAAGAATCAAAGAAGTGATCAAGGAGCCAGTTAAGCGAGTAAAGCTTAAAAGAGTGGCCCACCCAAAAGAGGCCAACAAGAATACCAACACCTGTGAGCATTTGAACGGCGCGAGTCCCGTAAACGATCAGAAGCCCCTGATAAATCAGAAAAGCGACGATAATAATGTCGAGCCCATCTTTTAGGGTCAATTGGCTAAAAATACTTTGCATGTAATGCTTTATCGGGGAAAACTCGTTAAAATTAAAGGAATTATGAACAGGACAACACTAAAACTCAAGGCTGAAGCCCCAGGCTTTCTTGACTTTACCAGTCAAGTAGAACGTCTGCTTCAAAAATGGATTCAACAATCCCCTCTTAAAAGTGAAGGATTATTGCACCTCTTTCTTCAGCACACCTCTTGTGCTCTGACTATTAACGAGTCCTACGCCCCCTCTGCCGCAAGGGATATGGAGCGCTTCCTCAATCACCTCGCACCTGAAAACCTCTCCTTCATCGAGCATACTGATGAAGGGCCAGATGACAGTCCCTCCCACATGAAAGCCCTTATCACCGGTCACAGTCTTAGCATACCTGTTATCAACGGCGAGCTGGCCCTTGGCACCTGGCAAGGAATTTACCTCTGTGAGTTTAGGGACCTCACTCCCGAGCGTCGTGTGATCGTGACCTATCAAGGAGAGAGTTCTTGAGTAAAACCTTCTGTCTTGCTCCTTGGATTCACGCCTTTCAAGCCCCCAATGGAGAGAGGCGCCTTTGTTGCCACGCTCGAGAATTCACCAAAGAAAGTATTACCTGGTCTAAAGAGTCTTCCTTTGAAGAGTATTGGAATAGTGAGGCCCTCAAGAAAATACGACTTCAAATGAAAGAAAGAAAGGCCCCCCAGCATGAGTGCCAGGCCTGTCTGAGTAATGAGGCCACATTAATAAGACCCCTAGATAGCTTTAATTTTGCTCGAAATAGAGAGAGCCAGCTTTTAGAGGAAACACAAAATGATGGTCGCTTTAATGGGCTTCCTCTGTCACTGGATTATAGAGTAAGAAATTCTTGTAACCTCTCCTGTCGAACTTGCAATCCCCTCTTTAGCTCAAAAATTGAACAGAAAACGAAGAACCTAACTCTCCTTCATGACAACTTTGATAAGGATGCTGCCCAAAAGGCCACCCTCGAGTGGAGACAAATTGTTAAGGAAGCCCCAATTGAGTCCTGTTACTTTGCTGGAGGGGAAGCCCTCATCCAGCCAGAACATTTTAAGGACCTCCAAATCCTAAAAGAAACTAACGAACCAAAGAATATTCGTCTTTGTTATAACACTAACCTTGCCTTCCCTTTAGATAACCTTCTTAAGAGGCAGAGTTTCTATGAAGACTTTCACTCAGTAAGCCTTGCTGTCAGCATCGATGGCTTTGGAGAAGTAGGAGAATTCATTAGGGATGGTCTTGTTTGGAATCGTTTTTACCAAAATATAGAGATTGTTAAAAAAAGCTCCTTTCTAAGACTTTCTCAATTCGACATCACCCTAACTCTCCCCACGCTTATCGAAATTGAAAGTCTCGCCCAATTCCTCATCGACCAAGAAATCACCTATAACTTAACGCAAGTTCTCCCTGGGGGATATGCGACCCTGCTCTCGCCGCTCATTATTCCCAAGTTGGATTTATCTCAGCTACTTAAAGAAAAAATTGAAAAACTTCGCTCACTAAACTCATCGTTTCTCCTACCCATGATTAGCTTTTTAGAGCTGATTTTAAACACTCTCAGTGATGAAGTCCCTTTTTCAAAAGAAGAGCTGATTTCATCCTATAGCGTCGCTACCGCAATGGATAAGAACTTTGAGAGAGATGGTCTCGCATCCTTTTACAAGAGAAATGAAATCACGAAGAGAGCATGGGAAAATATTGAAGCTCTTTACGAAGAGCATATCCACCAATCACTGAGTGAAGAATCACTTTATTGGATTTCTTTTTTAAAAGAGCGTGGTTTTCAAAGAGAAAAGACTTATATTCATGCCCCTCTTGAGCAAGTACCAAAGAGCAATAGTATTGTCCTGACCAGCTACCCAAGTCTCCTCAACAAATTTCTCTCTTCAGATCACAGTAAGTTTGAAACTTACGACCTTCTTAGAACTTATCCTAAACAGATTCTTGGCCCTTTTTCCTATCTCTTTCGAAGGAAGTCAAAACTCTTAAGCCTAGCAAATTTTCTGGATGGAATAACAAGGCCAGTGAGAAGACTACTGGCCTTTCATGTCATTATAAAGATCTAGTCAAGCTGATCATCGGCAACATGCCAATGAGCATCTTCTTTAATACTGAGTTCAACAATATTTTGGGCCTTGCCAAGAAGCTGCTGGCAGTCGGGGCCAAGATTAAGAAGGTGTAACTTCTTATTCTCTTTAGCATAGCGCTCAGTAATATTTTGAAGGGCTTCAATTCCGGAATGGTCCCAAATACGAGATTCCTTAAAGTCGATAAAGACATGCTCTCCATCATTTTCAAAATCAAAGAGCTCTTTAAAACTCGCCACTGAAGCAAAGAAGAGTGGTCCCTTAAGGTCATAGCGTGTTTTTCCTTTTTCACTTGTCTTATCAGCATCAATATTCTTTCCATGCTCCCAAGCAAAGACCAGTGCACTGACAATGATTCCAACAAAGACGGCTATCGCAAGATCAAAGATAACGGTGACCACTGAAACAAGCACAATCACCATAAAATCACTGGCCGGAATCTTCTTAAAAAGGCGAAGACTTGACCACTCAAAAGTACCAATCACAACCATAAACATAACACCGACAAGGGCCGCGAGAGGGATCATCTCAATAAGAGGCGCCAGAAAAAGCACGAAAGCTAAGAGAAGAATAGCGGCAGCAATTCCACTGGTACGGCCACGGCCTCCGCCACGAATATTAATCATCGACTGACCAATCATGGCACAACCACCCATTCCCCCAAAGAATCCATTCACAATATTGGCAAGACCCTGACCAATGGATTCAAGGTTACTCTTGCCGCGAGTGTTGGTGAGTTCATCAACAAGAGTAAGAGTCATCAAAGACTCGATCAGACCCACGGCAGCGGCCAAGAAGGCATAAGGGAGGATCATGGTAAAACTCTCCCACTCTAAAGGGAGAGAGGGAATCATAAAGGGCGGAAGCCCCACCTTAAGTGTCGTCACACTGGCATTTTGATCCTGAACAAAATCAAGTACCGTTCTCACCATCCCAGGGTATTTGCTATTAATAAAGGCCCCCAGAAAACTCGTGACAAGAATCCCCACAAGTGTTGCCGGAACGGCTTTTGTTAGCTTGGGAAGAAAGATTGAAATTCCCATTGTGAGGAGAATCAAGGCCCCCATCACAAGAAGAGGAACGGTATCAAGAAGCTTCCCATTAACAGTGAATTGTCCAAACTGGGCCTTAAAGATAATGATAGCGAGTCCATTTACAAAGCCGAGCATCACCGGATGGGGAACGAGGCGGATAAACTTTCCAAGCTTAAAAAGGCCAAAGGCCACTTGAATAAGACCCATCAAAATAACCGCGGCAAAGAGGTATTGTAGGGACATCGTGCTGGCCTCACCAATACTCATGCCTTGGGCCAAAGCGATGTCTTTGACTTTAAAAACAAGAGGAGCAAAGATCACAGCGACAGCCCCTGTCGCTCCTGAGATCATACCCGGTCTGCCCCCAACAATCGCCGTAATCAGGCCCATCATAAAGGCCGCGTACAGACCAACCTTAGGATGAACGCCGGCCACAAAGGCAAAGGCCACAGCTTCAGGAATAAGGGCAAGGGCCACGGTCATGCCTGAGAGGACGTCATTTTTAAAGTTGCGGGGTTTTGAGATAAAGAGCTTTACAAAGCTATTCTGAACAGAATTCATTTAGAGGGACTCACTCGTTTTAAGGTCTATAAAACTTGTAAGCCCCGATCGTGTTTTTGTCTAGGGTTTTAAGCGGCTTTCTTCTTTTGCTCGGGAAATTGTTCCTCAAGCTGGTCAAGAACTTCACGTGAAATCAGAAGTTTCTTTCTCAAGGCCTCACGAGAAATTCCCATCTCTTTAGCGGCCTTGGATTTATTACCATTACAGCGCTTAATCTCGTTGATAATCATCTCACGCTCAACAATCGCCAGACGATCTTTAAGAGCAATATGGTAGTCCCCAACAAAGGGCAGATCGCCAAACATTCTTTGTTTCATCGTGGTATCAACAAGAGGTGAAGCACTGGTTTCAAAGTCAATTTCACTGATCACATGGGCCTTAGGATTATAAAGAACCGCGCGCTCAACCATCGTGCGCAACTCCTTAACGTTTCCAGGCCAGTCGTAATCTTTAATTTTCTCAAGCATCTTAGGTGAGAAGCTTTTAAGGAGAAGACCTTGCTTCTTACACTCCATCTTGAGGAAGTACTCAACCAGAAGATTAAAGTCATCAAAGCGTCTTCTCAACGGCTCCATGTAGACATAGGCCTTAGAAAGATGCTCATAGAGGTCGCGATCAAATGTTCCCTCATCAACCATTCCCGCGAGATCTTTTGAACTTGTGGCAATGATACGCACATCAAGAGAGATCTTACTTCCAGGAACTCTTCTTTCATTTAAGACTTCAAAGAGCTTTTCTTGATAGGCCATCGGTAGAGCACAGATTTCATGGAGGATCAGTGTCCCTCCTTGAACTTGAGTTAGCTTACACTCATGCTCTTCTCCCCATAACTGACGAGCGATAGCATCAATATTCTTAGTATTACAATCAACACTTTCAAGACTCTTAAGACCACGCTGTCCTTCATTGTGAAGAATCGTCGCATAAAGGGTCTTCCCTACTCCATGCTCACCATGGATGAGGATAGGAGAATCAAGGTCTTTAAGTTTAATAATTGAGTTTCTTAAGGAGCCCATATGAGGAGTCTTTCCAATAAGCACATACTCACGGTCATGATGACTTGAGAAGCGTCTAATTTGCGATGACTCACTCATGGGGTTGTACTTATGAAAGACCGAACTAAAGACGAGAGCGAGAACCTTCATCGTCTTCTCATCCTCTACCGTAAAGCGGTCTTCATTTCTTTTATTAATGACCTCGATAACACCAATTATTTTGTCTTCCCTATTGTGGATGGGATGACAAATAATCGACTTGGTCTCAAACTTAAATTTCTTATCAAAGAAATCATTGAAACGCGTCTTATCACTAATGGTATCAATATTAAGGGCAACACCAGTTGTGAAAACACTCCCGGCAATCCCCAGACGATAATCAAATTTAAGCGTTTGCTTATCAATCCCAAGAGCGGCCACGGCCTCAAGCTCATTGGTTTCGGGGTTAATAAGAAAAACAGAAGAGCGATGGGCATTCATCACCCGCACAACCTCTTCAAGCATATTCTCTAAGAAGCCCTCTTTATCTCCAAAGTGAGTAATATCTTTAAAGAGGGAAAGAAGAAGAGAGAACATTTCAAAACCATCGCTGGCCTTGGTGTATCGCTCTTTAAGGGCTGAATCAATCAAGCACTCTTTGAGGCGATCCGTTGAAAAGCTCATTACAAATTGCTGCAGAAACTTATTGATCTTGGGCTCTTCGTCGATTTCAACACCATAGACAATTTCATCGTCGTCAATAGCATTACAAAAAGCACGCACTACTCTACCTGTTAGGTCGAGATGGTACTTCTTAAATTGCAGACTGATCACAAGCTCAGTGCCTACACTAATTCTCTCTTTGGTTGAAAAGCCAAGACCCGTCAATGAGATATCAAGGAGCACACCATCTTCGATATACTCAGTCTTACCAATGGCCGTCTCCTTCTCGACGAGAAAACGGAGATTATCGGCCTTCTCAACAGGGATTCTAAAGGATTGGTAAAATTTAAATTCAGAAAAACTCGCTAACATAGGATATCCTCACAGGGGTTTTTATCCCTGTCGGTGTTTTCTGAGTAAGATTTAAGCCTATTGCCCAGATTTTAGGGCAATTTGTGTAATTTAGAGGACTTAGAGCGCCCCCTTCTTGAGAGAAACTTTCTTGGCCGGACTTTAGTTTGATCGGCTGCCCTCGTCGCTCGTCCCTTCGCGATCAAGGGCGACGAAACCCTCGCCCTGAATCTCATGCATCACCGCCGAGTGGATGCTGTCTTTAAAGAGGTGCCAGTAGGCATCACTCTTAGCAGGATTTGACGTGGGAAGCTCAAGAGTAAAGGTTGGAATATTCCTCTCGTTGCCAGCGTAATTTCCAAGAGAGCCAGTAAAGAAAGGATAGTTCTTAATACGATAGCCTTTGGCCTGCTCACTCATGCGAATCAGAAGATCGTTAGCGCGACTTCCTACAAAGCCACCTTCATGGGCATTGGCCGGTCCATCATAATCAAGCATTGAAAGAGGGGCATGAACCGAGATGATTTTATGGGGTTGATAGCGGTAAATGAGGTTCACTTGAAAAATAGTTTCAGGCTCACTCATCGCAACCTTTCCAGGAAATCTTCTCTTATCTTTGCGGTAGCGATTAACCCAAGTTTTCATCGCACTCTTTTTAAAATCCCTTGTGGGAAAGTTGCGGTTAACATCAACACCATTGGCGTTTGTTCTGGTGGGGCGTTTTTTAAAATAGCTATCTGGATTAACGAGAGGGGCTACAATCACTCGCTTTCCCTCTAACGTGGCAAGCTTGCCGGTGTGCTCATCTTGAACTTCACCGCGATTAACACGCTCAAGATAAGTGATCACATCATAGCAAAACTTAATAGGCGTGATTTCATCACCGTGAACTCCACACATAATAAGAGTGGTTTCCGTTTCATCCCCTGCCTTAGCAGGAGTACCATAGGTCTTCCAAAGAAGAGGATCTCCCTTCACACTGGTGCGAAAGAAATTCCAGCTGTACTCTGAGCACTTACTCTCACCCCAGCCATACTTCTTAAAACTCTTATCCGTCTTATCACAGTACTTTTTTAGAAGAGCTTTCTTTTCTTCTAGAGTGAAGCGCGCCTTCTTCTTCTCCCCTTCACTCTCTTCACCATCTTCAAGACCAACATCGAGTTCACTTTGAGTATTCTCTTCAACAATCGGCCCACTCTTAGCGAGTTCATTCACCTTCTTAACCTCGTAGTCTTTATCATCATGGTGATGATCATCATCACGATGAATATGCGTGAGCTGCTTAACTTGAGAGCAGCCACAAAGAAGAAGAATGAGAAAGAGAGGTGTTGTTATTTTCATTTTCATTATTATACCAATTTTAATATCTTTTATTTTAAAAGAGGTTGCCATGATCAGACAAATATTTGTTTTCACGAATTCGCTCAATCTAGACACCCTGCAGCTTTTAGGGAGATCCGCGCCCTCACCTCTTCACTATATTAGACCTTTTAGTCACGATGCGCCAAAAGAAATAAAGGCCCTCAGACAGGGCGACTTTCTGATGATTCGCACAAGTGGTGTAAATTACGATGATAGTGATCTGGAGATTGCCCGAAAGTTAAAAGAGGACCTCAATATTGAACTCTCCCATCCCCTTTCCGCCTTAAAAATACTACGCGACAAGTCACTTCAGGCAAAGTGGCTAAAAGAGCACAACCTCCCCCATCCCCCTACAATTGTGCCAACTCTTGAGGACACCAATGAATTAAAGGGTGACCACCTGATTCTCAAGACCAAGAGGGGTAATCAAGGCCATGGGGTCTTTAAACTTACGAGGGAAGAATTTTCTAAGCACTGGCAAGAGCTGGTGGCCAAAGGTGATACCGAGTATATCCTGCAAGAGTCTATTGAAGATCAAAGGGAGCTGCGCCTTCTTGTTCTTGGCCCTAAGGTTCACCTTATTGAAAAAAAGGGTGCTCACTGGAAGAAGAATGCCCAGCACTGTGAGTTTCAGCCCTTCAAGGGAAGCGGACAGGACGAGCTCATCGCCCTTGCCCATAGGATAGCTAATAAACTCAAGTGCAAGTGCTTTGCCGTCGATCTCTTTATCGCTAAAGACAACTCACCCACCATCATTGAAATCAATGCTAACCCAGGTCTTATGGCAGCCAGTAAGGCCCTCCCCGAGGAGGACTTAGGCCGTGACTTCTTCGCCGCTTTCGGGTTTAGGAAGTCTTGCAATCATTAGGAGCGGAATAATTAAAAAGACAGCACCAATAAAATAGGGAGCACTAGAGCCTTGCTTCCAATAAAGGATGGAAGCGAGGATGGGCCCAATGACTCTTGCCAGGGCGCCGAGAGAGCGAAAAATTCCGACACTGCGCCCTTGATACTCGCTAGGCGTGTAAAGACTCACAAGACTTGTTAGGCACGGAATCACCATACTTGATCCCACCGCCAAGAAGAAGAGTCCTAAGTAGAGAAGACCACTTCCCTTTGCAAAGCCAATTGAAATTAACCCCGGAACAAGAAAGACCAGACCTTGAAGGGCCATTCTTTTTTCCCCAATCGAGTGGGCTTTTCTTCTGACGTAGCCCCCTTGAACCATGGCAATGAAGAAGCCTATAAAGATGAACATATAGGCGTTATCCATCGAGGTGTAATTCAAGCGTTCCGCCGCAAGAAAGGTCAGCGTAAACTCCATCCCAGAAAAGGCCATTAAAAAGAGGAAGTGACCAAAGTTAGTAAGGTTCACTCCTTTATAAGGAAGTGGTTTAAAGAGAACGAGAGGATTAAAACTTCTATCACTTTGAGACTTTCCTCTTTTTTCGGGAGGAAGTGATTCTTCAAATCTCTTATAGAGCCACACAAAATTAAAAGCACTAAGCACAAAGGCTAAGGCCGCAGGCATACTAAAGGGATTCACACCATAAGCGGCAAGCGAAGGGTAAAGTTTTGTTAAATCAATGAGAGATAAAATCCCTCCCATCGCTGGGCCAATAATAAAGCCAAGAGCAAAGGCAATCCCAATTGTCGCCATTCCTTTGGAGCGATTCTCCCGCACAGTTACATCCCCAACGACGGCCGTCGCAGTAGAGATATTTCCTCCCATAATGCCACCGATAAAACGAGCTGCAATTAAAAGAGTAAAGGAGCCACTAAAGAACCACAGAAGATAACTAAGCGCTAAAAAGAAAACACTAATAAGGAGCACAGGCCTTCTGCCGATGCGATCACTTATGCCGCCCCAAATGGGTGCCGCCACAAATTGAAGAAGACTATAGAGGGCCCCAAGAGCGCCCCCAAAGAGAACGATGCTACTAATATTGCCGCCGCCCACTTCAGTGAGGTTTGCAATGGAGCCAAAAATAAATTTTAAGAAAGGATTATTGGCATCCACTTCAAGGTAGTGCTTTGCCAGTGAGGGAAAGAGAGGAAAGATAATAGAGAAGCCAACTAAGTCGAGAAAGAGAGTCAAAAAGACAATCTTAAGAGACTTCTTGGCCTTGTCACTGAGCCCCGGGCTCGTCGCTTTTACTTCTGGCATTTCTTTATAATCCTCTTTTTCAAGATAGTAATATTGATCACTAATAGTTTGGCGATCCGATTCACAGTGGTGATGAATGAGACCGGCAAAGTCCGCACACCACTGGTCATCATCATTGAGACAGGGAATAAACTGAACCTTTCCCCCGACCTTTTCAAGGTCCTCTCCTAGCTCATTGCCAATTTCATCTACCGTCTCCAGACAGTCAGCAACAAAGGCCGGGCAGTAAACAGCAACTCTTTTATGACCACTTTCAACAAGCTCCTCACAATAGCCATCAGTATAGGGAGTCAGCCACTCTTCACTTCCAAAGCGCGACTGAAAAGTCATATGAATTTTTTCGTGGTCTATTTCGGTGATGCGCTCTTTAAGAAGCTTAAACGTTTCAAAACAGTGCTGATAATAGGGATCTTCTTTTTGAATCACTCGTCTCTTTGGAATTCCATGAAAGCTAATCACCAAGGCATCACTTCCCCCGTCTTCACTTTTAAAGCGGCGAAGATTTTCATTCACTTGGCGAGCACTATTATCGATGAAACATTTGGCGCGGTGAAAGTCGGTAAAGAACTCAAAGGGAGGTATCTTCACGCGCCCGGAGAGAACCTTGGCAAAGCCATCCATCCCACTGGCGATAGTTGCCTCGCTATATTGAGGAAAGAGAGGGATCGCCAACAGTCGCGTTGCCGGTTGCTCACTCTCTTTAAGATCCTTCTCCCATGAATCCCAAACATCACTCACACGTGGAGGGCTTAAAAGAAAGGCGTGATTGATTTCAACATTGTCTTTATTGGGAAGAGAGGCCTGGACCTTCTTAGCAAAGTTCTCCGTAATGGAGATGAGGGGAAAACTCTGGGTTTCCTTATCCCAAATACGGCTGTAGGCCTCAGCACTTCTCTTGGGGCGAAAAGGCAGCACAAAGAGGTTTAAAATAATCTTCCAAAGAAGAGGATTAATATCGACCACTCGAGGATCCCCGAGAAATTCTTTAAGATAAGAGCGCACATGAGACACTTTAGGAGATTTTGGACTCCCTAATTGAACCAGTACGACTTTTGTCTTACGATCTTTGGCTTCTTGCACTGCATGCCTCACTTTTCGACTAGTCACATTTTGTGTATTGTGCCACCCTAGCATAAAGCCTTGATATTGAACATTTTTTAGGAACAAACAATGGCCGTTAAAAAGAAAAAAAAGGTTAATAAAATCTCGACACCCAAAGGAAGACCCGCAAGTGAACTTGCTGACTTCAAGCTTGGCGAGGCAAAGACTGACTACCCCAGCACCTATGCCCCCCACGTCCTTGAAGCCTTTGATAATAAGAACCCCAAAGCTGAGTCGTGGACGACTTTTGTCTGCACAGAATTCACCAGTCTCTGTCCCAAAACAAATCAGCCCGACTTTGCTCGCATCTACATCAACTACATCGCTGATAAGAAAATGGTCGAATCAAAGTCCCTCAAACTCTATCTTTTCAGCTTTAGAAATCATGGAGACTTCCATGAGGATTGTATCCAAAAGATCTGTGATGATCTCACGGCGCTGATGAACCCACGCTACCTTGAGGTCATCGGGGAATTCACTCCACGCGGTGGAATCGCTATCTTTCCTTACGCCAGTAGCTCAAATAAGAGTGCTAAGTACAAAAAATTGCGTGAAAATAGAATGCTTAACTACGCGCCAGGAAGTTTTACCATGCCCCTTTCAAGGGTTTATTAGGCCAAGCGGCTAAATCTGTGGTAAATTAGAGAGGATTAGAAAAAAGGAAGAAATATGTTTGGTCTAGGAATGGGCGAAGCCCTCATACTTTTAGCAGTTGTCCTTCTTCTCTTTGGAGGAAGAAAGCTACCCGAGCTTGGAAATTCTATGGGCAAGGCCCTCACTAATTTCAAGAAAGGCATGCGTGAAAATTCAAATGATGAAATTGAAGAAAAGAATAAAGACGCTTAAGTTAGATAGTACTCGCTAAAAATATCGAGAATATGGCCCTTCACTTGGGCCTTTTTTATTTCACTCGCCTCTACCATTCCAAGCAGGACTCGCCAGTAGAATTACCTAGAGCTGTCAGATTATAAGCACGTCGAGCGAATAGTTTCGCCAAGCTCTATGATACTAAAAGGCTTTGAAATAATCTTAGTGCCCCCAAGAGATTCAAACTTCTCTGTATCGATAGACATATCACCCGTACAAAGAAAGAAGAAAAAGGGGCGCTCAATACTCTCTTTGGTTTTGGCCAAGAACTCCATGCCTGTCATTCCTGGCATGTGAGCATCAGAGATAATCACATTAAACTCTAGATCACCTAAGCTATTAAGGGCCTGCATGGGACATGTGAATGAAGTGACAATGAAGTCATCCATTTCTAATGTCTCTGATACGAGGCTCACAATTTCTGGTTCGTCATCAACCACAACAATGTGCAAGGGCATTGAGCTCAAAGAGATTTCTCCACTTAATAAAAAAAGTTTAAGTATTCTTAAAGAGAATAATAAGGGAAAAAGCCTAAAAAAAAAAGGGCTTCCCAAAGCGGAAAGCCCTTCTTCATTAAAGAATTACTTATTTAAAAGGTTATTCAATAATTTCGAGAACAGATCTCTTCTTAAGCTTCGTTGAAGCTGCATTAAGAATAGTTCTCAGAGCGCGGGCCGTACGACCTTGCTTTCCAATAACCTTTCCAAGATCAGTTTTATCAACTTTAAGTTCGATAACTGTGGTTTGCTCACCAACGATCTCGTTTACTTCTACTTCTTCTGGAATATCGACAAGCTGCTTGCTTACGTATTCGATTAAATCTTTTAATTCGCTCATAATTCTACTCTCACAGTTATTCAGCACGACCCACCAACGATTGAACTCAACCTCGGTGGGAATGATTTCCAACAACCCAAACGGTGTTGGGTTATTGTAAACAAATACTGATGAAATTAAAGCTCTACTTTAGCTTTTTTAAGAAGTGACTTAACTGTGTCACTTAAAGTAGCACCCTTATCAACCCATGCTTTGATATTTTCGGCCTTAACATTTTTAAGCACCTCACCATCATTCGCATTTGGGTCATACTGGCCTAGACGCTCTAGAAAGCGACCATTACGAGCATTTCTGCTGTCAGCAGCAACAATTGTATAAACAGGACTGTGCGTTCTACCACCACGTTGAAGTCTAATAACGACCATGAACTTCTCCTACAAATTGGTCCATATAATAAATTCGAATGTGAAAATTAAGCAATTTAGGCAGATAAGTCAACAATAAGGGGTAGAAATTACGGCCATTATCCTAAAAAGATGAAATTCTTGCTATAGTAACGCCCTACAGCACTACTAGAGCTAAATAATTAAAAAAAGGTAAGACCATGAAAGCCATTCTTTGTAGCCTCCTGATCGCTCTCTCGGCCACATCTCAGGCAAAGACGATTGACCTTAAAAATAAGAGACTCCCTAAAATCAATCTGACTTATCAAAATACGGCCATGCTTGAGCAGACCATCCGCCAAAACGGAGGCCGCAAACTCGATATGAGTAAAATTGAAATTAAGCTCGAGTGCACAAAGAGCGCCCCTGTTCGTGGACGCTCTGACACCAAAGCCTATTCCTGCAAACCTATCGAAGTTTCTACTCCATAAGGTGCCAGGTTGAGTTTGGAAAACTAAAGCGAGGAGACCATGTCGGTTACTGACTTTTCTTTAAGAAGAGAATTTCAACTAAAAAAAGACATCGAAAAGGCCCATAATGCCTTTATTATTTTTGTGTTTTTACAAGTTTTGGGATTCGTAATAGCTCTCTTAAACGGCTATCTCACTGATAATTTTCATCTTCATCCAGAAGGTTACATCATTCAAATCAGCTATTTAACCCGCTATTTACCAGCTTTAAAATCAGCTGTTTTTGTGGGAAGCTCTTTATTGATTTTTTCAAAAATACAAAAGAAACCTACACTTTATTTAAAGATCGCAATTGCTTACGTGAGCGCTTTAAGCCTATATCAGTGGGTATTCTTAAGATTTTCTCCCATTAATTTCATCATTGTTATGGGTATTCTGTACTTTTTAGGAAAAGGACTCTTCACAACTCTTGAAATTAACAGAAGGAAGATCTCTGGGCTTGAGTCTTAACCAAACTCAACCTAATGAGATGAACCCGACTCCTTTTTATCCGGCATCTAAAGTGCCAAAATAGTTTCTCATCAAAA
>CATLOT010000006.1 GCA_950054155.1 uncultured Bacteriovoracaceae bacterium
TAACCCCCATAAATTTCTTGATAAATGGCTGCATTTTGGTGGGCACGCAGATGGTAATGCCGATATTCTCGCTGTTGCCCGCCGTGAAGTTGAAGAAGAATCTGGCTTAAGTGATTTTGACCTTGCTTATGATGGTATTCTTAGCGTTGATGTGCACCCTATTCCCGAAAACCCTGCACGGGGCGAGCCTGCGCATCATCATTTTGATATTATTTATTTGTTCAAATTGCGCGAAGGTGCAGATGAAACACCTGCCATTAGCGATGAATCTGCCGCGCTAAAATGGGCGGCGTGCGATGCGCTTGAACAGTTTTCCCTTGAAACACACCTACAATCTGCGCTAGATAAAGCCATAAAGTTATTGGCCTAATTTGGCCTAAAAGGATAAGAAACATGCTTATGTGGTTAAGCGTTGCGGCGGGCGGCGCAGTTGGCGCGGTTTTAAGATATGGAGTAAATATTGCCTCTACCGCGCTTTGGGGCTTAAATTTCCCTATCGCAACAATGATTGTCAATATTTTGGGGTCGTTCATATTAGGTACGCTTGCCGGCGTATTTGCCCATTACGGGCAGCCAAGCCATGAAATGCGCGGCTTTATTGTCACAGGCATGCTCGGCGCGTTTACGACATTTTCAACCTTCTCACTCGATAGCGTCACCTTGTTTGAGCGCGGGGCATATAGCGCCTTTGCCTTTTACTTGATCGGGTCAGTTACATTCGGCTTAATCGCATTTTTATGCGGGCAACATTTAATAAAGGTTATCCACCCATGAGCGGCGTCCAGAATATCATTGTAAGTAAAGAAGAAAACGGACAGCGTCTTGACCGCTGGCTCGGTAAAAAAGGCGTGCCATTCTTTTTGGTTCATAAATTTTGTCGCTCTGGGCAGTTGCGCATTGATGGCAAACGCGCAAAAGCGGATGTACGTTTGGTCGAGGGGCAAAATGTGCGTGTTCCGCCATATACACCAAAAGACAGCACCCCGCATAAAGGGCCCGTAAAATTATCCGAAAAAGATCGCGCTTATATTAAATCCCTTGTTATTTATGACGACGGGCAAATCATTGCACTAAACAAGCCAAGCGGCCTTGCCACACAGGGCGGTACAAATATGAAACAGCATGTTGACCGTCTGTTAGTCGGTCTTGCTGATAAAGACGGTATTAAACCACATCTTGTTCACCGCCTCGATAAAGGCACAAGTGGTATTATGGTGGTCGCTAAAAATCAAAAGTGTCATGAAGGCCTTGTTCTTCTCTTTAGTGATCATAATATTGAGCGCGAATACCAGGCACTCGTGATGAAGACCAAACTCGCCGCTGGAGCCGCTATCGAAACCACTCTAGGCCGTCACCCTCAAAATCGCCTCAAGATGGCAGCAGATGTTAAACAAGGAAAGAGGGCTAAAACCTTTTATAAGGTTCTTGAAAACCTTCCCACTTGCACTCACGTCTCCTGTACTCTTGAAACAGGTCGCACTCATCAGATTAGAGTGCATATGAGTCAGATGCTTCAAGCGCCCATTCTTATGGATCCCCTATACGGAAGTCCAAAAGATCACCTCAACCGCTTACCCGCGCAGGTGAGCAGTTACTTAAAAGATTATCCCCACCCTCTACTTCACGCGAGAAAACTTGGATTTATTCATCCTATCACCAAAGAAGAACTTCTCTTTGAAAAAGAACCACCAGAAGTCTTCGCTCACACTTTAGAGCTTCTTAGGTCATTGTCGTGAAAATCATTTGGCAGTACCAATGGGAGCGATTTGATTTTAGTGTCTACGATGATCGTCCCGACTTTCACTTTTATGAAGTCAAGCAAGTGCATGGCAAAGATATTGCCACCACTCCCCTCCCTAGAGAAGAACTGGTTGAGGCCGATGGCCTCCTCTCACTTCAAGAGGAGCCCTGCCATCTTGCCATTAAAACCGCCGATTGTTTGCCAGTGGCCTTTCTAGGTCTTAAGGGCTGCGCCAATATCCACGCAGGCTGGCGAGGGCTTCATGCGGGGATCCTTCTCGATCCGTCCCTTAAAAAGCTAGAGCCTCAAAAAATCATTATTGGGCCAGCTATTCAAAGGGAATCCTACGAGGTTGGGGAAGAGTTTAGGGAGTATTTTTCCGCTTACCCCCAATGTCTGGTTAAAAATGACCAAAAATTGACCTTTGATTTGCCTGGAGTATGTGAAATTCAGCTCAAAAGGCATTATCATGGAAGTGAAATCATAAATTGTAATTTAGATACTTTTTCAAATCCTGAACTCAATAGTTACAGACGAAATCAGACGACTCGTCGTAATTATAATGTTCTCAAAGTTATGAGGAAAAAATGAGCAAAGACCAAAAGCAAAGCTTCTATCAGGCAGCCCCCTTTAACACTAAAATCATGGGAGGCGTTGCCGCTGTCGCCATGGTGATCCTTTCGATCTACCTCACAAAACACTACTTTGACGTTAAGTTTCCTACAGGTCTCACTGGTGGTGGACTTTGTGATATCAACTCTTTCTTTAACTGTGATGTGGCCACCCACTCTCATCTCTCCAATATCGCAGGGGTGCCGATCTCCCTAATGGGCCTACTCATGGGACTCTTCGTTCTTGTCGGCTTCTTTTGGAAGGATGAAAAAGTTGAAGGTACTGTGCACCTTCTTTTATGGGTCAATGCCGTTGGTTGTATTGCACTCTTCTTCTTTAGCCTCATCGCCCTTGGCGGTCTTTGTCCTGCCTGTACACTTTACTACGTCTTTAGTTGGCTTGCTCTTTATGCTTTTCATCGCACCAGCAAGCTCATTGCTCCGGGCCCCGTTCCTGCCATAACGTACCTGGTTGCTTTTGGTATTATGTTTGGAAGTACCTATAGTTATGTTGCTGGAAAAGAAGCGAAGAATAGCGCTGCCAAGAGTAAGCTCGCTCAAAGTCTAACAACTCAATACGATAACCTTAAGAATCTTGGCGCCCCTGAACTGAAGTCAGAATTCCTTCTTGCCAATGTTGAGGGTGGGTTTGATAAAGCCCCAATTCGCATCACTAAATTTAGCGACTTTGAGTGTCCTGCTTGTCGCATGCTTTCTGAGAATCTTCACGAAGTCGCAAAGAAATATGCCGGTAAAATTGCTATTCAATACTTCTTTTATCCCCTTGATAGCAGCTGTAACCCTGAGATGAAGAGTGCTCTTCATCAAAATGCTTGTCAGGCAGCTTACCTCGCGGCTTGTCTTCCCCAAAAATTTCCAGAAATTGAAGAGAAGATTTTCAACAATCAAGCGAACCTCTCTTATGATTGGATTCTTGGTGTGGCCAAAGAAGAGGGTGTTGAAGAATGTATGAAATCAAGCGCGACAAAGGAAAAAGTCGTAAGCTATATCAACGCCGCTAAGCCTTTTACAGTTCGCTCAACACCTACTTTTCTTCTCAATGGTGTGAAGATTGAGGGTGTTCTTCCTGTTAGCCAACTTGAGATTCTCATCGATCATGTGCTACAGAAGCAGTAATGGCTAAGAAGAAGCGCGAAATACCCCATTTTGAACTCCCCATTATCGAGACTCATTGTCACCTCGACTACCTTAAGGAACATCCTCTCTCTGAAATCTTAGAGAGAGGAAAAGCTGTCGGAATTGAAAAAGTCATCACGATCTCAGTGAGCCCTGATAACTTGGATACCGTCGTTTCTTTAACCTCAAATGATCCTTGCATTTTCGGCACTCAGGGAATTCACCCCCATCAGGCAAAGAGCTTTAACGATGAGGTTGAAAAGAAGATTCGCGAAAACCTAAAGGCTAATGATAAGCTTCTCGCCGTCGGTGAGATCGGTCTTGATTTCTACTACAATAATTCAAAACGTGAAGAGCAACTTGAAGCTTTTAAGAGACAGCTTCAAATCGCTATCGACCTTGAACTTCCCGTCGTTATTCACTCTCGTGATGCCGATGAAGACACTATCGAAATTTTAAAAGAAATGGCCCCTCAAATGAAAAATAAGGGTGTCATCCATAGTTTCACCAGTGGCCCCGAACTCGCTCAAACGGCACTTGATCTAGGTTTTTGCCTTGGCTTCAATGGAATTATTACTTTTAATTCTGCTGAGAATGTACGAGAAATTGTCAGACTCTGCCCACTTGAGCGCATCCTTCTTGAAACCGATAGTCCCTTTCTTACCCCTGTTCCCTATCGCGGAGTGGAGAACGCTCCTTTTTATCTGCCTTTTGTGGCGGAAAAAATTGCCGCCATTAAAGACGTCGAAGTTAATGACGTCCTCTCCACGGCCTACCAAAATACACTGCAAACATTTTTTACTGGTTCATAGTTTCCTCTCATTGCTCTCTCCCTTAATAGTTCTAAAATAAGGACCAAGTGGAGGAACTCATGAAACAAGCGCATATTTTAACTGTATCTTTAATGATTCTCATTTCGGGCTGCCTTAAAAAGAAAAATGAAGAAGCTCCAGCAACGGGAACGGGAAGTCGACCAGGGACAGGTACCACACCTACCCCAACACCTACTCCAGCGCCCGGTCGCTATGGCGTGATCTTTCAAACCCCCGTTAGCGTTAATGGCTCAGGTGCTCAAACAGGCTTGGGATCGGGACTCACAACCCTCGATAACCTCTGCTCCACAGCGGCGACAAATAAAGGTCTCACTGGCACCTTTAAGGCCCTCGTTGGCGCCGGTAGTAGCCGCCGCGCTTGTACAAGTGCCAATTGCTCCGGAGGTCCCGCTGAAAACTCAAATTGGGTCATTCTCGGAAAAACAGAATTTAGAAGAGAAGACAAAGCCACTGTCATTGGAACAACAACGGCTTCGGGTATTTTTAGTTTCCCTCTCACCAATAGCTTTACGGACTCTGCCGCTGATTATTGGTCGGGACTAAATGCCGATTGGACGGGCTCAGGTGCTCAGTACAATTGTAATGCTTGGACTATCAACGACAACTCTCAAACAGCGAATCTTGGTGACACCGGTGTCGATACTAGTGCCTCTCTCTATACGGCCCAACAAGACTGTGACCAAACAAACCCTGTCCTCTGTGTTGAACAAGTGGACCCTCCCGCTCAAGAAGACTACCGCATTATCTTTGCCACAGCGAATACCTACCAAGGCGGTTCGGGCTTTATTGGAATTAATGGCGTGAATGATTTTGATGGAATTTGTAGAAGTGAAGCTCTTCAAAAAGGTCTTATTTATAGTACCTATAAGGCCCTCATTTATGCCGATGATGAAACTGATCGCTATGCCTGTACAAGTGGTTTTTGTAGTGGTGGCATAGGAGAGAACGTTGGCTGGATTCTTGAAGCAAACACAGAGTACCGAAGAGAAGATGGAACAACGGTTATCGGAACGTCTAATGCCTCTGCTATCTTTGACTTTCCTCTTGATAATGGAATCACTGGAAATGCTGGAGATACTTACTGGACAGGGATTAGTAACACCTTCTCTTTCTTTAATATGTCTCAGAAGAACTGCTTAGACTTTGAGAGTAAAAGTGCTGGCGCAGAAGGATGGATCGGAAATGGAGCAGCGACAACAATTGCTGCCTTCAACGATGGTTCATCTGCAAGCTGTGCCACAAGTAGAAAAATTCTCTGTGTTGAGCAAGCCCGTTAAGTTGTAAAGAACGCTTTCAAGCCGACTATTAAAGTCGGCTTTTTTATTTGTCGATAGGAAGGAATGAAAACAATCCTTCCCCTGCTCCTTGTCCTTTGGACGAATACCTTTGCCCAAGAAGTCTTTCTCATTGATGGTATTGAAAATCATCCTAATCGTGATGGTGTCTTCAATCTCCAAAGTCCGGATCATCCTGGCATTCAGGTGGACTGCGCAAGCTTCCTCTTTGGGATCACCTTAACGGATCAGCAGCGCAACGACTTTCTCTATCTCTACCAAAATGAGTGTCACTACATTGTTGAAACTTTATTTGAGTATCAAGACTTTAAGCAACCAGCTTGCTTAGGCCTTCATTTTAGTGGGAAAGATTGGCGGCTTTGGAAGTCAGACGGTGACTGTCCATAATCTTTTGATTGAGCTGCTTATTAAGCCCCTCTTTTAAATTCTCGCGAAGATTTTTTAAATTAACCGCATTCATTAAAGTGCGGTTTATTTTTTCAAAGACAAGAAACTGAACTTCAGTATCTTCTTCTAATTGATTATGTCCCATTTCAAAGAGCTCATTATCGACTTTGGTTTGGTTCTTTTTACGCGCAATATTGGGACCATCATTAAAGAGTGAGTCCTGATCACTAATGATATTATAATTCTCCCTTACATTTTGAGGAATCACATCATTATCAGTGCCAATAGAATCCATCGTGACTAAAAGATCGACTCTCCTAAAGCCATGCTCAACAGAGTTGAGTTTATTCACGACATCCACCGCACTATCGCCTCCCATCCCATGACCGACAAGAATCACGGGCTGAGTGTGAGGCCTAGTTTTAACAGCATCAATTACTTTATCAGCCTCAGACCAACTAAAGACTTCCGCACCAGGAATATTTTTGGCCATCCCTGTAAGGCCCTTACTTTCATCGCGAAAGGGGTTAAAGTGAAATCCATTGATAAAAAAGATAGCGGGCTTATTAACCCGAGTGATCTCTTTTCCCTCTATTGTCTTTGATTCCTTAACCTCAGCGAGATCGGGAACGGGGACATTTGGAGCGCCAATTCCAACGGTATTCAATACACTTGAACCAACAGAGCGCACGAGAGCTCCTCCTGCTTGAGAGAGCAGATGCTTTCCCGCATCCTTAGTTTCAGTGATTTTATCCTTAACCTTATTCTTTACTTTATCGGCGGCATTTTCTTTTAGCTCGCCCGCCTTGGTGGCATCAGCAAGCTTTTTGATGCCCTCAGAAGCGGTAGGCCTTCGATTGAGGTAATCGCTCTTATTCTTGTAATGGACAATGGAGTTTCCGGTTTTCACCCTTCTATTTTATTATGCACAGAGACAAATAACACGCATCGGCAAGAGTCTCCAACCAAATAGCCCTCAAAACCTGAGTAAAAGGCTCTCATACGGGTATTTAGAGTGTCATCCTGTGCCTATTTGTGTTAGAAAAGGCTCACTTTCTTTATAAATTTCAGGAGTTTGTAGCTATGACAAAAATTAGAGTTGCTATCAATGGCATGGGACGCATTGGCCGTACCCTTCTTCGCGAAAACTTTTCTCGCAACGACCTTCCTTTTGAGATTGTTGCTGTTAACAACCCAGGGACTCCAACTCCTTATATCCACCTCATCAAATTTGATTCAGTCCATGGACGTTTCCGAGGAAATATCGAATATAACGAAGGTGAGAATTCTTTCAAAGTTAATGATAAGTCGATCAAGTTCTATAACTTCAAAGATCCTTCTGAAGTGCCATGGGCTGCTGACAAAGTTGATATCGTTATTGATTCTACTGGAAAATTCAAAGACAAAACTTCCCTTGGTCTTCACATGGGTGAAACAGTAAAGAAAGTTGTCATGTGTGCTCCCGGTAAAGACCTTGATGGGACTTTTGTTATGGGTATTAACCATACTGACTATAGCCATGCAGATCACCACATTGTGAGCAACGCTAGTTGTACAACTAACTGTCTCGCTCCTGTTGCAAAAGTTCTTAACGACAACTTCGGTATCGTTAATGGTTTTATGACAACTGTTCACGCTTACACTTCTGATCAAAAGATTCTTGATAACAGCCACCGTGACCTGAGAAGAGCACGTGCAGCTGCGATGAGCATGATCCCCACCACAACAGGTGCGGCTAAGTCTATTGGTGTTGTTATTCCAGAACTTAAAGGAAAACTCGATGGTATTTCTGTAAGAGTACCAACTCCTAATGTTTCAATGGTAGACCTCACTGTGAGACTGAAAGAAACAGCCACTATTGAAGAAGTTAATAAAGCCCTTACGGAAGCTGCTAAAGGCGCTCTTAAAGGTGTTCTTAAAGTTGAAACGACTCCCCTCGTAAGTGAAGACTATATGGGAATGAGAGAGTCTTCATGTGTTGACCTTGAACTCACAAACCAAATTGAAGATATGATCAAAGTTATTGCATGGTACGACAACGAAGCTGGTTTCTCTAACCGCGTACTTGATCTCGTAGGCCACATGGCCTCTCAATTCTAAGGAAAATTTAATGGCGCTTCACTTTATTGATGAAATTGATGTTTCAGGTAAGCGAGTGGTGGCCCGCTTTGATTTCAACGTTCCTTTAAAAGACGGTAAAATCACGGACCCCACGAGAATCGAAAAAGCTCTTCCAACAATTAAGATGATTCTTGATGGAGGAGCAAAGAGTTTGGTTCTCATGAGTCACCTTGGTCGCCCTAAAGGTGAAGCCAAACCTGAATTTTCCCTTGAACCTGTTGCCACCTATCTTGCTGAAAAACTTCAGCAAGATGTTGTGCTTACGGAGTCCTGTAAAGACAAGGGCATTAAAACGCTTCTTGAGCTTCCCGGTACTAAAATCGTTCTTCTTCAAAATCTTCGCTACCACAAAGAAGAAACCGAGAATGATAACGAATTTGCACGAACTCTTTCTCAGTACGGTGAAGTTTACGTGAATGACGCTTTTGGTGCTGCTCACAGAAAGCACGCTAGTACCTACGGTATAAATGCTTTCTTTAAGAAGACTGCTGTTGGTGGTCTTTTAATGAAGGCTGAAGTCAATGCACTTCAAAAAATTGTAGACCGTCCTCAATCTCCTTTTGTCGCCATTGTCGGCGGAGCAAAAGTAAGTGATAAGATTAAAATTATCGACGCTCTTCTTTCAAATGTTGATAGTCTCCTTATCGGTGGAGCGATGGCCTACCCCTTTCTCAAGGCTCAAGGTCACGAAGTTGGAAAGTCGCTTTGCTCTGACGATGACGTGAAACTTGCAAAGTCCATTCTTGCCCAACCAAGTGCTCGTAAAATTGTTCTTCCTGTAGATCATCTCGCTTCCACTGAGTTTGGTGGAAAGCCTCAAATTGTCAGCGATGTTAAGCTTACCGAAGAGCTCATGGGTCTTGATATTGGTGAGTCGACACTCGCACTTTTTAGACAAAAACTCTCTGGCGCTAAAACAGTTCTTTGGAACGGCCCAATGGGGCTCTTTGAAAATAGTGACTATGCAAAAGGTACTTTTGGAGTGGCCCAAATTCTTTCTGAACTTGATAATGCTTTCACCCTTGTTGGTGGTGGTGACTCTGTCGCAGCAGTTAATAAGAGTGGGCTTGCTGAGAAAATGAACCATGTTTCAACAGGTGGGGGCGCAAGCCTTGAATTTATTGAAAATGGTAGTCTTCCAGGGGTTCAGGCCTTAAAATTTGGAATTAACTAAGCCTTAATAAAGAGAGAAATGAGATGAAGAAGTATATTGTTGGTAACTGGAAGATGAATCAAACTCTGGCCAATATCGACGACTTCTTCTCTTCCCTAAAAATCAAAGATTCGAAATGTGAGGCATGGATCGCACCTCAGACTCTTCATGTGGCAGAGCTCCTCAAGCGCAGTGAAGGTGCTCCCTTTAATCTCGAAGTCGGTGTTCAAAATATTTGTGAACACGAAAGTGGTGCTTTTACCGGTGAAACTTCTGCAGTCACTGCCAAGGACCTCGGTGCTGGCTTTACCCTAGTCGGCCATAGTGAAAGACGAAGCCTCTATAACGAAGATGATGATCTTCTCAATAAGAAGCTTCACTCTGCCCTCAAGTCTGGACTGACTGTCATCTTCTGCATTGGTGAGCAACTTATTGAAAGACAAAATGGAATGACCAACGCCGTTTTAAAGAATCAACTTATTGAAGGCCTTGAAGGTATTAATGCCAATAGCTTTAATGATGGACAACTTCTCATTGCCTACGAGCCTGTATGGGCGATTGGCACCGGTGAAGTTGCAACGCCTGAGCAAGCCCAAGAGGCCCATGCTCATATTCGCGCGGTTCTCGCCGTTGAGTTGAGACTTGAAAATAAAACTATCCCCCTTCTCTACGGTGGCTCCGTTAAGCCATCTAACGCTGCAGGTCTTTTATCCCAGAAAGATATTGACGGGGCTCTTGTTGGGGGCGCCAGCCTTAAGGGCGAAGACTTTTCAAAGCTTTGTGAAATCGCTTCTTTGTAAAAACAATAGGTTATATTAGTTTCCCCTCTAACCTTGCTTGTCAAAAAAGTGAAATTTAGGTACTTATGACTATTAGTTTTTTGAATTTAAAGGATGCATCCCAATGATCACCACCCTTATGATTTTCCAAGTTGTTATTACCCTCCTCCTTATCGTTTTGGTTCTTCTCCAATTTGGTAAAGGTGCGGAAGCTGGTCTTTTTTCTGGCGGTGGTGAAAGCCTTATGACAGGTGCTCAGCAAGGTAACTTTCTAAGTAAAGCAACCGTTGTTATCTCTGTCCTCTTTATGGCCAACTGTATTCTTCTCTCTAAGCTTCAAGCTGATAAAGCGGGTACTTCTCTTCTCGACGATGAGACTCCTGTAGCAAGACCACTTAATAGTGATGCTCCTCTTGGCACAACGACGCCTGCGACAGAAGAAACAAAAACCGAAGCTGCTCCTGAAACAAAAACGGAAGCAGAAGAGACGAAGTAATCTATGAAGTTTGAAACGGTAGAACTCATCAAGAAAGAGTTCCACCACTTGGACACTATCTTTTTTAATAGTGCCTATTTCGGACCTTCTCCTTACAGCGCCAAACAAAAAGTTAGCCGAGCTCTTCAAAAAGAGCTCGATCCCTCATTCTATAATTACAATACGTGGATGGGCATACCTGAAAGAGTGCGTGAGCAAATCGCAACTCTCTTAGAGTGTAGTCCTGATAATGTCATGCACACCACTTCCACAAGTGATGTGATCAACATTATCGCCAATGGATTTAAGTTTGAAGCTGATGATGTCGTCTGTGCCATCAATCAAGACTATCCTTCAAATGTATTGCCATGGATGCGTGCCCAAGAAACAAGAGGTGTGAACTTTAAACTTCTTGAGCTTAAAGACGAAGTCGTCCCGACGGCAAAGTGGCTCGCAGAGAATCTTCCTAAGAATTGTCGTGTCTTTGATATGTCCTATGTGACTTTTGATACGGGTAAGAAAATGGATATCCTCAGTATTGGAAAACTTTGCCAAGAGCGAGGAATCTTCTTCATTGTTGATGCCACTCAAGCACTGGGTGGGATGAAAATCACTAAAGAAGAGCTTGATGTTATCGATGTTCTTGCCTGTAGCTCCTACAAGTGGATGTTAGGACCCTATGGTCATGCCTTTGCTTACTTTTCTGACAAGGCCATCGAACTAGTTTCTCATCAAGCGGGAAATTGGATCAACTCACCCAATTCAAAGGTTGTTTATAACCTTCTTGATTACACCACTGAAACTCTTCCTGGTGCTCGCAAGTTCGATCGCGGCCAAGCGGCCAATATGCTCGCAAATGCTTGTCTCGAAGCAGGACTTGAGTTCTTAACAGCGGTGGGTCTTGATGAAGTTCAAAAGCATAACAATGCTCTTCGCGACTATTTCTTAGAAAACTTCCCTAAGAATAAGTTCAATGTCATTACACCTAAAGACCACATGGCCAATATTCTTTGCCTCAAAGCGACGACCTCTGATCCGCTTAATTTAGAGCGAGAGCTTAAGTTTAGGAATGTCGATGTGAGTATTAGACAGGGCAATATTCGTCTGAGCTTTCATATTTTTAATAATAGAGATCAGGTGAATGAGCTTATTCGCGCACTCGATATCTAAGACGCCTTCTTCTTCACCTTACCAAAACCTTGCTCTTCCTTATCAAGAAAGTCACTTCTTTGTATTTTAGGAGCTGACTTTTGTAGCGGAAGAATATTCTTTGGCTGGCAAGGATCAAAGTCATCAGGCAATTCAATATGACTTTTCCCTTCTAAGACAACATTGACGTTTTTGCGAAAGATTTCAAAAATTTTGGGGTCAATCTTACGACCAACAGAGCGGGCCATCACTTCGATAGCGTCGGCAGTGGGAAGAACCTCGTGGTACGAGCGCTTTGTCGTGATGGCATCATAGAAGTCTGCAATGGCCGTAATACGAGCGAGAACACTGATCTCCTTACCCTTTAGACGATTCGGATATCCTGTTCCATTAAAGTTTTCGTGATGCTCCCCAATGACTCTTTTTATCAAGTCAAAATTAATTTCATCATGGCTACACTGATGCTCATTTAAAAGCTCCCTACCATATTCAGGGTGCTTCTTAATCACTTGAAAATCATCTTCACTTAATTTGCCAGGATTATTAATAATACGTGTGTCTATTTTGACCTTTCCAAGATCATGGAGAAGGCCTCCCATTCCGGCCATCAACAGCTCAAATCGCCCAGCATCAGGCTTGAGAGCTTTTAGGATTGAAATGGAATACATCGCGACATTAATGGAGTGATCATAAGTGTAGAAGTCATGAAAAGAGAGGTCAGCAATAAGATTTTGAACCTCCAAAATACTATAGTCCTGAATAACATCCACCATCGACTCAACGGAGTCACGACAGCCTTGGATGGCTTCATCAAGAACCTCATTTGAAAACTCATGGCCTTCATCAAATAGAGACTCGAGGTATTGGATTGCGGAGTCTTTTATAACTGCTGCTTTTTCGACATCTGCAGCACCTTCAACGACCCCTAAACTTTTAAGGTAAAGTTCACGCTCATCTTCTCTTACGTAGAGTTGATAGTACTTATCCTTAAAAGTATGTAAGTCTTCAGAGTTGAGGATATTTTCTTTTTTAAAAATTTTTACGAACTTTTCACGGCTAGCATGAGTTGAAGAATTGATATAAAGATCATATGGCAATTCCTTGTCCAGTAAAACTAAACCAAAGGAAATTGAAAAGTAGCTATAATCTTTATTTTCTTTCATAAAACAGTCACTAACCTATCGGTTCCGTGACCTATCCCCGTTAATACTATTTTCCTTATAAGATGCTGAAATTACTAATCGAACATCCAACTAAAGGCTTTTCTCGACTTGATGAAGTTAAGAACATTCTCGACAGTCCCCTTTTCGGGCTCAATGGGCGCAGTAGGTTCTTCTTCTTCCTCAAGCTCATCAAGCTTAGAAGCGAGAGAGCGCTGGAGTTCAAGAGCTTCAGCTTTTTTCTTTTCTTCCTTGGCCTTAGCTTCCTCAGGAGAATCTTTCTTCTCTAAAAGAGCATTCATTTGAGCCTTTAAGCGAGCAAGCTCCGCTTCTGTGTCTCCTAATTCCTCTTCAATTGTGGCGCCTTCCTCTCCTGCCAGAGCAGAGGACTCTTTGGCTTTAGGCTGAGCTGCTTCACTCTTCTTTTGCTCATTAACTTCTTGTCCATCTTGAGTCGTTTCGCCTTTTGCTATTTCAGCTTGTGAAGTCTTACGATTTTTTTGCGCTAATTCTTCAAGAATACGACTTTTCTCGGCTTCATTTATGGTGACTTTCTTCTTGAGAGTTAGCTGTTCCCTTTTGTCTTCCTTTTGGGTTGCTTTTCTTTTATTTTTAAGCTTTTTTAAGAATTCATTATTCTTCTTACTTATAACCTTACGAGGCTGACGCCTAGGCTTCTCCTCTTCATAAGTTTGTACTTGTTGCACAGGTTCAGTTGCACCACCTATAACTTTTTTTATAGCTTCCTTTTGAAAAAAGCCAATAGCTATAATAAGGGCCATAAAGATGAGGCTTCTATGCTCTTGCAGAGGATTATTGGGTTTTACATAGTCGTCGTCATCCTCCCCCTTAAGCATGGCGGCGAGAGCTTTTTGCTCTTTCCTCATATTCTTTTGAGCAGCAGAATTCCCAGGCTTCTTTGCTTTCTTTCTTTTTCCGATGAGAGAATCAATACCTTTCTTCCCACTCTTGGCTGAAACTGAAACTTCTTCAAAGCCGAAGTCAAAGACGACCTCTTTACTTTTACCACCTTGGTTAGCGGCTTTTTCTTTTTGACGCTTTTGAAACTCTTTGTAGTTTTGAATCTTTTCAACGATATCACTAATTGAATATTGACCAAATTCTTTAAATTTTTCTAAATCCTTTTCATAAGAAGACTTAAAGAGACTTGTCATGAGGTCTGCAATATCAGACTCATGAAAGTCAGGATAGAGCTGATAGAGAGTTTTCATCAAATGTTTATTAAAGTCTTGCATGTCCTTATAACGATTAGAAGGATCACGACTTAAGGCCTTCATGATGATTTTATCAAGTTCTTTTGGGACCTCTTTATTCTTTGAACTAGCAAGTTTGGGTTCACACTTAAGAATCGTTTTGAGAGTTGATATCTGGTCATGCCCCGTGAAAGTCTTATCACCAGTAAGCATTTCCCATAGGGTAAGGGCCACCGCAAATTGATCATAGCGATGATCAATTTTCTTACCTTCTAAATATTCAGGTGCAAAGTAATTAATCTTCCCTTTAACTGTCCCCTCTTCTTCTTTTTGAGAGTTGGTGTCTGCTTTTGCAATGCCAAAGTCAATAACCTTTACGTAACCCTCATAGCTCACCATTGCATTATGAGGAGAGATATCTCGGTGAACGATATTATACTTTTTGCCAGTTAGTTTATTGGTAAAATTATGGGCGTAATGAAGGGCTTCACACATTTTTGAAGCGATGAAAATACACATTGGAACAGGAAGAGTTTTTCCTTTCTCCTTAAGCTCATCGATAACATCCATTAAATCCTTTCCATGAATGTATTCCATGGAAACAAAGAGATTCTTACCAATTTTCCCATAATCAAAGGTTGTGTTGATATTAGGATGGTTAAGACCGAAAGAGACCTTAATTTCATCAATAAACATCTGAACAAAGTCCTCATCTTCTGAGAACTTCTCTTGAACCATTTTTATCGCAACCATTTTATCCGCTTCGTCCCCTTCTCCAAGGTAACGAGCGCGACAGACCTTAGCCATCCCACCATCAACGAGGTGGTCGAGTAAGAAGTAATTGCCATGAATTTGCGGGTACTCATGTCCCTTATTATTGAAGATAGGATCATTAACGAGGGCCTTATCATCCTCAGTAAGAATCTCCATATCATCGCCATCAGAGCCATCACCTTCGCCAGCAGCAGCCTCCTGAAGCGCCTTTAGAGTCTCACTATCATCCTTCTTTCCATGATGAGCCGCTCTGTTTTTCTTCGCCTGCTCTTTAGCATGTTCAAGGACACTCTTCTTTGCAATTTCACCATCAAGATCAAGGGAGAGCCCTGTGATGTCGAGGTCATCTTGATCAGGTTCAAGATCCTCTTCTTTAAAGATATCGGTTTTGGTTGTCTCTTTATCACTTCTCCAATCATTACCAACATCAAACTCGAGTTCCTCGAGTTCGCTAACATCTTGTGAATTTTCCTTTTTTAGAGCTCCCATAACACCATCTTTATCGACACTTTTGAAGGAAAAGATAACAGGAATCTGCGTACCAGAACCAATTTCACTCATGTTATTTTAGGGACTTACAAGTCTTACTCTAAGTAAGTCCCTATTTTTTTTACAAAAAAACAACTACTGACTATGGGTTAGGCTAATATCCGGCAATGAAAACTTCACTCCTTTTAGCCCTATGCCTTCTCTCTTCTTCAATCCTTGCTTCCCTTGGAAGACCTCTTCAAAATGACCTTATCCCGGCAGGAGTGTGCCTTATTACTCTTGAAAAATCCGATTCGGGGGAGCAATTTCATTGCACCGGCTCTCTTATTTCAACGGCTCATATAAAAACGGCTGGTCACTGCTTAGAACAAAGCAAGGTCATTCAAGTTAATTGCCGCGAGCAAGAGAGAAGTCGCTTTAAAGAAGTTCAGCGTTTTTCAGCTTATAATCATCGTCTCCTGCAAAGAGAGGAGACCAACCGCTGGTTTGATCAAGCTATCATCCACTTGGAAAAAGAAATTCTTCTACCAACTCTGGAATTAGTCAAAGAAAGGGCCCGTCTTGAAAAAATCCTTCCTTCTTTTGAAGCATGTGCAATCGCCGGTTATGGATTAAGTGAAACTCATAGCGCTCAAACAGGTCATCTCAAAGGAGTGCTTGTTCCCCCACAAACTCTCAACATTCGTGACCAACTCATCTACGCCGAAGGACAGTATCTGTATGAACTACTCCCTGGAGACTCCGGTAGTGGCCTCATCTGTTATTCACAGGGAAAGTGGTTTGACTTAGGTACTGCAAGTGCTCACGACTGGGACCACAATAGTCTTTTTGCCCCTAACTTTTTGGCTAAGACCTTATTTAATCAATTTGTCTTAAAGAGTTTCTCTCCCTCTAACTCTACAGGGCTAAGAATGGAGACAAGTCATCAAAACTCCTTAAGTCTTGAAGGAGAACTTTATCTCCTGCCTTATTCTAAAATAAAAACAACTGGTGGAATCCGCTACAATGGAGACCTTGAGGGTCTAAGAGTAGAAATACTTGATATTCTCTCTCAAACAGAAGTTCTTGCGCGAATTCGCGTTAATCAATCGAGTCGCTTTTTCCTCTGCGAAGAAGAATTTCTTTGTTATGGCACCCTGACGGAAGGTATAATCAGCATTAATGATTTAACTCAAAAATAGTGTCGATTGATTGCAGAAATTAAGAAAAATCACCATTTGGACCCTGTGTCCCTTTCTTATCCTCTATATCTTAGTAGGGCTTGCGTACCAGTCTTCTCACAACCGTTCAAAAGTTTATCCCTTTTCTGATTGATTTCTCTTTTCCTATGTCAACACCCAAGGAGAAGTCTTCGACCTCAAGTATAGTGATAAAACGGGAAAGACTCACTATCTTCTCGAACAGCTTACAGGAAAGAAGGATAAGGAAATCAGTTATAGATTTCTTTTATTCTCTTTTTGAGTTCTCTTATAAGAGCATACTTCTTTTTTCGGTCCTTACACTTATAAGACCGATTGCTCACCTCAATTTCATAGACTTGGGTACGATAAGATTGCTCCTTTTTAATTTCATCTAAACTAAGATCCTGATAAGCCACTTGCTCGAGACTTTTCAATATATCCTTTAGAATCATTTCACGGGCCTTAAAACTCTCACTATCACATGTCTCAGCGAATGACTTCTTTGCGACTGAAGAGAAGAGGATCTCCTCAAGCCCTTCTTCAAGAATGCTGAATTTTTGGCTCTCCTCTTCTTCTTGATAACAGCGATAATATTTTAAATGATGAAAGCAAGATGCTTCATTTGAGCCACTTATGCGACAAGAGCGGCTCTTTCCATATTGATCAAGCATCTCCTCATAACTCATTATTTTGTAGCCATCTTTTGTCGCCATACCATGTTTGGCAAAAATAAGGTCATCTTCAAGGTGGATGAAACCATGGACTTCGGCTTCATCACTGTAGAGTCTGCCAACATCTCCACGCTTGGGATTCTTTATTTCTTCGCAATTTTTCTCAAGAAGGTAGAGCCACTCCTCAGGATGGGTGAATCTAAGATTCTCCACGACACCAGCAGCATAAAGCGCTCCATTCCAGCAATTAGGTCCTGATATATGAGAGGATGATCCAGCGAGAGAGAGGGAGTTTTGGGCCATCCCCTCATTTATCAGTAAAATAAGAATAAGAGAGAGGGTCTTTTTAAACGTATAAAAGGACATGAGTGATTCTAACAGAACGCTGCTTGTAGCAGGGTCACGCTTGTGAAATTTATAGGCCCTGTCCATTTTCAAGACATAAAAAAACACCCTCATAAGAGGGTGTTTTCACTATAATTCCCTGTTGTTGTGAGGGGATTATTTTCTAAAACGGGATATCATCAGCTGTGAAATTTGAATCAGTTGAAATATCGTATTCCTGATTCATCACGCTGTCGTTTTGAGGCATCATTTGGTTGTACTGGTCATTTGAAGCTTGTCTTGGTTGCCCCTGTCCAGCCGTTGCATTACCTCCAAGAAATTGAATATTTCTTGCGTTAATTTCTGTTGTGTAGCGCTTTTGTCCTTGCTTATCTTCCCACTGACGAGTTTGAAGAGAACCTTCAACGAAAGCCTGACGACCTTTTGCAAGGTATTGGTTACAAAGCTCAGCAAGCTTTCCCCATACGACAACTCTGTGCCATTCTGTTTTCTCTTGTTTCTGTCCACTCTTGTCAGTCCAAGATTCACTTGTTGCAAGAGAGAAGTTGCAAACTGCTGAACCTGATGGTGTGTACTTAAGTTCTGGATCTTGGCCTAGACGACCGATAAGCATAACTTTGTTAATACTCATAGAGCATGTCTCCTGTTTTTCCTTCACCAACGGAACAAAACTTGAGAATCCGCTGATGACAGTGTGTTGTTTGAAACTTCAACATATCCTTAACGATAAGGATTTAGAAGAATCATTTTCTAGCATTTTCTCTTGCAGACTGTGAATGTTACTGGAGTTGATTAAGTATTTAAAATAACGAGACTAGAGGGCTTCGGTTTGAACTTCTGGGGAACTTTGAGGAGCATTCTGAGACTGCTGCCCTGCCCAAAACTCAGCCACGCGTGCCCGTGCCACCTTCACATCTCGCTTGTACCAAGAGGCATCAAAGCCACAGTGAGGACAGGGAACTTCCTTGCTAAAGAGCAGTCTTCTTACCCCTTCAAAAGCGAGCCATATAGGAAAGAAAGCAAAGAGTCCCTTAAGACCTGCCCATGGAAAGCTAACTGCCACAATGAAGCCTGTCACAAGGACAATTTGAACGTAGTTAATCGCACTTAAGCGGTGGCCCGTTGTAATAACCCTCTCCGTTCGGCACAGAGGACAAAAGAAATGCATTGCCGCTTTTTTATAGCGGTAAGGCCTTCTTTCAAGGGGCTTCCAGTCTTTTATACGATTTGATCCTAGGTCCACGTGTCCTCCTAACACCATTATAGCAAGGGCGTTTCGCCCTTTTGAGAGGGAAGGAATTACCCGAGAAAGACCAGGAGACCGCCCTGCGACGGCCCCTGGGAGAAGCATCTTGTGAAAGAAAGGATAGTAGAGTCCTTTCTCAGTGGAAAAGTGATGCAAGATGGGAATTCCGAATTCAGCTAACGTGCCGCCTCCCCGCCCTCGGCTTCAACGGGGAGCAGCATTTATATTTCAAAAGCTGTTCCATTCCAAAAGCCCCCACATTCAAGGAGTTAGATGGATTCGTTGACCATGACTTTTGACCCTAGTAGCATTAAGACACTAATCTACTCCCCTACTATGGACGGAAAAATAGCACCAAAAGGGCACACTCCAGACTCAATAAAAAAGGCGAAGAACTCCTCTTGGCAGGAGCGTGGTCAACTTTCTATTTTCATGGGCATGTCCCTTCTCGTGGTCATGACTTTTATCGCTTTTGTCGTCAATGTTGGCCTCTTCGTTAAGGCTAAAATTAATCTGCAAAACTCAGTTGATGCTGCAGCCTTTTCAGGAGCAGCCGTCCAAGCACGTCAACTCACTAATATGGGTTATCTGAATTGGGAAATTCGTAACACCTATAAAGAATGGCTTCTTAAATACTTTGTTTTTGGCAATGTTGGCCTTGATGCGACAACGACAATTGATGGTAACGAGCCACCGGCATCAGGGGGATGCAATGGCGGTATTCCTTTAAATCCAGGCGGTATGAATTTTCGTCTGCGCCAATTTAAAGGCTCAACTTGTGACTACTATGAAAGCGCCGTCTACGATCATTACAATGTTCCTAGCATTTGTATTCACTTTGGTTCCAATAATAATATCTGTGAAATTGTAACCCTTCCTGGTCTTCCTCGCTTTCAAACCACTGGCCTTCCTGTTGTCGAAGAACAGCATACCGCTTTCCTTAACTCCATCGTACAAACGAAAGCAAACGACTGCACCAGTCGATCTGATGTCAACTTAGGTGCGGCCATGATGTGGACCTATGGCACGGGCAATGCGGATCTCATGCCAGGAGTTCCCGAGATTGCAGCGGATCGCGTGGGCGCATGGGTTGAGTCCCTCGAGCTTGCTCTTCGCATGAGAAATCTTGAGGCCATCGTTAACTTTCCTCCCCTTGATCAGTCCATTTGTCGTAACCCCGCCGGCTCACCTATTCCTTGTGTGAGTATTGATGACATCAATAATAATGGAAACTCACTTCCCTTTAATGAGCGACCCTCTAAAGCTTTTTGGAGTGCTTATCGCAATCTTAGTGGTGGTGCCTTTAAAGAGAATAATGACAGTAACGATTTTGCGGGAAGTTTTCGCTTGCGTGAAATTCCACCAACTCCTTTTATCGCGCAAGAAAACTCTCTTAGTGGCTTCCTTATCCCCTCATCGAGTTCCCAAGCCTTTGATAAGTACTACGTCGACCTCAAGGTTATTCCCGTAAACTACGCGCTCTTTTACACAGCCTTCTTTGCTCAAACTGGAAGTACTTTTAAACCAAGTAATCCAAGTATCAATGCCACCCCTGAAGCCGAATGTGGCGGAACGAAGGCAGCTCTTCCCGTCCCTGGTTACATCACAGGCTTTATTAAGAACCCAGAAGTTGTCACTTATTACGCTGTTGAAGGCTCTGCTGAATTTACTGGCCTCTTCTACCCTTTCACTGATCGCGACGGCATCACTTTGAGTGCTTACTCGGCAGCAAAACCTTTTGGCGGGAGAATTGGACCAGCTCTTTTTAATGCCGGCTTTGATGGGGCTGATAATACAGTCGTCACAACTCGGGCGGACAAAGCGCTAAGTTCTAACTATGTCAGTGCCTTTGATACAGCAGGCCTACCTGATCCCACGACACCAGCAGGTGTTAATACTCTCATTAGTGGTGGTTACCCCATTCCTACAATTCAAGACTTTTGGGTCAATGGTGCCACGTCTGCCGTTGTTGGAGGAAACCCTGTTATTAATGGGAATACTGGCTTTGGCGTCCCTAATCTTATTTATGATTTTGGCTCCTACACTGAAATTCAAGACCTCGGCTTTCAAGCAGCGACTCCGGTTAATCAACTTAAGAATGCGACCAATGACAGTGCTGCTTACCTTCAGCCCGTTCCCGAGAGAAATTATGGTCTCTACGACAAGGAGCAATTTCGAAAATTTGCTGCTAATAAAGTCGGTGGCGCTGGAGCGATTTTCTCAACCCAAGATGTCGCTCAGAGTATTCACAATGTGCGAAGGGCCACCCGCTATGAGGCTCTAAACTACATGATCCCCTTTCTCGATAATGGTGGTCCTAACTCTCTAAAACTTGATCACAATAGTTATGTTCAATTAGCTCCTGGCCTGCCTGCTGGTGCGGACCCGACAAATACTTTTACTTATCAACTTTTTGCTCCGATCTATGGAAGTGAAACCCTTTACACCAATGTCGCAGCCATTACAGAGACAATAAATAACTACATTACTCAAAACCAAGCAGCGATCGACACTTACCTCAACTCTCTCAAGCAGATTGCAGAAGGCATGAGAAACCAGGCTTCAACTTCAGGGGATGCTTATGTGACTGCTGCGAACTCGATTTATCCCCCTGATACAGAACCCTTAAAGCCGACCTACCCCGAGGGTGACCCTAGATGTAAAGATCTTGCCATGGCCCAAAAGATTGCAATGTTCTTCAGTGTCGCCCCCACCGGATGTGGAATTAGACCCCTCTCAGAGAACACGACAGAGTACTACAACACCGCCTCAACCAATCCCAATAAGCTAGGCGCTAACCTCTATCAGTACTACTACACCACTTCTTGGAAAGAACCGACCTTTGGCTACTCAGCCGAGGGGATGTCTGCCTATCGTCCAGGTCCTCGTCAGGGAGCCGATATTGATGGAAACTCTGGCTCCCCCTTTACAGGAAGCACCCTTTTGGCCAAAAGGAATTTCTATTCAACAAAATTCATCCCAATTAAGCTCGTTACAAATGGTTCGGACACTTATTCAGGGGGCACCAGTTTAGGTATTTTTATGGATGTCGCCGATGACTCAGGGAATACGCGAAGTGACCTCTTTCTTGGAGGTTTTCCGATGCGCAACACCATTGATACTACCGAAGTCGAGCGTTACGGCAATCCTCCACCATTTTAGACTTGATAGCCCTAACTTAGGTTAGCTATACTGCAAACAATTAATCTTTGTTCCAATCAACCAAGGATTCGACGTGGCAAAAAAAGCAGCAAAAAAGAAAGTAACGAAGAAAACAGCTAAGAAGAAAGTTGCAAAGAAAGCGACTAAGAAAGTAGCGAAGAAAACAGCAAAAAAGACAGCTAAAAAGAAAGTCGCCAAGAAGGCCACGAAGAAGAAAACAGCTAAAAAGAAAGTAGCTAAGAAAGCGACTAAGAAAAAAACTGCTAAGAAGAAAGTAGCGAAAAAGAAAGTAGCTAAGAAAGCGACTAAGAAAAAAACTGCTAAGAAGAAAGTAGCGAAAAAGAAAGTTGCCAAGAAAGCGACTAAGAAAAAAACTGCTAAGAAGAAAGTAGCGAAAAAGAAAGTTGCCAAGAAAGCAACGAAGAAAAAAACTGCTAAAAAGAAAGTCGCCAAAAAGAAGGCAACTAAGAAAAAAGTAGCAAAAAAGAAAGTTGCCAAGAAAGCGACCAAGAAAAAGGCTGCTAAAAAGGTAGCGAAGAAGCCTACAAAGAAAGCTGTCTCAAAAAAGCCAACGAAAGCCGATCTTGAGGAGCAAAAACGCTTAGCTCGTGAAGAAGCGATCAGAAAGTACAAAGAAAAGAATCAGCCACAAATTGATGCTGAACTTCTTGAAAGTGCTGAGCCTGAGGAAGAAGAGAAAGAAGAAGTTCAAGCTGTTGCCGTTGAATCAGATGGCCCTGAGCAAGCAATGGGTCTCAATCCTGCTGGTGAAGGTGCAGATCGCGCCAAGAATGATCCTCCAACGACTCCTAAACTTAGCGAAGAAGTTGATCCTGAAGAGGATGATTCTCGTGAAGGTGAATACGCCTTTGGTTGGGGCTATAGTGACGCCTTTGACAAACCAGATGAAGAAGAGGAGCCTGAGATTCTCGACGAAGATGAGCTCTATGCTCGTGGTCTGGACAAAGAAAACAAGACAGAATCATAAGAACTGGTGCTGAAGATATGCCTAAACTTGAACTATTTAAATTTGATGCATGTCCCTTTTGCCTTAGGGTTATGGGCCTCATAGAGGAACTTAACCTTAAGGTTCAGTACCAAGATATCCAAATGGACTCTGCCGCATTACAAAGACTTACTGGCGATACGGGTAGACGTACCGTTCCCTGCCTTTACATCGACGGTACCCCCATGTTCGAATCTGCTGATATCATGATGTGGCTTCGAGATAATAGTGACAAATTAGAGAAAAACTCCTAGGTTAGCCTTCTAGCAGGGAGTTAATTGTGGAAGTACGCGATCCGGTTCACGGTTCTATTCATATTTTAGATGAAGAAGTCTCTGTTATCAGGGCGCCTTTCTTCCAACGCCTTCGAAATATCAAACAACTTGGATTCTCTGAATACGTCTTCCCCGGTGCTACTCACACACGTTTTCTCCACTCTATTGGAGTTATGAACGTTGGGGATCGCGCTTTTGATAAGCTCTTTGGCCACCTTGAAAAGAGTGCTGAGCTCATGCGAATCAAGGAGACCTTTAAGCTTGGCTGTCTTCTCCATGACATTGGCCACGCTCCTCTCTCTCATACAACCGAAGTGGCCATGCCCAATCTTAAAGAATTGGCCATTCCCTCAGAGTTTCTCTCTGGTGATGACCTCACCACAGATCGTCGTGCTACTCATGAGGACTATACTATTAAGTCGATTGCTGATAGTTCATTCTCTGAGAGTTTTAAGCAACTTGAAGAGAGCTTTGGTGTGCAAAGAAAGCATGTTGCTGATCTTATCCGCGGAAAAACAACGGACCCTAAGTACTTTACCTACGAAGGGGTTAACTACTTTCCACTCCTTCATCAATTGGTTTCAAGTGAACTCGATTGTGATCGCATGGACTACCTCTTAAGGGATAGTTATTTCTGTGGTGTTAGCTATGGTGGTTATGACCTCGACTGGCTTCTTGATAATCTTGAAGTCTGTGTTGAAAATGATAACGCCTATCTTGGAATAACAGAGAGGGCCGTGATCACTTTTGATGATTTTCTTCTCAGCCGCTACCATATGTTTGTTATGGTCTACTTTCACTATCGTGCAGTTTGCCTCGAGCAACTTCTCTACAAGTACTTTGAGACCAGCCCTGGTGAGTATTCCATTCCCGCAGATATTGAAAAATATATCGAACATGATGATCATTTCCTTATGAAGATCATGCGAAACTCTAAGAACCGTTACGCAGGAGAAATTGTTCGCAACGAAATCCCCGCCAAGGTTTATGAATCCTTTAACGATGATCAGCTTAAAAACCTTACCAACCTTCAAAACTTTTTTGAAAAAGAGAATATTGAGTTTATCCGCTGTTCATCAAGAGGACGCCTCTCTAAGTACTACGAAGATCATCTTGACCAAAGTGAAAATCTTTACCCTATGAAGGTCGTCAGAAAGTACTTTGGTAGTGATAAGAAAGAGACTTTTAGTATAGATAAGGCGACCGAGCTCTTTCAAAAGTTCTCTAAAAGCCATGAAATCAACCGACTCCACTGCTACACTCAGAATTTGAGTCCTGCTCAAATTAAAGAAGTTGAGCGGATGGCCCGCCTGTAAAAGAGAAACCGGGGTAAGTAAAACACTCAACTACTTTCCCCCTTCAACTTTCGCTCGGTATTAGAGATAATACCCTTTATGAATAAGATCTTGCTCTACACTCTGCTGATCCTTCTTTTTTTGGGATTATCAAAATCATTCTCGCCGTCTTCGCAGAAGACGTCATTTGTTCAAACAAAACTTGATCTTCCAAGCCTGACGACGGGAGCCCCTGTCTCTATCGTTCTTACTGATGCCTTTGATGCTGGCTTTTTGATTAAGACCTACTACCTAAAACTTAAAATTGTTCATGGCTTTAAACAACCAGAGACCTTAGTCGTGAGAACGAATAAGAAATTTTATAGAGAAAACAAAGATAACGTAGGAATGAGTCTTTTTAGACGTATGGAAAGAGAGAATAAAGAATCCCTCACCCCTCTTCCTCCAGGAAGTATTTATGTAGGTGACCCTGCCTTTGGGGCCTGGCGCTACCACAATTCAGGAGAAAGACGATGGCATTTTCATCGCGTCTATCGTCACTTTGCTCGCCAATTCTACTGGGGGGATTATCGGCCTAATTATGATTTTTTTGAAAAGCTTAAAATTCACCAAAAGAATGAGCAGCCCTTCTACGGCCTCAATGGTGAATTTGGCACAAAAGGTACTCTAACTGAAGGGCTCTATAAAAAGAGCCCCTATCGCGATGTCGGTGTTCGACTGAACTTTCTTGAAAATTTAAAGCGCTATATCTCAATCCCAAGTTGGAATATTGAAGTTAAAGAAGCTAATGATGAGGTTAAAGGATGAACGAATTATTCGATAAACTTATTTTGAGGATGGTCTTTGCCCTCTTCCTCTGCCTAACTCTAGTCCTCTATCGATTTGTTCATCACCTTATTTACCCCAGTAATAAAGGTCATATCTTTAGTAAGTTCTACCCGTCAAAGAACTCTGCGGAATCACTTCACTTCTTTAGTCGTCTCTTGGGAATTGGTATTGTCTTCAGTGAATTTCACTTTGATCTCGACCAGGGCTTTCTCTTTGCTGTTATTGATTTTCTTATTCGTGCCGTTGTCGGCTTCTTAGTTTACCTCGTAAGTCTTTATACCGTTGAAAGCATTGTTCTTTATAACTTTGATTATCACGATGAGATCGTTAAGAGGCGAAATATGCCCTATGCTCTTATCGGCATCGCCCATGCGCTTGGGGTCTCTTTTGTTCTCAAGGTCATTCTCGCCATCTCAGGAAGTTCACTTATTGTGCTCCTCTTCCTTTGGCTCTTTGCTCTCGTGCTCATTGGTTTTGCAACCAAGACTTTCCCTGTCATGAGTAAGCTTTCTTTTAATAGGCTTTTGATTCAGCAAAACCTAGCTGTCGCCGTGTCCTATTTCGGCTTCTTTGTGGGCTGGTCACTTATTATCGCCTCTTCCGTCAATATTCCGATGGAGGGAATCAAGTGGTACACAATCCAAGTTATCCTCAAAATACTCCTCTCTTTGATTATGCTGCCCATTTTCATCAAAGGAATTAAAGTGATTTTTAATATCAATGATGACTTTGGGAAACTTGTGAAGGAAGAGAATCAACAGGACAATAGTAGTGTTGAAACTGGCTACGGCATCCACGAAGGAGCTGTCTTCTTTACTGCTTGCTACTTTACCATTGTGATTACAGGTAAGATTAATTTTGAAACATTCTATCCCACATTTTAAAAGGACTTAAATTATGGATCTTAAATTTTTTCAAATGCTTGAGATGATCAATAATCGCCTCAGTAATATTGAGAAGAATATTTCAAGAATTGACGAGAAAATTGATTACTCAATAACTCTTCAAAGAAATCACCTGATCCGTATTAAGAATGGTCAAGATATTGATGATTCCATGATTCTAATGGGACGTCCCTACAACGATCTCCCTCCACAAAGAGCATTCCAAATCACGATGGATAACGATATGGACTTTATGCTCCTTGATGTGAGCCGCTCAGAGTTTCCCCAAGATGAGAGAATAGAAGGGAGTATCTCTATTCCCTTAGAAGAGCTTGAAAGTCGCCACCTCGAAATTATAAGCAAAACAACACCTATTCTTGTCATTAGTGAACAAGGCCTACGCTCGATTCAAGCTTGTGAGCTCCTCGTGAAAAAAGGCTTCTTCAATCTTAATAATGTGAGTGGTGGTCATGAGTTTTGGCCAGGAAAGAGAGGCCAACGAAAAATTAGCTCTCTAGATCCTTAAAGCGGGAGCTCATTATTACGTGAACTTGAAATCTTCACGTGAAAGTTTTTAAGAAGATGTTGAACGCGGTCAAGCTCAACTTCGCCTAGGACCTTAGCGTAATTCTTTTCGATGACATCAATGCATTCAAAGAGATTGAGCTTAAACTTCTCTCCATACTCGGTAAGAAAAATATTTTGCTCACGCTTATCACGGGGGTTAATTCGTCTTTCAATATAGCCACGCTTTTCAAGCTCATTGAGGTGACTTGTCATCGTCTGCTTCTTAAGTCCACAGGCACGACCCACCTCTTTAATCGAAGGGCCTTCATTCTCGCAAACATAGAGAAGCACCTCTAAGAAACTAGGTCTTAGATCTGTAAATCCTCTTTGCTGTAATGAATCGAGAAGCTCAGAACTGTAGCCGCGATAGATTCTTTTAAGAAGACTGCCAATGTGCGAAATCTTTTTCAAGTGCTCACCTCTATTAGTCTGTATTTCAGACTATAATTAAAAGTTACCTTGTAACGCACAAGAGAGCAAGATTAACGCTGTGATTCCTTAAAGTATTTCTCAAGGGGAAGTCTAAGTTCTTCAACTTTCAGATAATCAGCAGCACTCTTTTTCTCTCTAATTTCCTTATTTTCTAGGCCTTGATACCAAAGAGAGAGCCTGATTTGTGATAAAACTCTTCTGTCTTCCTCTTTAAACGAGTCCGCCGCTCTTACAGCCGACTGCATAAAAATAGCCAAAAACAAGGTGAAAACAAATAATTTGCCGACAAGTGAAGCGATTTTAGACGATTTATTCATGTGTAACTCCCTAAAAATAGGTTAATCCAAATAGTCACCCTATAAAGGTGCAAAGGAAGTGCCAGTTACTAGAAGAGATTTCTCGCATTTGAAATTGATGTCGCAAGACCTATACAAATTCCAAATGTCATCAGACTTGAACCTCCATAACTCATCAGAGGCAGAGGAAGCCCCACAATGGGCATCAGACCCATAACCATCCCCATATTGATGAAGGTGTGCCAGAAGAAGAGGGCCATCAGTCCAATGGCCACAATTGAATCAAACATGCGCGGCACCGACTGACTCAACCAAATAAAACGAAAGAAGAGGATGAGGTAAAGGGAAATAAGAATAAGGCTTCCAATAAAACCATGCTCTTCATTGAAAATAGAGAAAACAAAGTCAGTATGGTTTTCAGGAAGATAATTTAGAGAGGCTTGAGATGATTTGAGGTACCCTTTCCCAATAAACTTTCCACTTCCTATGGCGATCTTTGATTGAATAGCATTGTAGCCGGAACCCCTCGCATCAGCACCAGGGTTGAGAAAGGTCACAATTCTCTTTCTTTGATATTCTTTAAGACCAAATTTATACATCACTCCCCCACTGACGAGAGCCAGCACGGCCAAAATACCGATGGTCTTCCACTTGAGCCGACGATAGAAACTGATCACAAGAAAAATCAAAATCACAAGAAGTCCCGTACCGAGGTCGGGCTCAGCGACAATGAGAACTGTCGGAACCATTACTAAGATAGCCGGGATAATCAATTCTTTAAAACCTAACTCTTTGTCAGGACTGGTTCGCGCATACCAACGCCCCAAAACGAGGACAACAGCTATCTTTGTAATTTCTGAAGGCTGAAGCCTAATAGGGCCAAGAAGAATCCATCGCTGCGCCCCCATCCCCTTGTGACCGAGGACAAGAACTAAAACAAGGAGTGCGACGGAGACAGCATAGAAGAAGTAGCTGTAACGAAAGTAATTCTTTGGAGCAATGAAACTCACTCCTAGACCAACAACCATACTGAGGGCAAAGCGGACGGCCTGAACTTTAAATAACCCGGCCATAGTTTCAGAAGTTGAGGCATGGGTTGCAGAGTAGAGGTTAAAAACCCCCATAATAAAAATAGCAAGAGCAATACCAAAGAAAGTAAAATCATAGCGCTTAAAAAAGTCGACTAACGCCGTTCGATTCATTCCTCACTCTCCCCTGTTTGAGAAAGTGAAGCCTCTTGTGCTTGAAGCGCTTCTTCGCGCTTCTTCTTGGCCTCTTCTTTTCTCTTTCTTTCCTGAAGCATTTTACGATACTCACGGCGCTGCTTTTCAGAATTCTTTGCGTGAGCTTCTGGCATATATTTCTTCATGTAAGTTGTAATGACATCCCTTACGACTGGAGCTGCAGCACTTGAACCATGGCATCCGTGCTCTACAACCGCCGCAACTGCGACCTTCGGATTATCGTAAGGAGCGTAGCCAACAAAAATTCCGTGGTGACGGTCTTTATAAGGCATGTCTTCACAACGAGAAAAGAGTTCCTTACTGGACATAGAGCGTACCTGTGCGGTTCCTGTTTTCCCTGCCATTTCAAGCCCAATACCGCGATACCAATAAGCTGTTCCTCGTCTATTGTTCACAACTTCGTAAAGACCACGTTGAACTGCTTTCAAACTTTCTTTGGAAACTTCAACTTTACCGAGCTCTGTTGGCTTCGCTTCTTCAATAATTTCTCCGCTATTAGAAAAGATCTCTTTAATAAGATAAGGCTTATAAAGAGTCCCACCATTACCAATTGTTGCGTAGGCCATCGCCAACTGAAGAGGAGTGGCCAGAACATAGGATTGACCGATAACACAAGAGAGTGTTTCTCCAAGCTGCCAATCTTCGCCTGAGCGTTTCTTTTTCCACTCTTTGGTCGGTATTAAGCCGGAAGTTTCTCTAGAGAGACTAATTCCTGTCTTCTCACCGAAACCAAACATTTTGGCGTATTTGGCAAGGATATCGATATCGAGTTGAGTCGCGATCTGATAGAAGTAAACATCAACTGATCTTCTAAGCGCCTTATAGACATTCGTAAGGCCATGTCCTCCTCTCTTCCAATCATGATAAACTCTTCGCCCAAGGCGATAGGTGCCACCACATTTGAGTTCTTGCTCAGCGGTCACAATCTTTTCTTCAAGAGCAGCAATCGCTGTGAAGGTCTTAAAGGTCGAACCAGGAGCGTAGTGTTCTTGAATCGTTCGGTCTCTCAGAGGATTGCGCTCATCATTAACAAGAGAAGACCAATATTCCTTTGTTAATCCCTTACTAAATTTGGTGGGGTCAAAAGCAGGGCGACTCACCATCGCGAGGATTTCTCCCGTATTCACATCAACTGCAACAGCACTTCCCACTTTTTCTTCAAGAGCTTTAAAAGCGGCGATCTGCATGTCGCGATCAACGGTGAGGCGAATATTATTTCCTGGAACTGCTTCTTTATTTTCGATTCCACTAAAGAGAGCGTTAGAGCGAATATTTCGTCTCATCCTCCCTCTTGCATCGACTTCAACAAATTCAAAACCGTCGTCGCCTCGAAGTTGAAGATCAAACTTTTCTTCTATCCCGGCCTGCCCGATAAAGTCACCGAGCTTATAATCGTAGCCATCCCTATTGCGATAGCGAGGAAGCTGGCGCTGGTTAATCTCTGAGATATAGCCAAGAAGGTGGGCTCCCGTTTCTCCATCTCTATATTCACGTGAGATAAAAGTCTGAACCCTGACCCCTGGCATTTTCGAATTTTCCGTCTCAATAATACTCACTTCCTTAAGCGAAATATTTTTCTTGATCGTGACTGGTCGATAGCGGGCTTGGCCTCTGTTTTTCTTAAGAATCTTTTCAATGTCGGCAACACTCATTTCAAGAACATTAGCCAATTTTTTAAGAGTAAAAGTCTTACTCTTTAAGTACTGAGGAATAATAATGGCATCAAAGCGTGGAATATTATGAGTAAGAAGCTCCGAGTTACGACTAAAAATCATTCCTCTTGGTGCTTTTATAATTTCTTTTCTTAGCTGATTCTCAATAGAGAATTGATAGAAGAGGTCTCCCTGATAGATTTGCAGGTACCATAACCTCGCAAGGATGAGGATAAAACAACCGACTATGATATTTCCAATGAGATCGCCCCGCCCTTTGTGCTGGCGGACCAGATCATCTTCACCAAACATATGACCCCAATCTAAACACTGTCACCAAGGGCCCTATCACTTTCTGTGCGCCAGATGGCATCGAGCACACTAAAAAAGAGAGGAGCTAGTAAACTAATAACGATACTCTCAGGAACAAAGCGCCAAAACTTCTCAACGATATAAGCGAAGCTTTCCTCGCGAATATAAAAGAGAATGGCGACGATAAAGAACCAGAGGAATTGAAACATCTGAGTAATAATAATGGTGATCACGCTTGAGGAGAGATGCAGAAGATCTTTTAAATAGCTGATCACAATACAAATCATCACCCCTGCAATCGTACCCATTTCCCAGCCCTCAATTGTGAAGAAGCTGTGGGTATATTGAAGAATGAGAATGAAGAGACTTGTGTAGGGGCTCTCTATTTTAAATCCTAAATAAAGCACGAGGAGCACATTAAAAGGAATTCTATATTTAGTGAGACCTAGCATCGGTAAAAGTGCTGTACTAAAAATCTCCAATACCACAAGAATAAGTAAAGTAATCCCAAGAGGTCTTAGGTATTTAATCCAATCTCCTCTCATCTCTTACTCCTAGCCTGTTTTTCACTATCTTCATCCATCTGATCCAAGGCTTCCCACTCACGCTTTTTCTGCTCATCACCTTCTGCGACGAGGATAACGACTTCTTCAAGGCGGCCGAAATCTACAGCGGGCGTAATCTCAACGTTCTGGGTAATTCCATAACTCTCTCTTTCAATGCGAGAGACTTTTCCCACACGAATTCCTTTTGGATAAATATTTCCAAGGCCCGATGTAATCACCACATCCCCGAGAATAATAGGCTCTGCTCGAGAGACATATTTCATAATACTTTTTTCACTGTTGTAGCCCTCAACAATGCCGTGAGCACGCACCCTTTGAATCAGCCCGTCCACCCGATTATTATTATCGAGGACCGTCAAAATATCGGCAAAACTATCAGTCAGACGATAAATATAGCCGACAAGGCCATTGGCCGTAATGACAGGAGACTGTAGGGTCACCCCATCAGCTAGTCCCTTATTAATACGAATAACCCGAAAGTCACTTGAAGCATCCCAGGCGACAACCTGAGCAAGGATCTTCTTATAATCAACCCCTGTTCCGAATTGGAGAAGGTCTTTGAGGCGCTTGTTTTCGCGGCGCAACTCTTGAAATTGGGCGATCTCCCCTTCAAGCTCATCAATGCGCTTCTGATAGGAGACATTCTTCTTACTAGCGTTAATATTAACCACATAATGATCAAAGAAACTCGCAACCTCAGTGCGAATGCTAGTGAGACTTGTCTGTAGTGGAGCAAAACTATCAATTAAGATATTCTCAAAAGCAGATGTTTCATCCAATGTTTTGCTACGCTTCGCAACACCAACAAATGCAATGAGTAAAACTAGAATATTGAGGACCGCTTTTTGACGCCGCTCCTTGTCTTCGATAAGACGCACGATACTAAACCTTTTCCTTCCCTAAAAACTGTTTCATAATGATGATTCAATTTTAAGCTATTTAAAGCAGCTTTGTGAAATAAAAGGGTAAATAAACATGAGCAGTAATTTTCAAAAAACGACCAGTAATTTCTTTGTGACCTTTTTAATTGGTCTCATTGTCGTCTCATTCATGTTCACAGGATATGAATCCATGAAGGGTGCACCTAATGCCGTCGCCAAAGTGGGTAGTCATCCTATCTCCGCTCGTGAATACCAAAATGAGTACAATCGCCAACTCAACTTCTATAAGAATGCTATCTTTGGTGGCAAGGATCTCTCAAGTAGCGATATTGAGCGCTTTAAAATTAAGCAGCAAACTCTAACTAATCTCGTCCAAGGCAAACTTCAACTCATCTTTGCCGACAAGACGGGAACTGTTGCAGCTCCTGCGCAAATCAAAAAGATGGTTAAGGAGTTCCAATTCTTTCAAACCAATGGTCAATTTGATCTCAATAAGTATAAAGGACTTCTCGCAGCTAATGGTTGGTCTCCAAAAGAGTTCGAAGCCGATATGAGAAATCAAGTTCTTCGTGAAAGCACGATGAAGTACTTTCAAAACTTCCCCGTTAGTGACCGCTATATGAATGAAGTTGGACGCTTTAAAGAAATGCGCTACGACGCTACTGTTGCAGAGATTTCTCAATCAAGCCTTAGAAAATTTCTTCCGGTGAGTAAGACTGAAATTAAAGAGTACCTTGAAAATGAAGCAAACCTTGCGCGTACTGAGAATCGTTTCAAAGAAAGAAAATCGACGCTTGATAAGCCTGAACGAGTTCGCGCTTCTCACATTCTCGTTAAAACAGAAAAGGAAGCAAAAGCTCTTGAGGGAAAACTCACAACCCGCAACTTTGCCTCTATGGCAAAGAAGCACAGTGTAGACACTTCTAATGCTGGCAAGGGTGGAACTCTTGGTACCTTTGGCCGTGGTCGTATGGTTCCAGAGTTTGAAAAAGTTGCCTTTTCTCAAAAGCCTGGAACCATTTCCAAAGCTGTTAAGACACAATTTGGATACCACTTTATTCATGTTCAAAAGAAGGTTCCTGCCTTTAGTGCTGAGTTTAAAGACTTTCAAAACGATCTTGCTAAAGAAATGATCCAAGAAAGTAAAACAGAAGAACTTAAAGCACTTCACACTAAAGTTACTGAAGAAGTTGCTGCCGCCATCAAAGCTTACGATGAGAAAAAGCTTCAATCTCTAAAAGAGAAATACGGCTTTGCTCTTGATAGTAATATTCAATTCAATCGTTTTGAAGGTTCACTTGGGGACATTCAAATTCCAGCTGAGCAAAATAAAGAAATTTTTGATGGTCTTAAGGTGCAAGACCCCAATATGTTTACTTTTAACTTAAGCGACAAGAACCTTATTGTTTCCATTCAAAAGTCCTTTAACAAAGACCTTCCCGTCTTTGACCTCGAAAAGGAAAAAAATGGTCTTCAAATGGTTCTCTCTAACAAGATTAGAACTGATGTCTTAAAAACGATTGGAGATGATACTCCAGTTAAGCAATTTGTTGAGCTTTAGGAGACGTCATGGCCGACAAAAGTGCCAAATGGGAAATGAATAAAGAGGGCAAGTATTACGTCGATGATCAGTGTATCGCCTGTGATGCTTGCGTCTTTGAAGCCCCAAATTTTTTCGAAATGAATGATGATGATGGCCATGCTTTTGTTAAGAAGCAGCCATCAACTCCTGAAGAGCTTCAACAGTGTGAGGATGCCCTTGAAGCCTGTCCAGTAGAGGCCATTGGAAACGACGGTTAAAAAAAAGGGGGATTTTCATCCCCCCCTCTCTTCCTGCTTTATCCTTATTATTCACACTTAAGGAAAGCGAATAATATCTGCTATCGGTGTGTACTCTAGGCTTTTAATCATGGGAATAACTCTCATGCGCACACAGCTGCTGTAGCTTGAATCGACCTGAATTGTGAAAGACTCCTTTTCCTCAGTATTAATAATAAAAGTATCAACCTGAGTAATATGGGCTCCACAAACTGCAGGGTGAAAGAAGCGTGGTTTTTCAACAATACAAGAAACTGAAGTTGGAATTACATTTTCAGTAACAAGATTATTAATAGTGCGACTCCCTCTCACAGTAGCAGCTGTCAAAAGATTCCAGTCATTATCAGTACAAGGTTGAAAACCTGGGTTTGAAGGATCAATGGGTGTTGTCGCCATTGTTGTCGTTGCTGCGAGGGCCATTACTAAAATCATCATTTTTTTCATCACTCTTCTCCTTATTTAATTGATTAGTTTTTAATTGCTTCTAATGCGATTACTTTAATTTGATTCTTTAAAAGACTTGCCGCTAGTTGCTGACGTCCACCTTTAGGATTCACTCTATGAGACACCCAACACCCTTGTGGTCCAGAGACAAGTTCCAAAGCACCGAGAAAGTCATCAGAGTTAAAGTCGTAGTCACGAGCGACACTTAAATGATCATTGGACTGAACTGGTCCAGGCATCATCATGCACACTACTGCTTGAAATTCACTTATAATTTCCGCTTGAGAAAGAGCGATAATATTATTTTTAAGCGTTGAAAGTGTGTGCTCACTCAGTTGAGTTGTGTAGAGGACAGGCAGTTGAACTTCATCTGGATGATAGGAGAAAGTTCCTGAAGATACTGTCACCTTTGCACTTAGAAGACCGTCGTCCTCAAGGCTAGCCTCGATAACTTTAACAGTTGAGTTGCGGTAGTCACCTTCACGGATAGCGAAGCGGTACTCTGAAATTGTCTTAGCAAAAGTTGATGTTGATCCAAAAAGTAAAAGTGCTAGTAAAAGGTTTTTCATTTTCATCTCCCCTTTGAGTGATTGTTATGTCTGAGGGAGGTATAGCTAAAGAAAGAATTTCAAAACAGATTTATTTAATTAATTACTATGATAAAATTTAAGTAATTACTTAATTAATATTACCTAAGCCGCTGTTTTTAAATGAAAAATACTGTTTTCGATTATCGAAATTATAAAAATTACCTCAATGAAAGAATTACAAACGCGCCGAGTAAAGGCCGTGGTTTAAAGAGAAAGATGGCCACCTTCCTAGGCTGCCAAACAGCTTTTATCAGTCAGGTCCTTAATCAGCACGTCAACTTTAGTCTTGAACAGACAATTAGGCTTAATGAGTTTTGGTCTCACAATCAGGAAGAATCTCGCTTCTTTCTTCTTCTCGTCCAATACGAAAGGGCTGGTACTCTAGAATTACAGCAATTCTTTGAAGAAGAAATGCAACTCATCTTAAAGAAAAGAGAGAATTTAAAGGAGCGTCTTGATATTAAAGACAGTCTTGATGATAAGAACCAGCTGATTTACTACAGTGTGTGGTACTACGCTGCTGTTCACATATGCCTTTCTATCCCCGACTATCAAACACCTCGAAGAATAGCTCAATACCTAGGTCTCCCTCTTAAACAAATTCAAGAGGCCCTTGAGTTTCTCGTAGAAACGGGGCTTGCTCGTCAAAAAGGGAGTCGCTATGAGATAGGACTTACCCGCATTCATCTTGATAAAACTAGTTTTCTTATTCGTCGTCATCACACGAATTGGCGCAATCAAGCGATATCAAGCATTGACCGCAATGAGCATGGTGATCTTCACTACTCAAATGTTCTCTCTATTAGCCGTGAGGATATTCCTCGGGTGAAAGAGATCTTTCTTAAGGCCGTTGAAGAAGCAAGAGAGATTATTAAAGTCTCTCCTGAAGAGGAAGTGCAAGTTTTAACACTAGACTTCTTCACTCTTAATAGCGATGGCACTTCACCTTTAGAGTAAACGAGACGGAGGTATTCCCCTCTTGAACCTTTTTATTAAAGAGTACACTTGGGGTTTCCTCTGCTGAAATTGGAGACTCTCCTAAAGCACAGCTAAGGGCTTGCCCAGTAAGCGTTGAGCGAGACTCACAAACTTCATAGCCAAAATGTTGAGCTTCTTCGTTATAAGTCATAGAGACCTTAAAGTAAGGTAAGGTCACAGCAGGCGAAATATCTAAAGGAGTAAGAACTGAGGAGTCAAACTGATTCCCTTCAATCAAGAAATGCTTCCAAGTGTCGGGGGTAAGATAGGAGTTATACTGACTTTGATTGAGAGTAAAAGCTCTTTTTGAGAGAAAGCTTACCTTCTTCCCACCATCAGAAATTAGACTAGCATTACATTGTAGCGAAAAGGGAAAGGGGGTTAAATCCTCTTGAATACGAGGTTGTGCCATAGGACTAACCAGGCGCCCACCACTTGACTCTGCTCCTTGAAAGAGCTTCTCAAGATCTTCAATATTAAGCTTTTGTTCAGGAATATCGAAAATAATATCCTCTGGAATTTGACCTCGGCAGGCAACAGGCTCTTTTGAAAGACGGACTTCTAAAGAACTGCAATCAGGTAGCTGTGCCAACTGGGCCATTGAGGAAAATGAGGACAAAATTAAAAGATAAGAAAGCTTTTTCATATGATTTCCTGATGGTTTCGACGAAGCTTATTTATACCCCCATTGAATGATATTCAAGGGAAAAAATGAAAAAATTACACTCTTAAAAGTGTCTAAAGAACGAACAGCCCCTAAAAATCATTCAATCAATTCTCTTTAACTTTATTCTCCATGATAGATTTCCCCCCATGAAAACACTAACTCTTACTCTTCTTACGACACTTATTACTACTCCAACCTTTGCGAAACGCGACGATGATCACAATCGTGTACCGAGGATAAAGCTTAGGGCCGCAAATCACTGTTCCGACCTTCAAGTCGAAAATGTCGTTGACTGGTTCAAAGGGTATGAGGAAGTGAACTATCTCGATCAAAGAATTGGCAAAGTCTTTAATCAAGGCTCTGTTGGATGGTGTTTCACCTACACAGTCAGAGACCTCGTTCATTTTCAAACAGGTATTTCTCCTGAAATTGGCATGCTTGCCAAAGATTACTACACAGGTTTTGTGGGAACTATCACAGGACTCTTCAGTAATAATGAGGGCGGTTATACCTATAATAATCTCAAAAGAACCATACGAAACGGACTATGTGAAAAGGGCAGTATAAATATGCTCGCCACTCCAAAAAATGTAGAGAAATTGAGCTGCAATACTCCAAAGATCAATATCAGTAGCTACGGTAAACCCTATAAGAAAACGGGAACCCACAAAGGCCGTGGCCATTCTCTTTACCCCCAGTTGGATCAGTATCTCTCCAATGGGCAAATGGTGGCCATTGCCTATAATGCAAATGGACTTAGAAAAGATAAGTACCGTACTGACGGTTTTTTCTCTAAATATAATGCCAATCACGCCTCAACTATTGTCGGTCGCTATTTCGATGAAGACACACAAAATTGTACCTACATCATTAGAAACTCATGGGGAACAAATTATAATTACGCGCTCAAAGGCAAGCAAAAAGACGGTTATCATACCATCACTGAAAAGGACCTCTCTCAGAGTCTATCAGAGCTAACTGTCTTTGAATGAAAATTGCTTTACTCGTAACATTAGCTTTTCTGCTCTCATTCTCGGCCCTTGCCCTCAGTACAGAACAAAGAGAGCAACTAAGAAGCGTTATCTCTGAAGTGGCCTTACGAAGTCACCCTGAAATCAGGAACCCAAATCTCTCAATAGATTTATACCCTATTGAGAATCCTGATTATTTTCTTGAATCTAACTTTCATATCCTTAAAAGAGTCATTTTCAAGCAAAAGAAATATCGTATTGGCGTAAACCCTAAGATTTTTCAAAACGATATCACACGCTCGGCGCTGATTGGTGTGATGGCCCATGAGCTGACCCACACAGAAGACTACGAGCAAGGCAGACTCCTTAAGGTCGCTTTTGTTTATGCTTTTGGCAAGAAAATGAAGAAGCGCTATGAGCGTTACACCGATATAAAAGTAGTATTTAAAGGGTATGCTCGTGAACTTAATGAATATAAGACATGGCAATACAAGCTTCTCTCTCCGGATGCTCTTAAGAAGAAGAAAGCTCAGTATCTCACTCCAGAAGAGGTCACCTTCCTTCAGCAAGCTATAGAGGATTTAAATGAAGAAAAGAGAGGACAGCTTCTAAAAGAACTTAAAAAGAAAACGCCTCTTAATCTTAAAGAAATGAAAAATAGAGTTCACAGTTTTCTTAAATAAAAAAAGACCCCGCCTGCAAGCGGGGTCCCTTTCTCTTCAATTCGATTTTAAATCATCCTAATTTAAAATTACCTCTTAATCTGAAGTACTTCCTGTAGCATCTGATCAGAAGTTTGAAGAGTTTTCGCGTTAGCTGAAAAGTTTCTTTGTGTTTTCATGAGTTCGACGAATTCCGTAGCAATATCAACGTTTGAAAGTTCAATTGACTTAGAAAGAATCTCACCACGACCAGACTCTCCGGGCTTACCCATCGACGCCTGACCAGACTTACGTGATTCTTTAAAGAGGTTTTTACCAACTTTGAAAAGTCCTTCATTATTTTCAAACTTTGCAACAGCGATTGAGGCAATACTTCGAGATACCCCGTTATCATAAACAGCTGTAAGAATTCCATCATCGTTAAAGGATAGAGAACCAAGCGTTCCGGCAGTCGCTCCGTCTTGATTGTGACGAGCAACAGTGGAATCAGAACCGTACTGTGTCGTTGCATCAAGTCCGTCGCCACCTTCAGCAATAGACTCACCCCAGCTGAACTTAATTTTTTGGCCAGGAGCTGCACCTTGATTGAAGTTAAATGAGTTCGATGTTTCTTGCTCTTCTTGAAGAACACCTTTGTCATTAAAGATAAGTTTACCAGCTGCCATCTCAACCATTTGACCAGCAACACCACCAGCTGCATCTTTTCCATCAGCAAGGACACGGTAGTCCCAGTTATTATTTGCTGTCTTATTGTAATAAACAGTAACAAGTCGTGCTGTTCCCACATTGTCATAAACAGTCAGAGAGTGAGAGAAGTTGGAGGTCTCTTCTGGCTCAGCAATATTAAATTGCTTAACAGGAGCACGGGAATCGAGGTTCATACTGAAGTCTGCATTTTCGGTGGCAGCAGCGGGAATCGTTGTATTACCAAGTCTGATAGGGCCTACTTGATTAGTGATGTCGCCATCTTCATCAACCTTAAAGCCTTGAACTTTATAACCGTCACCATTAACAAGGTAACCTTCTTTATCAAAGTTCATAGATCCATCTCTTGTGTAGCCATAACCAAAAGGAGCCTCGACTCTGAAGAATCCGTTTCCATTGAGGGCAAGGTCAGTAATTGACTCTGTACGAGCAACATCACCTTGATTCATAATGGCCTTAATGTGACCGAGCTTAACACCAGCACCGAGCTGATCACCACCGTCGATCCCTTTAAGTGACTTAGCGAGCACATCTTGAAATTCAGCACGTGATGACTTGAATCCAAATGTACCAGCGTTAGCGATGTTGTCTGAAATGACGCTCAAACCTGATCCCATGGCAGATAGACCAGATACACCGATATTAAAAGAGCGTAAGATTCCCATAGTGTCCCTCCTAGACGACTTGTATTCCCAAAAAACATTTACCTAGGATTTATCTCAAGGACGACAGCCTTGGGAATGAAGCCTCCGGAAAGGACCAGCTCTTTAATCCAGGTTCATGTAACCTTCTCTAAATTTTAAACCAATACTGTCGAGTCAATTTTTGTAAAAACATTCTCAGCAATATTTTCTTTATCAATGGCCGTCACAACTTTTTGATTGGCCACATCAACTATATAAGCAGCTTTATCTGTAATAACGAGTGAGTCTTGTCCGCCCTTCTCTTGAAGTTTATTAAAAGCAGAACGGAGTTTAAAAAACTCTTCGTTATCCATTTCCATATTTCTCTCCTTCAGTCTCTTTGCCGCATGAACTGAAAGGGAAATAGGTTTTTCATTTTGCTTGGATGCCGGAGCAACGTGTTCCTGAAGGAGACTTTGAAATTCACTATTATCAACCTTCTCACCTTTTAGGTTTTTCCCGATACTCTTATGCTTCGGAAGTTTCGAAACATTGGGGATGAGCATGTTGTTAATAGAACCGTTATTGGCCAAGTCTTTTATCCTTACTGGATGTTGTTCTTAATTTTATTATACGCATCATTTGCATTCGCATTCAATGCTTGATTTTTTTTGATATTTTTTGCCGCAGCGTGTTTTTGTTTAGGTTGAAAAAATGAATCAACATCACGAAGAGCAACCTTACGATTACCATCAACCGTTAACATGGTTTCCCCATTTTCGAAGGCAACTCCAGTCACAATCCCTTGAGCTTTTGTTTGCCCTTTAAAAGGCTGGTACTTATCATCGTATGCCTGAACATCAAAACGATAGTCGCCTTTCACAGCACGAACTCCGTCCATTTGTTTTCCATTCCAAGTCACAGAATTTGTGCCGGCACCCATTGTGTCTTTATTAATTTGCGCAATAAGATTATTGGCCTTATCAAAAACTCTAATGGTGACATTCTGTGCAGGCTTGTCGAGAAAGAAAGGAAGGTCTACGCGCATGTCCTCACCATTATAAGGAACACTTGTTCCTTGAGTGTGAACAGCTTTACCAATAAAACTCGCCCCCATATATTTCAGTTGCTGAGTATTATTGGCCTGGGCCTTATCCATTTTTGTATTCATATTTGTCATTTGCTCAAGTTGAGCAAATTGCGCCATGTCCGCAGCAAACTTCTTTTGATCCATTGGTTTAAGAGGATCTTGATTTGCTAACTGAGTGGAAAGGAGCTTAAGAAAAGCATTCTTATCGAGACGATTGTGCTGATCTTTATCGACAAACTTCTGTTCCTGCTTAGCACCAGCGATATCGTTTAAAACTTCCCCAACATTTGAATTACGACGGCTATTAGGATTAACAGCCTCCCCTCGCGCAGGACCATTATACTTGCTGATCTTAGCAAAATTATTCTGGGGTTGATTTGGATTTCCAATTCCTGGCATTACTTATTCCTTAAGCACTCATCATTTGTTCTTGAGCTTGTTGCCACATTTGTTGACGACGCTCACGACCCTGATCTCTTTCAGAAGAGAATTGTCTTTGTCCCTGTTGACTATTTTGAGAAAACTCACCGCGCCCTTGTGATTGACCACCTTGATCATTCATTTGAGAGCGATTTTCTCCAAAAGCGAGAAACTCTTTTTGACCCACTAATTTAAAATCGGAAACCTTTACTCCGTTTTGAGTAAGGGATTTTAAAAGCTCTGTTTCATTCTCTGCAAAGAACTGTTGGCCTTGACCAGTGAGAGTTTGAATTTCAAGATCAACTTGCTGGCCTGGTCCTGACTTAGTGGCATTGATTCTAAACTGCCCTAATTCATCATGATTTACGACAAGGTCAATAGAGTCCTGACCTGCGACATAGGCTTGCTCAATATAATTACTCACCTGATTAACAAGTTCCGTCTTATTCGTACTTTGAATTTGAGAGAGGTTCACGATATTGGCTTCTTTTGAAGCCATTTGCATACCACTATCGCCTCTATCAGACTGACTCAAGATTTGGGCGAGCTCAGAATTGACTTGGCTACCTTTTCCAATGAAATCAGAACCTAAAGTCTTCACCTCACTTCCCTTTGTCGCTTTAATTTCTTCACTCTTTGAGGAAGTCATTGCAACTTGAGGACGTGCTACTTTAATTAAGCGGTCATTTACGATTTTATTTTCTTTTTGGTAGTGATTGACGGCTGCATTTGTTTTTTGAATGCGAGGAGCACCAGAAGCATCTGCGACAACACGTTTACCATGGAGGGCTTTTCTTTGAGCTAAGAAGTCTTCTGCTGATTTGATATTTTCTTTTGGTGCCTTTCTTGGACCATCAGTTGTTTTTAAATTTTCAGATTCTGTTAAAGCTTCTGTTTGGGAATTTAATCTAAGGGCCGAAACTTCTGTCTTCTTTTGAATCTGAGATTCTTGAGAAAGTTTACTTACTATATCTTGAGGCTTTATTTCTTGCCCATCAGCATCAATAAACTTTTGACCGTCAAACTTAAGTGACTTAAGAAGGTCCTTCCCTTCGCCACTTTCAAATTTCTTAAGAAGCTGCTCTTCTCCTGTAAGTTCAGTGTCACCACTCTTCTCTTTAAAGAATGCGAGAAGATCATCAGCACTTATTTCTTCAAGTGCTCCCTCTGAAGCTAGGATCTGAGAGAATTCATTTTTATTTTCGTGACCTTCAAGAAGTTTTCCAAGAGCACCAAGACCCGCCCCGGCATCTTTCTTGCCAGCACTAGCGTTTACTTGTCCAAGTAACGCCATTAAGTCTGTTTTATTTTGTGCGCTTTTAAGCATTTCTTCCTTTCGTCTTTAGTTTACGACACACATTGTCACACTAGTATTTTTTCATACTCATGAACTGTTTTTGAAGTCGGGCAGATATTTCCTTATCCATAGAGTTAAAAATCTTTGAAACCTTCTCTGGAGGAAGATCACCCAAGATTTTCACACTAATATCAACATCTTGAACGGAAAGCACATCGGCTGCACTTTGTGGCCTCATGCCAGAAATGACATCAACCATGTGCCGGACTCTTTTACTCTGGTTTTTATCGTGCTCATCAAGACAACCAAGAAGCTTTGAACTTTTCTGTTGAAAGCCCTTAAGCTTGCTCGTCAGGTCCTTTTCACTCTCTCTTAATGACTCTTCCTTTTTTTGAATTTCAAGCTCTCTCAGTTCAATAGAGCGCTCTTTCTTCATCAACTCTTTTGTGAGCTGAACGATACTTTTGTTCTTATATTTTGAAAGGCGATTTTCAACTTCCTTATTAACAGCATCAAGGAATTCTTTTTCAGTATAATTTCTTTTCACAGGCGCAGGTTTATTCTCGGCTTCTTGAGAAAAGGAAAACGCTGACAGTGCAGCACAGACAATGAATAAGGCCAATTTAATATTTAACAATTTCATAATGAATGCCCTTTAAAGTTGCGTCTCATTGAGATCACTTCTTCAATTTCTTCCATTTCTTTTTTATCGCGCTCTTTTCGCCATTTTTCTTTATCACTTTCTTTCATGCTATCAATGACCTTGCTCTCTCCCATCGCTTTACTGACTTCGGCAAGTTTCTTTTGATATTTCTTCTCTAAGCTATAAAGTAAGTTTTCCTGATTTTTAATATCTTCGCGTTTTGCTTGAATAAAATAGGGAAAGAATCGAGCGAGCTGACCATCAGCTTGGGACTGAAGAGTGGCTTCCTGACTTAAGTAGGCTTCTCTTATCTCTTCATTAAGTTGAATAATTCTATTTTTAACGGCAAGAACCTCGCCGTTAATCTTGCCAAGTTCGACTTTAAGTTGCTCTTCCTTAAACTTTCTGATTTTAAGGAGACCTTCAAGCTTAAATTTAAACTTCTTTGCCATAATTAATTACCTGCCTCAGCTGAGGTCGCACCTTCAGCTTTTCTTGCGAGTTCAACCATTTGGTCAAAGAGATCTTCAATCGTGAGGGCTTCGCCCATATCCTGCATTTGACGCATAAGTTCCATCAAATCATCATAGATCGTAATCGCTTTATCTACCTTAGGGTTACTGCCATGAGAGTAAGCCCCCACGTTAATAAGGTCTTCATTCTCACGATAAGAGGCCATTAGATCCCTGAGATGGGAGCTGACGATACGATGCTCTCGTGTGACAACTTTATTCATTACCCTTGAGAGAGACTGAAGAATATCAATCGCTGGGAATTGATTTCGACTGGCCAGCTCTCGGCTCAAGATAATGTGACCATCACTAATCGCTCGAACCGCGTCTGCAATAGGTTCATCCATATCTCCCCCTTCAACGAGGACTGTATAGAGACCTGTAATACTGCCTGAGTCGGCTTTGGTACCCGCACGCTCCATTAATTTAGGGAGGCGAGCAAAGACACTTGGGGGATAACCTTTTTGTCCAGGAGCTTCACCGGAGTTGAGGCCAATTTCACGATAGGCCATCGCAAATCGCGTAATAGAGTCCATCATAAGAAGAACATCGTATTGTTGATCTCTAAAGTATTCCGCAATCGTCGTTGCCGTGTAAGCCGCTTTAGCCCTAATAAGAGGTGATTGGTCAGAGGTAGCAACAACAACGACAGAGCGCTTGAGACCCTCTTCACCTAGGTCATTTTGGATAAATTCAAGGACCTCACGCCCCCTTTCTCCGATAAGGGCTATCACATTAATATCAGCACTCGTGTTCTTAGCAATCATCCCCATCGTGACTGATTTACCAACACCTGAGCCCGCCATAATGGCCATACGCTGACCTTTACCAGCGGTCATAAAACAATTGATAGCATGGATACCAGTATCAAGAGACTCTTTGATCGGGGGACGCTTAAGAGGATTAAGGGCTTCTCCAAATATAGAGCGCACTTCCCCTTCTCCGTGAATCGGACCTAAGTCGTCAATCGGATTGCCCTGAAAATCAACAACGCGACCTAACATTTCATAACTAATTTTCAGGTGTGTTGTTAAATCCTTTAAATAAACCCTTGTTTCACTATTTATGCCTGGAAGTTCTTCATAGGGCATACAAAGACAACGATTTCCCTTAATAGAGACGACCTCGCCAAGACTGCGCTCACCGAACTCTGTCACAAATTCGACGTTAGCACCAATGACCGCTCGGCTTAAATTAACTTCAAATATGACACCATTATTACCTACGACCTTACCAATTTTTTGATAGGGAGTTTGGTATTCATAAGCTCTGTGAATAGATTCTAAATTAAGACTCATCACCTTCCTCTAAATCGAAATTAGGAACTTCGTGATCACTTTCATCAGTACCTAAACCAACTTGTTCAAAGAGACGAGAAAGAGCATAGAACTGCTCTTTGAGGGAGCCATTAATTATTCCGTTGTCACTTTCAACAACGACGCCTTTGCCAGGAATATCATAATCAACTTCAACTCTAACGTTATTAATATCACCTAACTTCTCTTGGAGAGCTTCAAGAACATCTGGCATCTGCTCAAATGAGGTTGGATCAAGTTGAACAAGGACATTACTTTTCACTTGAAGCTCATTTATGAGTTTTTCAAGCAGTCTTAAGATGTATTCTCCATCATCTTTAAGTTCTCTCAAAATAATCCACTTCGTAAGAGTCTTAAGAGTACGGTAGACATTCTGCTTCTCATCTTGAATAAGATCAGCTTGTTGCATGAGAACTTTTTCAATAAGACCATTAAGAGCTTCTACTTTCTGATCAACTTCGGCACGTGTTTGGCGAAAGACCTCTTCTTGCCCATCTTTATGACCTTTTTCAAATCCTTCTTTGTAAGCCTGATCTTGAATACGAGCGAGTTGTTTTTCAACTTCCTCTTGAATAAGGCGCTGTCGTTCTAGTTCCTCTTGGCGGTTCATTCCCCTGTGTTCACGAACGATGGGAGCGATTGTGAAGTTCTTTTCCTTCGCATGGCTACGCTCAATTTTAATCGTGCGCTCATGTTCTTGAACATTGCGAATTTGGCCTTCTTCTAGAGGTTGAAACTCAAAACTCGTCAAACCTTTTTCAGCTTCAGAATCATCAAAGAGAGGCTGGAATTCGTAATCCGAAATTTTGTCTTTGAGTAAGTCCTGTAACTGCTTCATTCACAATCCTTTTTAATTTCTTAAACAAGCGCGTCGCCATCTCCACCGCGAGAGATAAAGGCTTTTCCTTGTGACTCAAGATCCTTACATTTTTGTACAATTTCAGCTTGAGCCTTCTCAACATCAGAGAGTTTTGTCGGTCCAAGAGCATCAAGGTCTTCCATGAGAAGAGTCGCTGCCCTATTAGACATATTCTTAAAGAGCTTCGCACGAATTTCATCAGGTGCCGTTTTAAGAGCAATAACAAGCTTCGCATTATCAACTTCTTTAAGAAGAGACTGAATCCCTCTATCATCAACGTAAACAAGATCTTCAAAAACAAACATGAGTTTTCTAATTTCTTCTGCAAGCTCAGGATCTTTCTCCTCAACTCGAGACATGATATTTTTCTCAGAATTCTTATCCATGAGGTTAAGCATGTCTGCAATCGGTTCAACACCACCAAGCTGATTGGTATCAATTGAGCCAAGTGTACTGAGTTCTGTCTTAAGAACATCATCAAGCTGAGCAATAAGTTCTGGTGAAACGTAATCAAGGTTAGCAACCCTAAGAACAACCTCTGCCTGGAGTCCCTCTGGAAGACGTCTTAGAACATCAACTTTTCTCTCTGGATTAAGGTGGGCCACAATAAGAGCAATTGTCTGCGGGTGTTCATTGATAAGAAAGTTTGCAAGTGTTCTCGTATCAACAAGTTCAAGTGATTCAAGAGTATTCGAAGTCCCAACATCAACAATCTGACCAAGGAGCTGTTTCGCTCTATCTTCACCAAGAGCATTAACAATAAAGTCACGACCACGGTTATCACTAAAGAGAAGATCATTTTCTTCATTGAGCTGAGTGTAGAACTCTTCCAGAACTCTTTTAATCATCCAAATAGGAGCGCGGTTAACACTCGACATAGCGTTAATCATTCTCTTAACGTCATTATCTCGCATATGTTCAAAGATCAGTTGAGTGGTATCAACCCCTAGCGAACTAAGCAAAATAGCCGATTTGTCCTGACCGGACAAAAGGCTATATTCGACTTCTGGATCTAGATTCTCACCGGCCACGTTGACCTCTCCTCTTTAACGCCTCTTAGGCAATCTGTTTGTCCGACTCAGTAGAGTGGATCATTTCATGAATAATTTGAGCTGCTTTTGATGGATTTGCTTCTACGAGAGAGACAATCTTCTCACGGAGCATATTTCCTTCAATTTTCTCTGGATTAATCTTCTCTTCCATTTGAGGGAGAGCATCTTCAAGACCAGGTAACTTTTGGTTGGCCTGTACTCTTTCAAGCTCTTCAAGAGTTTTAGGGAGGAAGTCCTCTACCGACTCAACAGTATTGTCTGTAATCCATTGGATAAAGGGGCGGACAACAAGAAAGAAGAAGAGTGAAATCGCCAATCCGATAGTAAGATACTTAATAATATTCTTAATCAGTTCACGGTTCGCTTTTTCACGAAGGAGAGCTTCAATCGCTTCAGTATCTTCTTTTGCGAACTCCATATTCTTAATGACAAGATTATCGCCTCTTCTATCACTTAGACCAATCGTGCTTGAAACAATCGCTGAAAAGTTTGCAAGATCAGCTTCACTCCAAGGCTCGTAGCGCATTTTGGTCTTCCCATCTTCAGTAAGAACCGGATTTCCTTCAGCATCAACAACGGGCACGCGACGCCCATCAATCATCACAGCGGCTGTCACCTTTTTAACACCAGCAGTTGGCTTCTTTGACTTAGTTACTTTTGAGGGAACATTGTAGTTACGAGTCGTTAATTTCTTATCAACATCATTACGTGTCTCTGGAATTCCAGGCTGAGGTGTTTCTCCTGGAAGATTAGAGCGCGCTCCAGGGATTCCCTGAGGACTTGGACGAGAGCCGTTTAACTTTTGAGAATTCTCTACTTCAGAGAGGACGGCCTTATTCTCTTGATCATAGGTCGTCTCAGTAGAAACTGACTCAGTGAAGTCCATATTAACGCTTACCTTAGCGATAACTTTTCCCTGCCCTACTACTTTTGAAAGAATCTCTTCAATTTGATTCTCATATTGAGTGTTCATTTTCTGCTCAAGGGCCACTCGATTAGCAGTGTAAGCAGTCATCGCATCGCCAATATTATCGGAAAGCTTCTTTCCTCGTGCATTAAGAATGACGACATTCTCTGGGCGCATACCATCAACAGAACTTGAAACAAGCTGTCCAACGCCTTTAATCTCAGCCTCAGTAAGGCTAACTCCACGATCAAGTTCAATAACAACAGAAGCCGTTGGCGCTTTCTTCTCAGTAACGAAAGGACTACTCTCAGGGATGGAGAGGTGAACACGAGCTCTCTTGACTCCACGAATATACTTAATCGTTTTAACGAGCTCACCTTCTAGGGCCCGCTGCTTATTGACCTTTTGAACAAATGAAGTCGTTCCGAAAGATTGCTTATCAAAGACTTCATAACCAACTGTTCCGCTGAAGTTCACTCCTAAAGTTGCAATCTGTAAACGCCACTTATTAACCATGTCTTCTGGAATTTTAATGGTTTTACCGTCATTAACGACCAATTTAGGGATATTCTTCTCTTCAAGAAGCACTTGGATTTTTTGCGAATCTTCTTTGTTAAGGTCCGTATAGAGGACTTCATAACGAGTATCTGTCACCCAGATGATCATACTGATCATCGCAGTCACAATGAGAAGCGACGTTCCAACAAGTCCTACTTTCTTGTTGAAGTCCAATCCCATGAAGAACTCTTTAAAATTGCGAAAGACCTTTTCGATTAGTTCTTGCACCATCAGCTCCTATTACACCTGAATCTTCATTACTTCACGATACGCCTCTAAAACTTTCTGGCGAATTTGATTCATGCTCTTAAACGCAATTTCCGCTTGCTCTACTTGAAGCATGGTTTCGTGAATATTCTTATTTTCTCCCGTCACTAACTTTTGAATAGAGTCGTTAGCTTTATTTTGGAGTTGATTTACTTCTGATATTGAATTGGCGAGAAAGTCACCAAATGTTTCGTGACCCTTACTCTGTGGAGTTGGACTAATACCATCAAGCTCATTGACCCACTTGAAGTCTTCCACAGCATCCATCTTAGCGGAGCGAGTCCAGCTCTTTGCATCATAGCGATTAAGGATGTCGTGTATATTTCCTACTGATTGAATGGCCATTTCGTCCTCCTGACTTAATTAAGGCCTACTTAATTTCTTCCAAGCTCCAAGGCCTTCATGGCCATCGACTTTGTTGTATTCATTGCACTAATATTGGCTTCATAAGCACGAGAAGCGGAAATCATATCCGCCATTTCTTCCATTACATTAATATCGGGATAAGCAACATAACCCTGATCATTGGCATCTGGGTGATCGGGTTCATATTTTAAAACTGGTGGCTTATCTGATGAGATTACTTCAGTTGCATGAACTGATTGGGCCTTCTCATCGAGCTCTCCTTCCAGGATGTCACTAAAGCTTTCACGAGCTGGCTCACTTCCAAAGACAACTTCCTTCTTGCGATAAGGACCACCCTCAGGTGTACGTGTTGTCTGAGCATTAGCGATATTAGAAGAGATCGCTCCCATACGTTTTCTGTTGGCTGCAAGACCTGATGAACTAATTTTTAGACTTGTTAAAAAATCCATTTGTTACTCCTAGCGGTCAGATTGAACAGCGTATTTCAACATACCCAGTTTCTTGTTTAAGAGTTGAACAGCGGCATCATAGAGAATTTTATTTTCAACCATTTTTGCCATCTCTTGTTCACGATCAACGGTGTTTCCATCTTCAGAAACCACGCCATTACTATCTTCATAAATTTCCGGCTCGAGGTTATTAAATCCCCCATTGCCGACATCAAAGTGCTCAGGATCTGCGGTATTCATTTGCATTTCTCCATCCACATCAAGAGCACGAGCAAGCGCGGCTTCAAAATCAACGCGCTTTGCTTTGTAACCGGGTGTATCAGCATTGGCGATATTACTGGATATAACTTCTTGACGCATCTGGCGGAAGTTGAGCGAAGCCGCCAAAGCTTTCATCGTTTTATCGTTAATGTTCATAATAACTCCTTTGCTCACCACCCGATTAAAAGTGGAGGTCAATCTTTTCCTTAGTCTTATCTAAGGTTTACGAAATATGCGTTCCCATCAGAACGATACTCGTTAATTTTATTTCTAAGTGTTCTAATAGAAACACCAAGAATTTTAGCTGCTTGTGTTCTATTTTCACTTGTGTGGATAAGTGCCTTTTTAATAAGAAGTTTTTCCGCTTCTTTTAAAGACATTAAACGAATCCCTTCGTTGTCATCTTCACTAATCATGTTCACAGCCTTCTTTTCACCGATTTCAAGATCAGTTTCTGTTAACGAAGAACCGTTACAATTTGCAACAGAGTTTTCAAGAACAGTGCGAAGCTCATGAACATTATGAGTCCAGTAGTGACCAAGAATTTTTTCCATTGCCGACTGATCAATAGAAATTGAACGGCCACCGCTAAATTCATTAACAAAGTGCTGGGCCATCATTTCAAGATCATGTGTTCTCTCTCTAAGTGGACTTAGACTTAAAGTGTTGTTACTTACAAGAGTGTAAAGCCCACGATAAAAGCGACCTGATCCAACAAGCTTTGAAAGATTCTTAGTTGTTGTCGCGATAATACGAACATCAATATCGTAATCTTCTAATTCAGTAATAATTTTATGAAGTTTCTTTTGGAACTCATCTTCTAGACCATCAACATTTGCGAAGACAACTGTACCCTGGTTAGCTTTCTCAAGAGCTCCCTTATTAAAACGGCCATCCTGATCTCTCCAGCCAAGGATAGCGTTTTCAACTGCTTTCCCTTCAGCTGAACAATCGACCATTTCAAATGGCTGTCCTGTTCTATTTGAATTTTCGTGGATAAAACGAGCTAAAGTTCTTTTTCCAACACCTGCTTCGCCCGCAATGAGTACTGGTGCTTTAGTGACTGAAACATTAGATGCAACACTCACTGCCTTTTGTACCTTTGGATCTCTTCCAAATAGCTCAACATTTACCGTTTCCATTTGACCTCCTGTCAATTCTGCCCTCCTGGGCCGGTTCTTCTATATTGTTCGCTCTTTAATCGCCATCAATGATAGCTCTGATCTCACCAATTCTTTAATCGATCCAGGAACATCTTGATCCTGAAGGATTTTCTCAAAAAGCCCTTTCGCTTCCTGAGGCTTATTATTCTTTGCAAGAGACATGCCTAAAAGGTAATTCAAGCGTCCTCTATAATCAGTCGTCTTATAATTCTCTAAAAACTTCTTTGCTTTCGGCTCTAATAAAAGCCATGACTTAGGAGTTGCTTTCCCTGCCAAAATCTCAATAGAGAGGTATTCTAGCCTCTCACGCATAGACTTCATAAATGGATTTTCTGGAGCATAATTTCTGGTGTCGGCCAAAATGGCATCAGTGACATTTTGGAACTTCTCAAATTCGCCCTGTTGATAGAGAGAATCTGTGTATTTATTAATCATCCCAGCAAGTTCCATGGGATCAAAGATGGTCTGCCTCTTTTGAGAAGAAAGATAGCGCTCAAAATCTTTAGAGGCCTCTTTATAATCCTTTTTAGCATAGTGAGCGAGGGCACGGTAATAATGAGGCTGGTTGCTCTTTGGAGCACGCTTAGCAATGGCGTTAGCCCCTCTTCTAACAAGATTCCAGTTTTTAAGATGGATATTCTTAACCACATCAAGCTCAAGTAGCATGGTTTCCGGATCTTCTGTAGATTGGCGCTTTACCCAGAGAGGGAAAGTGCGATTAGGTGTCTTTGCTAACTTTTTAAAGCTAGCATAAACATCATCAAATCCTTCATATAACCCGAGTTTTAAGTAACTCTGACCAACAATAAAGTTCATGAAGGCATCGTTTGCAACCTTTTTCACATAACGGTCTTTAAAACGATTCCATGTTTTCACAACCTTTGAATACTCACTTTGCTGAAAGTCACGAAGAAGGATGCCATAAACGATTTCTGCTCCATCAGCCTCAAAAACACGTCTCTCTACTTTTTTAAGAGAACTAAGTGGGAGGGCTGCTAGATAGGCCATACCCTTCTCGTATTCTTTATCAACAATAAAGGCCCTTAGACGCACTAGCCAGAGAAGCTTCTTAACATCTTGAGAAAGCTTAATATTCTCATCGATATCAAGAAAGACACGATTTTCAAGAGCACTCTCATCCAAACGCTTTGCTCTGACACTTCTCAGGGCAGCGTAGCGAATTCGTGCCTCTGCACTAATAAGCTTATCCTGTGAGCGGTTGATCGCATTCTTATAGAGAACAATCGTCTCTTTAATATCTTTATTTAAAATCTCAAAAGCCAGTGCAATTCTCAAGCGTGCGTGACTAGAACGCGAATGATAAGAGTGTTGAGTGATAAAATCGTCAAATAGTTTGATAGCCTTCTCATACTGAGCTTGGCGAAAATAAGTCTCTGCTATATTGAAGAGGATTGACGGTGCAATAGGCTTAGCAAGACCCGCTTTATTGGCCTCATATATAGCGAGAACCTTCTTCATATTACCCATCTTATGATGAACAAACATTTCATAAGCAATAAGCTTACTTCTTTGGATAATCTTGCGAATCGTTTTCTCTTTCATTACCTCGCCGATCTTCTCGACTTGGTTGAGACCCGCTAAGTTATAGAGAATGCTCTCAGCTGCATAAGAGCTCTCTTCATAATCAAAGTTTTCCTTACTAGAAACATAGAGTCTTTTCGCGACAGTTAGTCCTTCTACGAAGTCTCCATTTTGCTGATAATAAACAAGGAGGTACTTGTAAATTGCCTTTTGCAGATCATAGTTCTTAGTACGGCTTCCAATACTTGAAAGCATATTGATCGCCATCTTTAAGGGCTCTAAGTTTCCACCTGCGATATTGTCCCTTAAAATAGCATTAGCCTTTAAGTACTCAATAAAATTAACTTCTGTATCCGCCCCATATTTCTCTCTAAAGAGCTTTAGCGACTTGTACATGAGGCCATACTTCTTTTTACGATAAAGATTAATCGCTAACTGAAGATGGGCTTCTTTATCATCTTTAGAGTAGTTACGATTCGTGATAGGGTAAAAGTGCTCAGGAGTCTTCGTTCGAATATCAAAAGTACTTGGAAGATCTGGACCTAAAGAGCTGTAATCCCAAACAAAAGAAGCTCCATAACGATAATCACGATAATTGGGATTTCTCACAATTGTTTTTTTAAGAACTGGAGCTTTCTTAACGACTTTCTTTTTCTTAATAACCGGTCTTTTTAGGACAGGGGGAATTTCTTTCTTCTTTTCAGACTTCTTAACCACTTTCAAAGCAGCTTTTTGCTCTTTTAGGGCTTTTTCATCCTCACCTTCTTTCCAAAAGTCGAAGACATGTTTTTGATCACGGTCACGATAGAAATTGAACATCTCGACATTTTGATCGGCTAATTGAACTTCAATTGTGGAGACATTGGTCTTCTTATTAGGACCTAAGAACGTAACCTTGGAAATATATCTTGGCATGCTTGAGACGCGAGAAAATTCACTCTTAAGTGTTTCATAGAGCTTAGAGTTTAAAGTTCTTAAAAGTACTCTATTTCCCCTTTTATCGATAATAAGATTGTTTTTAGAGGTAAAGACATTCCAGCGCAAATGAGTCTTTGCGACCTCTTGCTTTAAAACAGCTGCATAACTTTCCACGGGATAAAATGTACTCCCGAAAATTACTGCAAGTGTCAAAACTTTGATGAACGACTTTGTCATAGAGATGAAACTTCCTGTCTCATTGGGTCTCTTGGAAACCCGATTATTGCTCGCGGTAAAACTCTTCCTAAGTCTTCCGTCTTCTCTATTCTACCAATTCTGGGATAAAAAAAAAGGAATTATTTGCTCACAGGAACAAAATTCCCCGTCGGCACTTTGACATCAGGCTAACTTGTCAAAACCTAGTCATTACGAAAGAGTTTTACTCAAATAATAGCTATTTACGAGCTCTTTACTCCATTAAGCAGTAAATCTCTTTGAATAAAAGCATGTCTAAAGTTTTGACAGTCAAAACTAAAATTACAAGGGTTATTACTTTTAACCGGCAACTAAAAGATAATAAATTGTGTTTGATTAATTTTGAGGAGAAATTAAATGAGATTACTAAGTCCGTATCTATTAACCCTAGCCTTATTCACATCATTATCAGTGCATGGTAGTACAAACTTATCCTCCAATACCATGAATAAGATAAATAGATCATTGAACTACAGTTATGAGGAATGTTTTGATAATTGTGATCTTCTTGCATCTGAAATGAGGAATCATAAGAAGATTATTTTTGAAAGAAAGGAATCAGTTTGCCAACAATATAAAGATGGATATTACGTAAGTGATTACAAGTGTAAGTCTTTGACCTTCTATTTGACCGGAGGGAAGAACTCAAATGGGTACTCTTGTCTCTTAAAGACAGAGGAAGTTTATAATATTGAAAAAAAAGGGAAACCAAAAATTATGAGCTCTCGCTGGGGACTTTTTAATCCGGTAACATTTCTATACTATAGGAACGAATTCCCAAACTTTAAGCACTTATCAATTAATCAAAAGAAAGGAAAGTTTCATCCTAGAACACAGATTAACCTAAGCAATAAAGCCGTTGTTCTTTTAAATAAAGAAAGTAGTTATGAAATAGAGTTATCAATCAAAGTTAATTCTGAAAATGTAAATGTAAATTATAAAGATATGTATAGAGAATGTATTGATACCAGAGAAGACTGGACTGGTCATGAGTACTGTAGAAAACTTGGTAGCTTAAAAACTAATGATAAGGACGACTGCTCATTTAATAAATAATAACTACGAGAAAGTGATTTGTGCTAAAACGTAATTTTTTGACTCCTAAAAAAACTCCTCGTTTTAGCTAAAGGTATTATCCATCAGGCCCTTCTTCTTCATTTTTTCAATAAGAGTAGTTCTATTCATATGAAGAAGCTTTGAGGCCTGATTCTTATTCCCTCCCGTCAGTTCTAGAGCTTGAACGATAAGAGAATCTTCAATTTCTGAAAGTGTTTTCTTAAGATCAAGGCCTGCGTCTGATAGAGAGATAAGGCCGTTATAAGCTTGTTGTTGCTTATCAGGGCGATGATGGAGGAACTTCGCTGGAAGGTCAGAAACTTTTACAGTGTTTCCACCACGGAGAATAACGAGACGTTCAATAAGGTTTTCAAGCTCACGAACATTTCCTGGCCAATCATAAGTGAGGAGGATTTCAAGAACATCATCTGCAAAGTCGATATTATTTCTTCCATCAGCAGAAACGAAGCGAGAAAGGAAGAAGCTAATCAGTAGCGGTATATCTTCTCTTCTATCTGCGAGGGCAGGAAGTTGAACGGGGATGACATTAAGACGATAAAAGAGGTCTTCTCTAAAGTTATTGTCAGCTACGGCCTTTTCAAGATCCCTGTGAGTCGCCGTAATGATGCGAACATCAATAGGAGTCGTGCTATTGGCACCAACTCTTTCAATTTCACGATTTTGTAAAACACGAAGTAGCTTTACTTGAAGGAGAAGAGGCATATCACCAATTTCATCAAGAAAGATCGTTCCTTGATTGGCCATTTCAAAGCGCCCCTTGCGGTCACTTATAGCCCCTGTAAAAGCCCCTTTAACGTGACCAAAGAGTTCTGACTCAAGAAGTTCTCCAGGGATAGCTCCACAGTTAACACTTACAAGATCGTTCTTTGAACGTGGACTTAAAAGGTGAATGGCACGAGCGACAAGCTCCTTGCCTGTCCCAGAGGGACCATTGATAAGAATAGTCGAATCACTGGCGGCGACTTTAGAAATACGCTCAAAGACTTGCTTCATGTGATGAGAGCGTCCAATCATGCCACAGAAGACATCGTCTTCTTTAGGAGACTCAAGTGTGACTTTAGTTGAATAAGGCCCAAGAGGCGCCTTTTTAACGGCGTCACTCTCTTGCTGCTTTTTAGCTTGAGTCAACTTCTCTTTAGGAATGCCAAGCTTAAGAGTTAGGGCTTTTACAACCAAGTCACTTAGAACCTCAAGCTCAAAAGGTTTGGTGAGGTAGTGAAATACACCTTTCTTAGTCGCCATAATAGCAGTTTCAATCGAAGCAAAACCTGTCATGACGATGGAAACAAACTCCAAACCCTTCTCTTTAAGAAGGTCAATAAGAAGAAGACCATCAGTGCCTCCCTCATTAAAGCTAATATCTGAAACTAAGCAAAAGGGCTGCATATCAGGATTTGAGAGCTTTTCTTTTTGAAGGTACTCAATACAACTATTGGGGTTATCAAAGAAGACAACTTCAAGTCCAAGAGACTTCTTAAGGTAACGTTGCACGGCCCGACCAAGGATCTGGTCATCCTCTACAAGGTAAATCGTTGGAAGCGGTTTTTCTTGAATCTGCCCATCTTCACTTTCAAAAGTGGCGTGCAAAAAGTCGAATTCTTTCACTATGTTCCCTTGTTGATGCCCTGTCTCCGGTGGGCGTAGGAAAATCGTAGCGAAACACTCAGACAGTGTCAATTTATCGACACCCGGAAAAAGAGTCCGAGGAGAAAATACAGTTATTCTAAGGGGTTATTCAAAATTCCTAAATCGCGCGCACAGCATCATCCAGCCACTGTGCCGAGCGCTCAGGACTGCCTGCGATGATGTAATAGACAAGAAAGAGGAAGTTTACAAAGGCACTTGAAAAGAAAACATAGGACACCCAGCGCACTTCTTTAATCCAATAGATGTATCCAAATTGCATGCAAATGATAATGCAGGGAATAGACCAAAAAGGAATATAGCGAAAGAGGAAGTAGAGGGTATCAAAGATAGCGGTCATTCTAAAATTATAAGCCCCATCACAAGGATGGGGCCATAACTAATTCAATTTCTCAGGGTCACTCTCTAAAAGCGAGCTTTAAGCTCTTCAAGCTTATCAAGCTTTTCCCAAGGAAAGATATCACGACCAAAGTGTCCATAAGCAGAACTTGCACTATAGATTGGCTTAAGAAGATCAAGCCTTTCAATAATCGCCTTAGGTCTCATATCAAAGATCTCATTCACAGCTTGAGTAAGCTTAGCATGATCAACCTTTTCAGTTCCGTAAGTATCTACAAGAAAACTCATAGGCTGAGCAACGCCAATAGCGTAAGCAACCTGAACAAGAGCTCTGTCTGCAAGACCAGCGGCCACGATATGCTTGGCTACGTGACGAGCAGCATAGGCTGCAGAACGGTCAACTTTCGTTGGATCTTTACCAGAGAAAGCACCACCACCGTGAGCACCATGGCCACCGTAGGTATCAACGATAATCTTACGTCCCGTAAGACCACAGTCACCCATTGGACCACCAATAACGAACTTTCCTGTGGGGTTAAGCCACATTTCAGTGTTGTTATCGATAAGGTCAGTAGGAATAACTTTATTAATGACTTCTTCTCTGAGCAATTCCTTGATCTGAGCTTGGGTCATCTCTTCAGCATGCTGAGTAGAAATAACAATATTCTTAATACGAGAAATTTTACCATCAACATACTCAGCAGAAACTTGAGTTTTACCGTCAGCACGAAGAAGTGGAGCTGGTCCCTTCTTTCTAATTTCAGTAAGTCTCATCGCAAGCTTATGAGAGAGGTCAATTGTGTAAGGCATGAAGTTATCAGCTTCATTAACAGCGTAACCAAACATCAGACCCTGATCGCCAGCGCCTTGATCTTTATGATCGCCTTCACCTTCGTTCACACCCTGGGCAATGTCAGGACTTTGCTTATCAAGAGCAACAAGTACACTACAAGTGTTGCAGTCAAAGCCTTTATCAGAGTGATCGTAACCGATGTCACGGATCTTATTTCTCACAATTTCTTGAAAATCGACTTGAGCCTTTGTCGTGATCTCACCTGCAATAACGGCCATCCCCGTTGTGATCATTGTTTCACAAGCAACACGTGAAGCAGGATCCTGCTCAAGCATTGCATCAAGAATAGCATCAGAGATACCATCGGCCATCTTATCAGGATGTCCTTCAGTTACAGACTCAGAAGTAAATACGTAGTTTTTTAGCATGGGCAACTCCCTAAATAAAATTTGCTAAATAAATAATACACTAATGATCGATACTACCTTTTAACACACGAAGGGACAACTTTCTTTTACGGTGTTGGCTCGAAATAACGAAAATAGTGAGGGTTTCTATAAGAGAAAACTTCTTTGGTTTTGGTATTGAGAACATAGACATCATCATCGACCTCTATCACCTTCATTCTCACACCATTGATATCGTTAAAGTGGTAACGATAGTTGTAATCGCCGGCTTTGTATCTCTTCAATACGAAACTCTTCTTCTTTTTAAGAGGCACACCAACACGCTCAGGAACAGAACGATAGTCACTCCATATCTTTTCCATACTTATTCTTCCGAGCATACTGGCACGGGAGAAATAACGAACCCCATTAAATTGCTTCTCTTTCTTTTTAAGGCCTTCAACAGCGAGTTTTAAGTTAGTCTTTCTCAGCCTCTTACCAATACGCGTTTGATCAGGGCAGAAAACACGGACAGCTCCATGGATGAAATAGTAAGTGAAAGAAAACTCCCCTTCTTTAAACATAACATTAAGCCAAGGATGATCCTTGATGCTTGTCTTCTTATTTTCTGAAACCAAGTAGTCAAAAAGCCAGTCAGTAGGAGGGATAAAGTTATACTTCTTATTCTTTACACGATTGAGCACGACCTGAATGACATCGCGACGGTCAAGTGCGTGGGGACCATCAATGCCTCCCACTTCATTAAATAGAGTTGTGATGAGGACGTAGAGTGCTTGATGAATCGCCGGCTTTGATGCCCAGTACTGATAAACCAATTTATGCCGACTAAGAACAAAGTCTTTGAGTTCAGCGCGGGCTTTATTTTGGAGTTTTATCAGCTGATCACCGGTTTCAAACTTCTCTCCAACCTTGACCCGGTTATTCTTCATCGATTTATAAAACTCAATCATATTCTTGGTGCGCTCTTCCCATTCCTCAAAGCGCATCGCTTGACGCTTTGGCCCTCGCTTAAGTTGTTTCTCTAACCCATAGAATGCACTGGCGAGATCGTAGCGAACTTCTTCAGGAATAAACTCAGGATTATCCTTCATTCTCAAGGTTAGAGTATCAAGCATTGCCCTTAAAAAGCGGTCACTATGGCTACGATTGGGATTTTGAGCACCGTCTTGAACTATTTTTCGATAGAAATAAACTTCATTAGCCCGTTGTTTTTCGAGAGGATCGTCACTTCCTTTGACTTCATCGTAATTTTCCCGCAATTCAAAATGATCTACGGGATAGCGATAACTTGTGAGGAAGGGAACCTTTTTAAGAAAATCGAGGAACTTCTTCTTAAAAGAAAGAAATAAATACTTTGATTTATTTTTAACTGAGATGCGAATAGTATCATCTTCAGACTCTTCAAAGGTTTCCTTATACTTTACTAATTGTTCGACGTCCTCTTCTAGTGACTTAAGTTCCTTCTTTAGCTCATTGAAATTTTCAATCTTGAGTAAGCTCTTTCTTTGATTTTGAATCCATTGCTGCTTTTTTAAAAGCTCAGGGTAAAAGCGATTCAATGTCTTTCTGTCTAATTCATCTTTTATCGTTTTGGGCAGATAATATCCACTGCCCTGAAACTCTCTAAAAAGAGTCCAAAACTTTTCTTCAGTCCCTGGTTTACAGAGAGTTTTGGTAAAGTCCTGATGATATTTATTAAAATCTGAAAGGACACTTTTCTCTTGAGTGTGGAGAATCTTTCTCAAAGCTTCAAATTCTTCTCCTCTCGCCAAAATAGACGTGTGAAAGCAAAGAAAAATAAGAAGAATTAGAGAAGACTTAATCATTATTGTAATTCATCCACAAAAGAGGACTTCCAAAGACCAAGACAGGTGCCATTACTCAAAACTAAAAGTAGGGATTCTTCGTTGGCGATCTCATTGATTTTCTCACGAAGCCCCTCAAGACTGTCACAGATAACAGCACTTCTTCCCTTTTGCTTAAGAAAGAGAGCGATCTGTTCATAATCAAGATTTTCTGCTGATTTCACTGTGGTTGCTCGCTCAGGTTTTGCAAACACCACTTCATCTGCGCCCAGGAGAGCAGCTGCAAACTCATCCTGAAAAATATTACTTCTCGCCGTCGCACTATTGGGCTCTAAGATGACTTTTATTTTCTTATCAGGATACTTCGTCTTTACTGCTGCGATAGTACAATCGACGCTTCTTGGATGGTGAGCAAAGTCATCAATGACAGGTGCGCCTTGATAAAGGCCTCGAAGCTCCTGACGCCGCTTTACAAATTCCAAATTTTTGACAGCTTCCTGAACAGCACCAACCTCATGGCCCTCACTCAAAGCAAAGAGAATGCATGTCGTAAGGTTGAGGATATTATGCTCTCCCACAACATTAGTCTTAAATTGAAACCATTGATTTTCATAACGAACTTCAAACTCGGATCCTGCATGACTTTGAGTTATCTTTCGGGGACCAAAATCAGAGCGTGAACCATAGCGATGCCAATGGCAATTTGAGAATTGAACCATTAAATCTTCAACGGCAGCATAATCACTATTGGCAATAGCGACTCCCTTAAGCTCCTCAAGGACAGGATGGAACTCTTTTTTAATATCTTCAATATCTGTAAAGATATCAGCATGATCAAATTCTAATGACGTTAAAATAAGGTGGTTAAGAGTATAACTTCTAAACTTTGATATCTTTTCAAAATAAGCTGAGTCGTACTCATCTGATTCAATGAAGAAGTAAGGTGATTGACCAAGATAGGATGAATTCTCTCCCTCTAGAACCCCACCAATAAAATAACCTGGATCATGGCCTAGAGCTTTAAAGACCTGTGACATAAAATAAGTCGTCGTCGTTTTTCCGTGAGTACCGGCAATGCCAACAACATTTTTATCATGAAGGACAAAGGCACCCATTACTGCAGGAAAACTGCAAAATGGTGTTCCAATTTCCTCGAGGCGCCTGGCATCCTCCCCATTACGAGGGACAACATTTCCGACAACAATGAGATCAAATTCTTTGAGCTTATCCCAATCGAAATCTGCAAGATTATGAAGAGGTATTCCTGTCTTCTCAAGATAAGTGGACATCGGAGGAAAGAAGTTGAGATCACCGCCCTCGACATCGTAACCACATTCGCGCAAAAGGCAGGCAGCAGCACCCATGCCGGTACCGCAAATACGATAGAAGAAAATTTTCTTTATCTGATTCTTCTTATTAATCAGACCTTTTAAGTCAAGTTTATGATTCAGATTCAAAGCTTATCCTTTTTCAAATTCATCTTCATTCTAGTAAACCCTAGTGATGAAATGCAATCATGAAAAAGTTAGCCTAACTCCAGAGAATTTCGCCTAATTCGCGACGAAGACGATTCAGCTCCTCTCTGTGAAACCAATATTTTTTAGTGGCATTCGTAAGAAGAATCCATCCCATGCCACTTTCAGCATCAATCCAAAAACTTGTCCCCGTGAAACCGAGATGACCAAAAGTCATAGGAGGACAGCCAATTCCAGCAAGACTTGAAGACGAATCACTTACGGTATCAAATCCGTGGAGAAAGCGCTGTTGTCGCTTTTCTTTAAAAGCCGCTTGCATTTTGTCGAGAATTTCAGTTTCCTCTTGAAGGTTTAAGAGAGAGCGATAAAGTCCATTTAAGGTAGAAAAAAGACCTGCATGGGAGCAAAACCTGTTAATTTTGAAGCAATTGTCATCATTTACTTCACCTTGAATACTATCACCTTGGCGAAAACCAGTGACCGGGCAATAAGCTTCCTCTGGTAAGTTCTTCCAATAACAAAGTTCTGAGTCCCAATAGAAAGAACACAAATCCTTAAGATTTTTACCGGTCTTCTTTTCAATTTCGAGCATCAAACGAAGAAAGGAAAGATCTGAATAAAGAGTTTCCCCCTCTTTAATTGCATAACTCTCAACAGTCTGACGCCAGGATTTACGCCCAAGAATGGCCCAGCGAGGTAGAGAGCCTCGGTGCTCAAGAAGAAGGTTCAAAGATTCATCAAAGAGAGAAGGCTCCTTCGCCCATAATGCTCCCATCGTGAGAGGTTTGGTTAAGGAAGCGAGGTCATAGTAAAAGAAATCGAGCTTCTCTTCACTTCCTTCATGAAACTCAATGGTTTGGCACTCGCCCTTTTTAAGATTAAAGAAAGCAAGACCAAGATGATCAAAGTCCTGACGGGAAAGTGAGTGGCGAATGCTATTATTCGCCACTGCTATCTTCTTTTTTAGTTGATCACTCATCGCCCTACTGATTTTTAAGAGCAGCCTGAGCCGCCGCTAATCGGGCAATTGGGACACGAAAGGGACTACAGCTTACGTAATCGAGACCATTTCTATGGCAAAACTCAATTGAGCGTGGCTCTCCTCCATGTTCACCACAGATTCCCATATGCATCGAAGAGTTAGTCTTTCTTCCTTCCCTCACAGCATGGGAAACAAGGAAGCCTACCCCTTCTTGATCCAATGATACAAAGGGATCTCCCGCCATTAATTCTTTATTTTGATAATCGGGAAGAAACTTACCGGCGTCATCACGTGAAAGGCCATAAGTAGTCTGCGTAAGGTCATTCGTTCCAAAAGAAAAGAAATCAGCATGATCGGCAATCTGTGCGGCCGTAATCGCGGCCCTTGGAAGCTCGATCATGGTTCCAATTTTCGTTTCCACTTCAATGCCAGTTGATTTGAAAACTTCAGCTAAGATGTTTTCAGTTTCTTTTCTTAGAAGCTTCAATTCACCGGCAAGACCAACGAGAGGAATCATAATTTCAGGCTTCACCACAACACCACTTTTTTGAGACTCACAAGCTGCTTCAGCAATAGCTCTCACTTGCATGCGATAAATCTCAGGGTAAGTCACGGCGAGACGACAGCCTCTATGCCCAAGCATGGGATTAAACTCATGAAGTTTTTCCGCACGCTTTTCCACTTCTTCAATATCAATACCAAGGTGCTCGGCAAGTTCTCTCTTTTCATGCTCTTGATGAGGAAGAAACTCGTGAAGAGGAGGATCAAGGAGGCGAATGTTAACGGGCTTTCCGTCCATCGCCTTAAAGATTCCAAGAAAGTCTTCTCTTTGAAAAGGGAGAAGTTTTTCTAAAGCCTTTTCTCTGTGGGCCTGATCTTGAGCAAAGATCATCTCGCGTACAGCAAGAATCCTCTCTGCTTCAAAGAACATATGTTCTGTTCGACAGAGACCAATTCCCTCAGCACCAAACTTAAGAGCAACTTCTGAATCCTCTGGATTATCAGCATTTGTGCGGATTCCAAGAGTTCGATACTCATCAGCCCATCTCATAAAACTTGCGAATTCATCACTTATCTTAGCGGCGATAGTAGGAACGATCCCCTCCATCACCTCACCGGTACCACCATCAATTGTAATAGGGTCACCATCACTAAAGACTTTACTTCCAACAGAGAGAGTTTGAGAGCCATAGTTGATATGAAGGTCACTACAACCGGCAACACAAGGCTTACCCATCCCACGCGCAACAACGGCAGCATGAGAAGTCATGCCCCCACGGGCCGTCAGAATTCCCTCAGCGGCAATCATTCCCGTAATATCTTCAGGGCTCGTCTCTTGACGAACGAGCATCACTTTTTGCCCCTCTTCTGCTCTTTGAGCGGCACTCTCACTTGTAAAACAAATTATTCCCGATGCAGCCCCAGGCGAAGCCGGTAGTCCAGATGTTAAGACATTCTTTTCGGCCTTAGGATCAAGTGTCGGGTGAAGGAGCTGATTAAGATCTTCAGGGTTTACTCTAAGGATCGCCTCTTGCTTATTCAAAATGCCTTCATTTACGAGGTCAGCAGCGATTTTTACAGCAGCTGCCGCCGTTCTCTTACCGTTACGGGTTTGGAGAATATAGAGGTTCCCTTTTTCAATGGTAAATTCGATATCTTGCATGTCTTTGTAGTGCTCTTCAAGACTTTGATAAATATCAACAAGCTTATCGTATGTTGGTTTTTGAACCTCTTCTAAGGTTTTTAAATTCTTATTCGATTCATTCTTTGAGTACTCGTTAATGGGTGCTGGAGTTCTAATTCCCGCCACAACATCTTCTCCCTGAGCATTCATCAGATACTCACCAAAGAAAATCTTCTCACCGGTGCTGGGATCACGAGTAAAGCAAACACCTGTTCCCGAGTCTTCTCCCATATTTCCAAAAACCATCGACTGAACATTAACAGCTGTTCCCCACTCATGGGAAAAATTATTAATCTCGCGATACTTAATGGCACGAGGATTATTCCACGAGCCAAAGACTGCGGCAATCGCTTGCCAAAGCTGATCAAGAGGATTCTCAGGAAATGATTTGCCCGTTTCCTCTAAAATAATTTTCTTATAAACGCTGACGAGTTCTTCAAGGTCTTCAGCACTGAGTTCAGTGTCTTCTTTGACCCCTCTCGCTTCTTTAAGGTCTTCGAGTGTCGACTCAAGAAGAGAGATATTAAAGCCCATCACAACATTGGCATACATTTGAATGAAGCGACGATAACTGTCCCAAGCAAAACGAGGATTTTCAGTTAAGCGAGCTAGGCCTTGAACAGACTTATCATTCATTCCCAAATTGAGAACCGTATCCATCATCCCAGGCATCGAAACACGAGCCCCCGAGCGAACGGAAAAGAGAAGTGGATTTTCATTGTCTCCAAACTTCTTTCCAGTGACTTTCTCAACAGTCGCTAGTGCCTCTTTAACTTGAGTTTGAATGGGTTCAGAAATTTTCTTTCCGCTCTTATCATAATCGAGGCAGGCCTCAGCGGTAACAGTAAATCCAGGAGGCACAGGAAGTCCAAGAGAGCTCATCTCAGCGAGGTTTGCCCCCTTACCACCGAGAAGATCCTTCATGCCACGGGAGCCCTCAGTCTCTTGCGAGTTAAAACTATAAACCCACTTAGTCATACGAAATCCTTTTTACGAGTTAAAAGTTAAGCTTGTCTTTTAAGTAAGCTGCAACGTTTTCCATCGGAACTCGCTCCTGAGTCATAGCGTCTCGGTCGCGAATCGTTACAGTCCCGTCATCCTTGGTTTCGTAATCAATTGTTACGCAGTAAGGTGTCCCAATTTCGTCTTGGCGACGGTAACGCTTGCCAATCGATCCCGCCACGTCAAATTCTGCCATATAATCTTTTTGAAGATCAGCGAAGAGGTTTCTCGCCTTCTCTTCAAGTCCATCTTTTTTCATCAGAGGAAGAACGGCTACTTTAATAGGAGCAACCTTGGGGTCAAACTTAAGGACCACACGCTCTTTCTCTTTGTCGCCTTCAAACTCTTTGCGGTAAGCATCGCACATTACAGCGAGCGTACAACGGTCAAGCCCAACTGAAGTTTCAACAACGTAAGGAATATATTTCTTATTACCATCGGCCTGATCGACATACTTCTGTGATTTACCAGAAAATTCCTCATGGCGGCCAAGGTCAAAGTCGGTACGAGAGTGAATCCCCTCCATCTCATCCCAGCCTTGAGGGAATTCGTATTCAATATCAAAGGCACGGTCAGCATAGTGAGCTAGCTCATTCCCTTTGTGCTCATGCCAACGAAGCTTTGTCGCTCTCACACCGTTTGAAAGATGCCATTGGTAACGAATCTCTTGCCACTTTTCAAAAGCTTCAACTTGCGTGTCTGGCTTAACAAAGTATTGCATTTCCATTTGTTCGAATTCACGCATACGGAAAATGAAGTTTCCTGGTGTGATTTCATTTCTAAAAGCTTTTCCAACCTGAGCAATTCCAAAAGGAAGTTTCATACGCATGGACGACTGAACATTTGAAAAGTTCGTGAAAATTCCTTGGGCCGTCTCTGGTCTTAGATAAACAGTCGATGAAGAATCTTGCACAGGCCCCATTTGCGTTGCAAACATGAGGTTAAAGTCTCTTGGCTCAGTAAATTGATCTTTTGCCCCACAATTTGGACAAGGCTTTGAAACATCAATTTTATCTTCGCGGTAGCGGCTCTTACACTCTTTACAATCAACCATGGGATCAGAAAAACCATCCACGTGACCAGAAGCTTTCCACACCATAGGGTTCATTAAAATTGATGCATCGATTCCCACCACATCTTCACGATATGTCATGGCCTTCCACCAACGATTTTGAAGATTCTTCTTGAGCTCAATTCCTAGAGGACCGTAGTCATAGCAACCACCAACGCCTCCATAGATTTCCGAACTTTGAAATAAAAAACCACGACGCTTACATAGACTTGATAGGTCTGCCATTGACTTGAGATTGGATTCTGACACAGTGCTCTCCTCACGAATTAAACTTACCGCGACTATACCTTAAGAGCAGGAGAGAGAAAACTTTATTTCTGGCTAAGCTCATAGAGCTTCGAGTACTCACCGCGAGCTGCAATAAGCTCCTGATGGTTGCCTTGCTCAACGAGGTGACCTTCGTGAAGAACGTAAATGCGATCAAAGTCTTGAATAGTTGAAAGGCGATGGGCCACAGCGATAACTGTTTTATCCCCCGCAATATTTTCAAGGGCTTTCTGTACAACCTTCTCGGATTCATTATCAAGAGCTGAAGTCGCTTCATCAAAGAGAAGAATCGGGCTCTCCTGAAGGTAAGCCCGCGCAATGGTAATTCGCTGCTGCTGGCCACCAGACAAGCGAGTGCCGCGATCCCCAACAATCGTTTCTAGTCCATCACTCAGCTTATCAATAAACTCATGGCAATAAGCGACATCAAGAGCTTCTTTAATCTGCTCGTCACTAAAGTCCTTTCCAAGACAGAGGTTATTTCGAATCGTGTCGTTAAAGAGGAAAATATCCTGACTGACGAGACCAAAGAGAGTCCTTAGGGCGAAGAGGTTGTATTGAGAAATCTCTTCGCCATCGATTGTTATTTTATTTTTTGAAACCGGATAAAGACCTAGAAGAAGATTGATAAGAGTCGATTTCCCAGAGCCACTTAAACCGACAAGCGCAACCTTCTCACCTCTTTTCACTTCCATGGAGAAGTTCTTAAGAACGTCACCTTCTCCATAGCTAAAAGTAAGATCATCAACTTTGATCTCGTCTTTAAAACTGGCCTCAACAATTTGACCATCATCGACTTCTTCAGGTGTTTCAAGAAGCTTGTGAATTCTGTCACTCGCTGCTTGAGACTGAGAAAGGTGAACATTAGCTTGAGAAAATTTACGAATGGGGTCCATAAAAAGAGCGAGGGCTGCAATGAAGGAGACAAATTCACCGACACTCGTCTCACCCGATTGAATGCGATAGTGAGCGAAGACAATCACACCAGAAAAGGCAATCGCACCAACCACTTCGACAAAGGGATGGGCCATCTCTTCAACAAAAGTTGTCCTCATTTGTGCATTAAAGTAATCGTCCTGAGTTTTCTTAAATCTGCTAAAGACAAATTTTTGGAGGTTAAAGGCCTTGGTGATTTTGTTGGCAGCAATCCCTTCAGCAATACTATGGGTGAGTTCACCTTGCTCTCTTTGAACACTTCCCTGGTTATTCTTAACCTTCTTGCCACTGATTCCAAAAATCAAAATAAGAAAAGGCGCAATAACAAAAATGACAATTGTCAGCTGCCAATCTGCCCAAAACGCCATTCCCAAATAGACGATGGCCTTCATCGGTTCACGAATAAGATCCACACAAGCCTTAAAGCCCTGAGAGAAAATGATGGTGTCATTAATAATGTGAGAAATTAAATCCCCTTGCTTACTCTTTCCAAAGAAAGGTGTCGGTAAACGCATCAGCTTTTCAAAAATATCATCTCGAACCTTGCACATGGCCCGATCTTTTACATAGCGAAGCCAGTAAAAGTGAAAGAAACGACAGGGAAAATTCAGAAGTCCAAGCCCGAGGAGTTGTCCCGCAAGAATCCACGCCTCTCTTTCGGTTCCGTCAGCACTAAGACCTTTATCAAAGAGAGGTTTAACGAGGGAAACTTGATAACCCCCAATCGCCGCAAGCACAAAGGAGAGGAGTATGGAGCCAATGACCTTTGTTTTATGAGGCTTGATATAGGGAAAAAGGCGGTTTGTTAAAAGATCGATCATGATGCTCCTATGCTATCACCTGAGTTAGAAACTCAAAACCATTTTTAAGGTTTTAAGGCGCTTCATATCCAGATGCAGCTGATAGCAAGAGTAATTTAAGAGTGTATGGCAGACATTGCGGTCTTGAAGGGTTAACTCCTTTAAAGCTTGATAGCGCTGATTGGCCACACTTCCAAGAAGTTCCCATAATTCTCGCCCCTCACCGGCAGAACTTAAAATGGCTTCTTCTAGCTGAGACACACAATCACTACAGCCAAAGCCACCATGATCTGTGACAAGAGAAATACGGGCCAACTTTTCAAGGGGGATATCACAAAAGGCGCAATTTTCTCGACTCGGAAAAACTCCCTGCTCCACCAAGAGCTTACCCAGAAAAATCACCATCTCACTCTTTGGATCACAGCGCCCTACTTTAAGGCGCTCTTCAAGATGAACAACAGCATTTGAGAGTACACGAAAGAGACCCACCATCGACTCATCAAAGTCAGAGTGCTGATCAAAGATATCTTCTTCAGGGGCAATATTACTCACCATCTCAAGATAGAAGCACATGGTAGTAAAGGCCTTATGATTGAGGCGAATATGCTCATAACTCCACAGAGGAAGCCACTCTTTTGCGCGATGAAGTTCGGCATTCTTCTTACTTTGAGAGAGCTCAATCTTCATCATGTAACCAAGCTCGAGGGTTGAGGCCTTATGCTTTTTTCCACCACCTTGGCCACCGTAGAAGAGAACCGAAAGAGTGCGGCCACTTCTGAGTAAGAGCGTTCCAATAACGTGACGGTCCTGATAAGGGACTTTTCGAATGAGGATTCCCTCGATTTTTGTCTTCACGAGATGATCTTACCTCGAAGTAGTCATGATGTCCTAAAAGCCAGGAGAGGAAGCCAGTAGACAAACAACTGCCTGAAATTGAGGTGATAGCAGCGATTTTATGACGATGGCCCAAAGCATATAAATAAGAGTGTTCCTCAAGCGCAAAGGGGATAAAAAGAAAATTCTGTTTTTGAGTAGGCCATTTCTTGACCCCCTCAAGGAGAATAGGGCCATCGATTCCAAGAGAATCTATTCCCTCCCACAGCGCGCGCACCTTACCTCTTCCCTTTAAAAGAGGAAGGGATTTCAAGCGCTCCCTCCAGAGGATCTTTATCTCTTCTTCAAAGAGAAAGTCATTTAAGGCCTTGGCTTCCCCTTTAAAAGAAAAAGACTGGCTGAGGTAAACGAGAGAAAATTCACTAAAAAGATAAAAACGTAATTCTTTAAATCTATCACTCATTAAACTTGGCCATTGATCAATCCACAACACTGTATCTTCTTCAATGAGCCCGTATTTTGAGGCCTTAAAAGGATTGAGAACTAAAATGTGAGAGCTTTGAGTAAATGCCGCTCTTCTGTAGGGACAACAACTCACAAAGACCAAACTTCCACAAGTCTGGGCCAGACTTTCGATAAATTCACACTCATTTAAGAGCCAAGGGGATTGCAGCAAATACTTCATCTACTTGGCTCTTTTTCATGAGGCCGATAAGCTAGAAGCTCCTTAACTCTTTAAAAGAAGGAACCTTTCTTGAACCGCGTAGTCCTCGATGAATCTCTCAAAAGTGCAACTCAACCCGGTTGCTATGAAATAACTGATCCTCAAGTGATTGATCACCTCATCAATCACTTGCAAATTAAGCCTCGCAAGAAGCTAAAAGCTATTTTTATTGGAGAAAGCCTAGGCGTCGTCGATGTGGTCTCCCTTGAAGAAGGCAAGGTCACCCTTAAGCCTGTTATTCAGCAGCCCGCCTTTCCTCAACGCTACACCCTTCTCGTTGCCACTTCTCGTCCGCCGACAATGAAGAAAATTATCGAGCACGGTACAAGTATGGGTGTAAGTCGCTTCATTTTTTTCACAGGACTTCTTTCGGAAAAGTCTTACCTTACAAGCAAAGTTCTCGAACTCGATGAGATGAAAAAGCTAGCGCGGTTAGGCCTTGCTCAAGGTGCTAATTTTTGCCAGGATCCCGAGTTCATCAAAGTCCAAACAATTGAAGAAGCCATTCCCTATGTCCAGGGAATCCCCGCTCTCCTCTCTTTAGAAGAGGGTCAGTCCTTTCGTATTCTCGATGGTAATATTGATAAGAAGCCACCGATCACCCTTGCCATTGGCCCAGAAAGAGGTTGGACAATGGAAGAGGAAGAGTTTCTCAAAGCCAAGAATTTCATCCCTTTTAAATTGAGCCCCCACACGCTGAGGGTAGAGATTGCGACCTTTGCAGCCCTTGGGCAGCTTGAAATGCTCTACAATGGCTAGCTTTTCCTGCTTTGTGTTAGTATAAGAGAAGCTCGAGGTATTTTTAAAAAAGGCTTTTCCCTATGATGAGACAAGTAGAGAAACTATTTGATGACATGATCCGTCCTGCTCTAGCAGCTCACGGTGGCAATATTGAACTCATAGATATTGATAATAATACCATCTATGTGAAGATGACCGGTGGTTGTCAGGGCTGTTCAAGCTCACAGGCCACGCTTACTGATGGCGTTGAGAGGCTGATTAAACAACATTATCCAGAAATAGAGAAAGTCGTGGATATGACTGATCATGATTCTGGAGACAACCCCTACTACTCTTAGCGATTCATAGAAAAGGGAGCGCGGTTATTCTCACTCCCTTTTTATCCCATTGCTAAACGCCAACAGCACCTTCAATACGATAGGTTTCTTTTTCAAGAAGAGATCTTCTCTCGTTATTTTCTGTCACCTCTTTTTGAAGGTAAGAGCGAAGATCTGTGCTTGTGGCAGGATCGTCAATTTTCGTTTGAAGCTCTGAAATCTTTGTATCGATATCAAGAATTTGCTTCTTAATATTTTTATATTCAAGGCCTTTCTTATAGCCAAAAGAAAAGTTATTACGATATTTACTCGGACAAACTTTCGTATTGATATCGTTCCCATTTTTCCCAAAGTTAAAGCCATTGGCTTTTGTACAGTAAGTGGCAATTCCTTTGTCGTAGTAAGACAGGAAAGTTGATCTCAGAGTTGAAGGGCATAGTGAGCCGAGATGACCCGTCCCTTGTTTACCTAAAATCTCAGCATTCTCTTTAGTGCAGTAAGCTTTGATACCGACATTCCATCCCTCTTTGTACTTTGCAAGGGGCTTACAAGTATCAGGCGCATGCTTTGTATTGGCAGCCTTTCCGCCCTCAACACCTTTGTTGTAGCAGAATTGACCATAACCCACTTTTCTTGCTGTCGTGTATTCCTTAGAGCCTGTGCATACTGAGGGAGTGTTATTCATTTGGCCTGCAACACCGTGAGCTTCACCAGTCTTATGGCAATAAGTCACAATTCCCTGTGAGCGGCCATTGAAGTATTGGCCAGCATCAACTGTTACACCATACTCAGAGCAAGCTTTTTGATGACTCTCAAGGCGGCTTTCGCTCATCCCTCGTTCACCATCTCTTTTTCCAATTTCGGACCAATTACCAGTTGTACAATCTTTTTCAGAAAGTGATGCGCAAGAGGATGCAAAGGCGACGATTAAAGCATAGCGCCATAAGTTCTTCATAGAGGACTCCTTGAGAAAGTAAAAAAATTTTCTAGAAGTATTCCACAAAGATTCTAAAAAGAGCAAATACCAAACTCAACCTGGCACCTTTAGGAGGCACCTTTAGGAGCGAATCTTTCTTAAGAAAATAAAGGAAATGTCATCGTCTTTACGCCACTGATCCTGATGTTCAGTGAAAAATGAGCAAAGCTCTTTAAAACCCTCTTCAAAAGAACCTTTTCCAACTTTTTCACTAAGTTCTTCATGGGTGACATTATCAAAGAGACCATCAGAGCCCACAAGAACAGAGTAACCTTTCTTCAGTTGGACCCTTGAGGCGACTTCAATACGTAAAAGTTCATCACCAAGAAGATTATTAACGAGGTTACGATCATTGTGGTCAAGTGCCTCTTCTTGGGACATGTAACCGGCTTCGACGGCGTAGCCTACGGGCGATTGCGGGATATTATTGTAGATGGTTTCACCTGTACTATTAAAGTACTGAATCTCACTATCTCCGACAGAGTAGGAGCGTAACTCCGTCTCAAAGAGGGCACCAAAAGCAAGTGTGGTAAAAGCACTTGGGTACTTTTCACGAACTTTGAAATTCGCCTCTTCAATTAGACTAATGAGTTGAACATCTTGGGCCTTCTTAGTGCGAACATATTGAAAGATGGTTTCACCTACCGAATAACTCGCTTCCCTTCCATGAGGATGACCTCCAGCTCCATCGGCCACACCAAAGAGACAGAAGTCTTCTTTTCCAATAAAGAAGAGGGTGTCTTGATTCGTTTCCCCCTTACTTTGATTCTTCTGAATGAAGTAACCTATTCTGTAGTCATTCCAATCAAAAATATCCTGTTCTTTTTCTTCAATATTGTGGAGGAAGATCTCTTTGCTATCCATTCTCCCCCCAATTGAGTGTCTCAAGATGAACTCTTAAATGAGAAACTGTTTTAAATTCTTTGAGAATGAGACTTCTCTTAAGGCCTTTAAGAATATGCTTAATTTCTGCAGGATGGTTTTTGTAGGCTTTATGAGAACCGAGACATTCGTGAAAGAGGTGCATCATCTTTATAATATCCTCATCACGATTATCTTTCTTCGAATCCCCCCAATGATGCATATCAATCACCTTGAGATCAAAACCAAGACCAGCCCTTCTAATAATAATATTATCGAGATGAAGGTCACCATGATATTCACCATTGAGGTGAATACTTTCTACACCGAGGGCCAGAGCATAAAGAAGGTGAAGTCCCTGAAAGACGCCAATTCGTCCCCCTCTATGACGTTTGATAAAATTAGAGAGAATCTCCCCTTCAATAAACTCACTCACCAGACAGGCCACCTTAAAGCCTTTTATATTGAGGATCTCTTGACTGTGATAATTCATCACAATGGGACAATTATTAAGTTTATTGAGTTTTCTCGCATAGCGAGTAGAGACTTTTAATTTTTCGTTACGGTGGGGATAGAAAAGTTTAGCGGCCCTCATAATCCCCGTATGCATTTCTTGGACTTTATAAACTTCGCCTTCCCAACCAGATCCTAGTTTTTCAACAACGGTGTAGCGTCCAGCTATAGTGCGCCCCTCTTTAAAGGCGAATTCTTCAATTCTATTTTTCATTTAAAAACCTTTACGGATTTTCGAATTTCATTAATTCGCTCAAGATCAATGTCGACGATAAAGTGACCAGTTTCCTCTTTAGCATCGAGAAGGATGTCACCCCAAGGATCAATCACAAGTGAATGCCCATAGGTAATAATGCGCTCATTATGTTTTCCAACTTGAGCACTTGCCACAACGAAACACTGATTCTCAATAGCTCTTGCTCTTAAGAGAGTATGCCAATGGGCCCGTCCTGTCGGGACTGTAAAGGCGGCTGGATAAGTCAATATTTGAGCGCCCTCTTTAACATACTGGCGAGACATTTCAGGGTAGCGCAGATCAAAGCAAATCCCAAGGCCGATTCGAACACCTTGGCAATCAATCACCTGAGGAGTCATACCGGCAGTATAAATATCCGCTTCATCAATGGCCTTACGCTCACCTTTTCTCTCAATATCACAGCTAAAGAGATTCATCTTATCGTAGTGAGGAAGCTCAGTGCCTTCGCTCGTGAAATTAAAAGCGCGATTAACAACTTGCTCACCAAACCTCGTGGCAGCTGATCCCCCGATGAGGTTGAGATTAAAGTCACGAGCAATATTTTGAATCTCTTTATAATTGGGATCATCGGTTTTTTTGACCTGATCCCCTTCGACAAGATACGGACTTGGCTTTAGTCCATTACTCATGGAATAGAAACATTCGGGGAGGAAGAGAAACTCTGCCCCCTCATCCTTTGCCTTTTTCGCGTGCTCCCTTATAAAAGCAATATTCTTCTTAGGGTCTAGTTCCGAAGTCAATTGAATGAGGGCGATCTTCAAAGAGCGTATCCTTAGTTGATGTGCTTACCAATAGCGTAGTACTTAAAACCTGCTTCAATCGTTTTAGCAGTATCAAAAAGATTTCTCGCATCAAAAACCACATGAGTTTTAAGAAGATTTTGCATCTGCTTATAATCTGGGTTTTTAAACTCACGCCACTCTGTCATGGTCACAAGCCCATCACAGTCTTTCATCACTTCATACATGTCATCAACACGATGAAGTTTCCCTTCAGTTTCAGGATATTCTTTCATCACTTTTTGATAATTCTCTGAAGCAACAGGATCATAGAATCTAACCTCTGCTCCTGCCTTAGAAAGAGCACGGGCCATAGCAATGGCAGATGTTTCACGAACATCATCAGTGTTGGCCTTAAAAGCAACTCCCCAGAAAGCGAAAGTCTTACCCTTGAGGTCGCCTGCAAAGTGGTCATTCATTTTATTAAACATGATGGTTTTTTGATAATCATTCACATCTTCTGCTGCTTGGACAATATGAAGGTTAGTATCGTATTCCTTTGCGGTGTAGATAAGGGCTTTCACATCTTTTGGAAAACAAGAGCCACCATAACCAGGACCCGGATAAAGGAAATGCTTCCCAATACGAATATCTGAAGAAATCCCCTTTCTCACCTCTTCAACATCAGCGCCCGTGCGATCGCAGAGATTCGCTATTTCATTGATAAAAGAAATTTTCGTCGCGAGAAAGCAGTTGGCTGCGTACTTAGTCATCTCTGCTGAAAGGTTACTCATATGATAAATAGGATTTCCTTGACGCACGAGAGGCGCATAGAGTTCATCCATTTGCTTAGCTGCAAAGTCTTCTTTAGAACCAATGATGACACGATCTGGTCTCATGAAGTCTTCAATGGCAGAGCCTTCTTTTAAAAATTCTGGATTATTCACAAGGTGGAATTTCTTAGAAGTATTTTCGCTAATGAGTTTTTCAATGCGCGCCCCTGTTCCTACGGGAACAGTAGACTTAATCACAACGACAGCATCATCACTTAATGTTTCTGCGACACTCTTTGCTGCGCTATCAAGATAACTTAAGTCAGCACTGCCATCATCACCACTTGGTGTCCCCACTGCGAGGAAGATAATATCTGATTGAGAACAGGAGTCATAACCAGTAGAAAAATGCAGACGATTCGCTTTAATATTTCTTTCAAGAAGGTCATTAAGGCCTGGCTCATAAATTGGGGATTCACCCGCACGGAGCATCTCAATTTTCTTGGGGTCAATATCAATACAGGTCACTTGGTGACCGATCTCAGCGAAACAGGTCCCACTTACTAAACCAACATATCCAGTACCAATTACAGAAACTTTCATCGTCATTTTCTTTTCTCCTCCGTTTTGTGGCATTATAGTAGGAAACTCACAACTTCACCATGGGCAAAGGGATACACAATTGCGCAACTGGTTAAAAATGGGCCTCAAACTCGCTCTGGCCTTTCTTATTATTTTTTGGCTTTTACGAAGCGGAAAGCTCGACTTCAGTCTTATTAACCAATCTTTTAAGTTAGGTTATAACTGGCTCTTCGCTCTCGGTATTCTCGTCCTGCAAGATGCTCTCTCCGGCCTGCGCTGGCGCTGGCTTCTTAAGGCCAATAGTAATAACGACTTCCCTTACAAAGACATGGTGCGTGTGACCTGGATCGGTCTCTTTTTTAATTCGTTCTTACCGGGTGCGGTAACAGGAGACTTTATTAAACTTCTCTATGTTCGCGACCTTGATCCTGAAATGAGCAAGACCTATCTTGTCACCTCTGTGCTCCTTGACCGTATCATTGGGCTCGTCGGGCTTCTCCTCATTCTAGGCTTTGGGACTCTCCTCAATTACAGCACCCTTATAGAACTTTCTGAGCAAATGGCCAACCTCATTCACTTCAATCTCCTTCTCTTTGCTGGGGCTTTAGGAGTTTTGGTCTTTCTCTTTGCGCCTCGAAAAATACAAGAGCAACTTCTTTCTCTCACCAACTCCATTCCCGTCATTGGCACTAAAGTCCATAAGACGTTAGAGAGTGTGTGGATCATTGGAGATAATAAAGCTGTTCTCTTTAAATGTGTGACGCTTTCTATACTTCTTCAGTTTCTTAATTTTGCGGCCTTCTATCTCTTTAGTTCACCTTTTTTCACAAAGCCCTTTCCTTTTACTTATGTTCTCACTCTCATCCCCATTGGATTTATGGCGGTGGCAGTGCCCATATCTCCTGCGGGCCTTGGTGTAGGCCATGTTATCTTTGATAAACTCTTTGGTTTTGTTGGAATCAGTGGCGGAGCAAACTACTTCAACCTCTACTTCGTAGGACTTGTCTTTATTAATAGTTTTGGCATCATTCCCTACCTTCTCAGTGGTAAGAAACATTCACTAAAAGAGGCGGAAAAATTCGAGGAAAACTTAACTTAGACGGTTTTGAGGGAAGACAAAAATCTTTTCAACATCGATGTGACCATAGCGCTGCCACTTTGTTTTGAGGGCCTCTGTAAAAAAGAGAAACTCAAGATCGTGGCGCTTTTCATGAAGCTTTCGCACTCTCTTGGCTTCCTTTGCCATAGGCTTTCTGGCTTCCTTTGGCATCATTCTTAATCCATTAAAGAGATAATGCTCATTACGATAAAAGGCCGTTCTGCCAATAAAGATATCACCCTTAACCATAGAAGGGGCACTATGCTCCTTAGCGAGGGTGAGTTTCTTATCATGGAGGATATCTTTTAGGACATGGAGTCCTCTAAAGTTTGTTCCTAGGTATTCAAAGAGACTGTGATTAACTTCATTAATCGCTTGCTCAAGTTCAGCGAGCACAGAATGCTCAAGAATATATTTTTGAAAGAAGGTTTTACCTGTTTCATCGGGACGATACTGTAAGCAGTACCAATCATTGAAAGAGGCCATGCGGGATTCGTAATCTTCATCCTCTTCGAAGGCCTTTCCTGTTTTAGAAAAGTAATCATCCTTCGCTTGGAGAAGAGTTTCGTAAAAGTCTCCGCTTGAATAATGAGAAAGCACTTTTTCTAATAAGTAGCGCAGACTCTCATGCATTAATCATCCACCTTTAATACGGCGAGGAATGCTTCTTGGGGAACCTCTACGGCACCAACCATCTTCATTCTCTTCTTACCGGCCTTCTGCTTTTCAAGAAGCTTTCTCTTACGCGAAATATCCCCGCCATAACATTTGGCGAGAACGTTCTTTCTTAAGGCCTTCACTGTTTCTCTTGCTACAATTTTAGCACCAATTGCCGCTTGAATTGCAATATCAAATTGCTGTCTATCGATAAGTTTTTGAAGCTTTTGAGTAAGATCACGCCCTTTATAGAATGCATTTGAGCGGTGACAAATAAGAGAAAGAGCGTCAACTTTATCGCCGTTAAGGAGGACATCAACCTTAACAAGGTCTGCCGCCTCATATCCTTTAAACTCATAATCCATAGAGGCATAACCCTTACTCATGGACTTGAGTTTGTCATAGAAATCAAAAACCATTTCACTCAGGGGAAGATCATAGAAGAGCTGAACACGCTCTTCAGTCAGATACTTCATATCTGTTTGGCGGCCACGTCTTTCTTCACAGAGTTTAATGATTGAACCAACAAACTCGTTGGGAAGGTGGATCGATAGAGACACAACAGGCTCTTCAATTTTTTCAATCTCACCAACATCAGGCATTTCAGAGGGATTAGAAATACGAATTTCCTCTCCGTCTGTTTTTAGGACACTATAATTCACAGAGGGTGCGGTAGAGATAAGGCTTAGACCAAATTCTCTTTCAAGACGCTCTTGAATGATATTCATGTGAAGAAGACCTAAGAAGCCACAGCGAAAACCAAAACCAAGAGCGGCTGACGTTTCAGGCTCATAAGTAAAGGATGAGTCATTGAGAGCAAGTTTCTCAAGGGCATCTTTGAGGTCTTCATATTCATTGGATTCAACGGGAAAGATCCCACAGAAAACCATCGGCTTAATTTCGGTATAACCAGGTAGGGCCGGTGTATCTTTCTTACTCGCAAGAACGACAGTATCACCAATCTCAACATCACGAATGGTTTTAATGCCGCAAATAAGCATTCCGACATCACCTGCTTCAAGAACATCGAGCTCTTTAAAGAAAGGAGCATTCACACCCATGCTTAAGACTTCATACTCTCCACCTGACATTTTAAGGTGAATTTTTTGGCGCTTCTTAAGACTTCCACTCATCACCCTCACAAGAACGACAACGCCTTTATAGGGGTCAAACCATGAATCAAAAATCATCGCTTGAAGATCAGAACTTCTATCACCCTCAGGAGCAGGAATTCTCTTTACGATCGTTTCACAAAGATCTTCGATGCCAATTCCAGACTTCGCCGAAACCATGTCAGCATCCATCGCTTCAATACCGATAATATCTTCAATTTCAGTTTTTACTTTATCGGCATCCGCATGGGGAAGATCGATCTTATTAAGAACAGGAACAATTTCAAGATCATTCTCAATGGCCATATAAACATTGGCCAGTGTCTGCGCTTCTACGCCTTGACTAGCATCAACAACAAGCAAAGCCCCATCACAAGAGGCAAGCGAGCGGCTTACTTCATAGGTGAAGTCAACGTGCCCGGGAGTATCGATCAAATTAAAGTAATAAGTATTTCCATCTTTCGCTTTATAAGTAAGGCGAACCGTTTGGGCCTTAATGGTAATCCCACGTTCTTTTTCGAGATCCATATTATCGAGAAGACGATCTTTCATCTCACGATTGGTGACAGTTCCAGTGGCCTCAAGCAGACGATCGGCAAGAGTCGACTTACCGTGGTCAATGTGGGCAATAATAGAGAAATTACGAATAAACTTTTGATCCATAGCAGGGCTTCTAGTGGGCAAAGGCGCCGCACAAAATTACATAAATACTTCTTTGGACAGTACCATAAGGTAGTAATCTAGGGAACTTTCTTTTCCGCGAATCGGAATAACATTGGCGTAACCCTCATAAACATATTCGGGTTCTTTTTCTTGAGCAGCTATATCCTCTTCACTTGGTGCATCAATCACCTCACCTTCAAGAACATTGGAGTCTTCTTCTTCCTCTTCCTCTTCTTGACGCTTCGCTAGGATCTTAATCTCATTATTTTCAATCTTTGAGCGGCGCTTAAGAGCAAGCTCGAAGGTCTCAATGATGGTGGTCGGGATAACGGCTTCCGTCATTTCCTTACCAATAACGTCTTCCGATTGCACCTGAAGCAAGCTGTAGGTTTGATTATTAAGATAAATGAGAGAACCACTGGTGTTAGCAACAAGAACTGGCCTTCTCACAAGGTTGGCAAGAGCATCAAACTTTCTATTTTCCACAGAAATACGATCGGCCCGCAATTCTTCAAAGACTTTAAATGAGTAGATCATTTTATTCATCTCACGGGCAATTTCACCGATCTCATCTTCTTGAGAGTAATAGATACTGACGTCAAAGTTACAATCTTGAAGCTCGCGAATAGCATCCTTGATCTTCTTAAAGGGAAGAGCAATCTTACCAGGAATCACGAGGGCAAGAATAATCGTCGAAAGAAAGCCAATAATCAGAACGATCATCATATGTCTTTTGGTGTCACTAATGATGTCTTTGATCTTACGGTCTCTCTCCACCGTTTCAAAATACTGAATATCTTGAAACTCTGAGAAGGAATCAAGAATCTTATCGGAGAGATCGCCGATCGTCGTCATCCCTGCTCCCCCTCTACTAAAAAGTGCCCCTTTACTGAGAACAAGCTTCAAAGAGTCCACGTAGGAGAGCATTTGACCAACCACTTTCTTAGCGTCTGGATTTTGATAGAGAGAATCAAGGGTGTGAAGTTGTGAAGTGAAGCCTTCACAGAGACTAATAATTTTATCCACCTGCTGAGGAGTGGGCTTCTTTGTGAGAAGTTTTCTTTGGTACTTAAGGAGGGAGACTGCAGAGATACGAATCTCATCCGTAAGAAGGGCCACCCTATTAGATTTAACGGTGATTTGTTCAATATCTTTGTTGAGGTTATCGAGATAATAGAAAACCACAAAAGTTAGCGCCACCACCACAACATTGGCGATGATAAAACTCCATTTCACTCTTCCCTTAAGGGATAAATTCACGCACTACCTCGTTAATCTGCAAGCTCAGCAAAAAGCTTATTAAAATTCTTCTCACTTCCCACAAGCACCACGATGTCATCGGCTTCAATAACATCCATGGGCATAGGACAATCGTTAATTTCAGTTCTAAAGGCGGCTTTACCGTCCTCAGAAATATAGGGCACCTTCTTTTGAAGGGCGACAATATTGAGGGAATAGTTCTGGCGGATCTTACTCTCTACCAGCGTTCTGCCCTCAAACTTCTTGCCAAGCTTAAGTTCAACAATCGAATAGCCGGCTGCGAAGTTATAGCGCTGAAGAACGTGGGGAGCGACAATTTTGGAAGCGATAATCTCCCCCATCTCATCTTCCACTTTAATAATCTCAGAGGCACCGATTTCATGGAGAACGTGCTCATGAATAACGGACGTGGCCCTGGCAATCACTCGACCAACACCAAGCTTTCTCAGCATCGTCACGGCCATAATCGACTGCTCAATATGATCACCAATGGCGACAACGGCCACATCAACGTCAGAAATATTTTGAGAACGAAGAGATCGCTCATCTGTTACATCGAGGTTAACAGCATGAGTAACCCTATCTTTGATTTTATCCACAAGGGATTCTTCTTTATCAATGGCAATGACTTCTGCACCCTTTTCGTAGAGGCGAATAGCTGTCTTTGCACCAAATGTTCCAAGCCCGATAACGGCCACAATCATAGAGAATTCTCCTGTATTATTAAGGTATTATACCGCAAACGAAAAAGCTATTTTAGCCATAAGCGGTGGGGGGAAAAGCTTTCCTCTACCCGATCATAATCCTTCCATCTGGATATTGATAATTTCCTTTGGACTTGTCTTGCTGTCCAATAGCAAGAATAAGAGTTAGTGGACCAATTCGCCCCGAGAACATAAGCATGGAAACGCAAATCTTCCCCGCTGCTGACAAGAACGGCGTTATTCCCAGGGAGAGACCAACCGTTCCTGAGGCAGAAATAACTTCAAAGAAAATCCCCAAGAAACTTTGATTAGGCTCAAAGCGCATAAGGACCAAAATAAAGAAGCTTGTAATGAGTATAGAGATAAACATAAGAGCTGTGGCCCTTACAACAATGGGAGCAGGAATCGTCCGGTCAAAAATAGTCACCCCTTTTTCCCCTTTAAGGGTGGAAGTGATGGACTGAACAAGAATCGCGAGAGAGGTCGTCTTCACCCCACCAGCAGTAGAGCCTGGAGAGCCGCCAATGAACATTAATAATGTCATCGCATAAAGAGTATAAGTATGAAGACCTGTAAGAGGAACACTATTAAAGCCCGCCGTTCTTAAGGTTACAGACTGAAAGAGAGAAACCTGAAACTTCTCCCAGATCGTGTAGCTATCAAAGGCATGAAGAAACTCACCAAAGAAAATAAAGAGTGTGCCCGCAGCGGTGAGAAGAAAAGAAGTCACAAGAACGACCTTTGTGTGCACCCCTAAACGCACAAACTTCTTTCCCGTCGTAAGAACTTCTTTAAGTTCCTTAAGCGCCACAAAACCAATCCCTCCCAAAGTAATCAAAACCATAATTGGTCCTGTCACCATAAGATTGGTTGCATAGGACTCTAGAGAAGTGTCAAAGAGTGAAAACCCAGCGTTACAAAAAGCGGAGATTGAATGAAAGAAGCCATAGTAAATGGCCTGACCAAACTCGAAACCATCAAAGGTAAAGGCAATCGTCAGAACAATGGCACCCCATAATTCGATAATAAAAGTGTATTTCACAATGTCGATCACCATCTCAAGAAGCTCTTCAGTACTTGAGACATCGAGGAGGTCTTGCATAATGATTCGATCTTTCATTCCAAGTGAGCGACCAAGAAGAATCGTCATTGAAGAATAGAGAGTCATGATCGAAAGACCACCAATTTGAATAAGAAAGAGAATCACGATTTGGCCAAAGAGAGTGAAGTCTGTGGCCAGTGACATAGTTCCAAGACCTGTTACACAGGTCGCGCTTGTCGCCATGAAAAGCGCATCCACAAAGCCGATGGATTCCTCCCCTGCACTTGAAAAGGGTAACATTAAAAAGAAAGTTCCCAGAAGGATAACCGCAGAAAAGGAAAGGAGAACCAACTGGGCCGGCTTTAATTTGAGTGCGGAGAAGATTCCTTCTTTAAGTCGATCGACCTCAAAAGAGTTCTTCGATTGCCCATCGTCGTCATAGAGAGAGAGAACGGAACTTAGAAGATGAGCGGAAGCAAGCCACCAGGCAAAGAGCTCATCACCCCAGGTGATGGCCAAGGGGATCATTACAGTGAGGGAGAAGATATGTTTTCTAAAAAAGAGTTCAAGATCTTTAAGGCTCAGGAGTTGAATTACAATAGTAATGAACACCACAACAGGTACGGCATAAGTACCATAGGAAATAATTTTTTCTACTAACTCTGGGCTCCACCCTACGGGAAGACGTCCCATCGAGCGCAACGAATAAAAGAGGATAAATGTACCATTTACAAAAAGCTCTATGAGAAATGGTATTCTTTGCCACAATGGTTTCATAGACCTATGTTAAACCAAAGATTTAGCGAAACCTAGAGGGTATAGTTTTTATGGGTAAGCGCACCCCCTTTGACATTATTCGAATGGACCCCTTAGGCCAGGGTGTTTCTTTATTAGATGAAAAAGTCACTTTCATTCCTAAAACTCTCCCCGGAGAAAAGGGAGAGGCCATCATAACCGAGACAAAGGGAAAGAAAGTGCAATTTGCGCAGCTTGACTCCCTTAGTCAACCTTCTCCAAAACGTGAGAAAAGCCCCTGCCCCCATTTTGACCACTGCCAAGGCTGTAGTTTTCTTCACACCAGTTATGATGAAGAGCTTAAACATAAGCACGCGGCCTACTCTTTTCTCTATAAAAACTTTTTGCCTGCCGAAGAAATTAAAATTATTCAATCCGAGCAAAGACTCCATTATCGCAATCGGATCCAACTTCATTACGAAGGGCTCCAACTCGGAATGCAAAGTCGAGAAGGCCTTCTTGAGGTTAAAAACTGTCAACTCCCTCACCCCTTAATCGCCAAAAAACTACAAGAAATCTATGAGGACCCTAACTTTTTAAAGTCGCGAAACCTCCCTAATAAAGGTCATCTCGAGCTCTCCCTTCGTGGCGAAGAGGTTAATCTTCATTTTGATGAGCGCTACTCTAGTGGTGGTTTTCGCCAAGTGAATGAAAAGATGGGACACCTCGCCGCAAAGGAAATTGAGCACGCTCTTCTCCCCTTTCTTGATGACGACACTATTCTCATCGATCTCTTTGGAGGAAGTGGTTACCTTAGTCACTTCTTTGCCGGTGAGCGCCTGGTTGTTGATCAAGGGGAACAAGTCCAGAATGACTTTGAGTACTCATTCTTAGATATCAATCTCTATTCAAAATTTGCTGCCGAAAAAGTAGAGAAGGCCATCAAAAAGAAAAACTGGACCTCCCGAGACCAAGTTATCATCCTCGATCCCCCTCGCTCGGGACTTAAGAACTGTGATGAATTTCTTAAGAATGAAAATATCAAGGCCATCGCTTATCTTTCTTGCAATCCTCATAGCCAAGTTCGTGACCTCAAAAAAATCCACGAATCCTCTTCATGGAAGATCAGTGAAATTACATTTCTCGACTTTTTTCCCGCAACGCACCATCTCGAGTCTTTAGTTGTCTTAAAACGCCCTTAGAAGTTGATAAAAAGCAGCTATTTAACTACAATTTAAGGAGGTTTGGACACTTTTATAACAACATGCAAAAACATGTGAATACCAGGGAAGGATTCATGGTCAAACACCTCATCCTCATTTCGCTCTTTATCGTCATCCAAGGATGCGCAACTCATCAAGATGAAGGCGGCCTTAAAGTTAAAGACCCCACGCTAAAAAAGGCAGAACTCTACTATGACTATGGCACCAACGCTCTGGTCAACAAAGATTACACAAAAGCTCTCATCAACCTTAAAAATGCCGTTGACCTTGTTGATGACAATAGCCATTTTCAAAATAATTTAGGAATGGCCTACTACTTTAAAGGCGACATCACCAAGGCCATTCACCATCTCAAATTAGCTGTTGAACACGATGGAAAAAATAGCGACGCCAAAAATAATCTCGCTAGTATTTATTTTCATCAAGGCCGCATGAGTGAATCAAAAGCTCTTTACCAAGAAATTTTAAGAGACCTTGAGTACACCAAGCAATTTAGAGTTTACTACAACTTGGGTCTTATTCTTCTCAGAGAAAAAAGAACGAACAAAGCGATAAGCATGTTTAATAAATCAATCCAAGAGAATAAGAGCTATTGTCCAGCCCACTACCAGCTCGGAGTTATGGCGATGGAGGGACATCGCTACCACCAAGCAACACTCCACTTTGAGAATGCTTACTCTGGAACCTGTAATGAAAATCCTGATCCCTATCTCAAGGAAGCCCTTTCCTATCTCAACATGGGAGAATATGGCAAAGCCTTGGTGAAGATGGAAAAGCTCGTTGAGAAATTTCCGAAGTCAAAAGAAGCTGTGCTCGCGCGGAGAAGAATACAAAGTATTAAAGTGAATGAACTCAGAAGAAATGAAAAGCAAGCCCTTCAATATCAGATGGATAAGCTGAGAAATAAACTTGAAGAAAGCAAAGCTAAGGAGACTGAAGAGAAGAAAGTTGATTCTCTTCAATTTTAAATAATGGCAAAGAAAAAAAGATCACATAAGAAAAAGCATCAACGACAAGATCATTCTCAAGAAGACTTCTTAGCTGAAGCTCCTGAGAGGCAGGCTTTCCAGGATGAAGAAGTTGAAGAACCTGAGCAAGTGCAAGCTCAGGAACCGGAAGAAATTGTCGAAGAAATAACAGAGACTCCCCAACAAGAGAGCACTTCTCCAGAACCTCAAACTGAAGAAGAGATCACTGAAGAGCCTCAGCAAGAATCATCTTTCAGCCTTGGAAACTTTCTTAAACAAGAAAGAGAGTCCAAGGGAATTAATATCAAAAGTGTGAGTCAATCAACAAAGATCAGCACGACCAACCTTGAATATTTGGAGGAGGACAACCTTGCTGCTCTTCCCGATAAGGCCTATGTTATCGGCTACGTAAAAAGTTACTCACGCCTCCTCGGTCTTGACGTAAACTTTTGCCTTGAACTCTTAAATAAGACTTACCAAGCTCAAGGGAGTGCTCCAAGCGATCCGCAAATTGTTATCCCTCAAGCGCAAAACTCGCCTCAAATGGATGAGCAAGCCCCTGTTGGTAAGATCGTTGCGATCGTCGTCATGGTTATCATCCTTCTCGGACTGAGCTGGTTCTTCATGAACCGCAGTGGAGAAACTCCAGAAACGAAAGAGGAAGTGATAACAGAAGTTTCAGAAGATCAAAGTGAAGCTGAGGTTGTTCAAACTCTCAACGCCGACACTCCTTTACAAGACGATATTTCAGATCAACCCATAGGCGAAGCGACCCCGGCGCCGAAAGAAGAAATTGAAGAGCCGATCGAAGAAGAGCCTCTTAAAGAAGAACCGGTCAAAGAAGAACCAAAGGTTACAGAGACTAAGAAAGAAGAACCCAAAGAAGAAGAGGAAAAGAAAGAAGAAGACCAACCAAAAGAAGAGCGTAAGTTCTATAAAATGGTCATGCCCCTCTATTCGAAAGACACCACCATGACGGCTCAAACTAAAGAGGAACTTCTTCCCGATAATTTTAAGGTAGTCCCTCAGGAGGGAATTCAAGCTGTCTTCATCACCGCTACTAATGGTGACAGCTGGCTTACTTATAAGAGTGACAATGATCCGATTAAGAAGTTTGTCCTTCGCAAAGGGCGCTCCCTTCTCTTTCGCGCTAAAGAAGCTCAGGTTTTTCTCGGTAACCTAAGTGCCGTTAAGATCTTTCTCAACAATGAGCCTCTCAACGTCACAAGCCCCTCTGGTGTGAAAAGTTTAATCTTCCCGCAAGAGAAGGCCGGTGACTATGTCACACCTCTTTTCATTTACAAGAAAAATGGCAGTGTCATCACATCTAAAGAGTGGATTGAACAAAACCAACCTTAAGATTGCCAGTCTAATTTCTTATAAAGATAGGCCCCTAAAATCATTGAAGCGATTGATGGGGCAAAGACAACAATAGAGGCGGGTGCAATCCCCTTTCTCGCAAGGCTCACTCCCCCAAAAAAGAGCACGTAGTAGCCAATCAGAAAGAAGAGTCCCATGGAGCCTGAGCTTTTAGTGCGCCCCCGTCCTTTTTTAATTCCAATACTAAAACCTAAGAAAATAAAAAGGAGAACTTGAATCGGTGTATTGTAACGACTCCAAAACTCGAGCTGACTCTTAGGAAGATCCCTCTTAATCGCATCTCGCTCGCGTGCCTCTTCAGGAGTGATATTTCCCTTAGCCTCAATTTCAGTAAGACGTGCCTGACGCTCATTAATGACGGCACGGAGTTCTTTATTTGAGCGCATACTATCTTTGGTGACGAGACCAGGAAGTCCACCGCCATCAACAATGGGAAAGTCATATTGAGAAAAGAGAATTTTCTCAATCTTTCCATTATTAAAATTCTTCATGATATTGCCTTCACTGAGATGAAGTCTCAGCGTCGGCGCACGCAACTCACCAAGGGACTGCTTAATAAGAACTCCCCTCTTGGCCATAATCACCTGCTCTTCTTCGCCCTTTGTTTGAATGATAAAAACATTCCCCAGACGGTTACCATCCTCACTTACGGAGTCAGCAAAGAGAGTGATCCCAGGAATCTCTGTAAAGAACTGGCCTTCTTTTATATTCGTCAGATTCCCCTGTGAGGTCAGGGTAATGATCGTATTTTTAAAGAGTGTTTTGGAATGAGGAATCAGGTTTCGATTGAGAACAAAAATAGCACTTGCGATTAAAAGCCCCATGAAAATAAAGGGGGTCATAAGATTTCTCTTTGTTAGACCAAAAGACCTCATCGCCACAATCTCAGAATCCTCTGACAATTTATTCAGAGTAAACACTGCAGCAAAAAGAGAGGCTAAGGGCACTGCCATGGGAAGAAAGGAGACACCGATATGCCCCATCAGCTCAAAGAGGACCGAAAGCTCAACGTCCTTGTCTGTCACAATCCTTATCAGGCGAAAGAGCTGAAAGGTCAGCAGGAAGATCACAAAGAAGCTTGAGGCCAAAATAAAGGGTGCCACAAAGTTTGCTGCAAGATAGCGCTGGATGACACCAACAGGAAGGTAGTCCTTTAATTTATGCCACGCTGCCTGATAAATAGTAGACTCCTTTAGACAAATAATTGTGCCCTATGCTAAAAGCTCTATACATATTAATACAGAAGGAGCCTCTATGAAAATTACTTTAAATCTTGGTGCCAACGCCCCAAGTATCGCAGACGTTATCGTACTTGGAACTTTCTCTAAAAAAGAGAAGAAAGGGAAAAAGGAAGTTACGACTCCTTCTTTTTCAAATTGGGCTAAAGACTGTAAGGATGCCTTCCTTGCTCTTGGTGCTGCAAAGTCATTTACTGGCGACGCTGGAACTCAAATCACTTTTGATTGGGAAGGACAAAGAGTTCTTGCTATCGGTCTCGGTGACAAATCAGCTTATGATAATGAAGCGGCGAGAAGAGCGGCTTCTTCAGTAGCAACTGCCCTCAAAGCAACTGCTGAAACTGTGGCCATCAACCTTGATACTGTTGCTGTAAAAGGCAATGTTGAAGTGACGGCTGGTCTTTTCACTGAAGGTCTTGCTCTAACGATCTACGAATTCGACAAGTACCTCTCTGCTAAGAAAACACCAAAAACAAAAACAATTACTTTTGATTCAAAAGCAAAGAAGACAGGTCAAAAGAAAGTTCAAAAAGCAATTGATGAAGCACTCATTACTTGTGAGTCCATCAATGTCGCTCGTGACTTTGTTAATGAACCACCAAATGTTCTTAACTCTGAAACATATGCTAAGGCCGTTGTTAATGACATCAAAGGAACAAAAGGTGTTAAAGCTAAGGTTCTCGGAAAAGCAGAACTTAAGAAACAAAAAATGGGCATGTTCCTTTCCGTTAATGCGGGTTCAGCTTTCGCTCCTCAACTTGTTCACCTAACGTACACGCCTTCAAAAGTGACAAAGAATACTAAGCACATTGCTCTCGTTGGTAAGGGTCTTACTTTCGATACTGGTGGTTACTCTCTTAAGCCTGGCGCGGCCATGGTTAACATGAAGTTTGATATGGCGGGATCAGCAACAGTTTACGGTGCCTTCCGCGCTATCGCTAAACTTGGTCTTCCTGTAAAAGTTTCTTGCTTCCTCGGAATGACAGACAACGCGATTAACTCTCTAGCGACAATGCCTGATTCAATCGTAACAGCGAAGAATGGTAAAACAGTTGAGATCCTTAACACTGACGCTGAAGGGCGCCTGGTTCTTGGTGACGTTCTTACTTACGCTTCTGAGCAAAAACCTGATTGCATCATCGATGCAGCGACTCTAACAGGTGCTTGTCTTGTTGCACTTGGTACAGAAGTTTGTGGCCTTATGGGTAACGACAAGAAACTTTCTGACTCCATCAAGAAAGCAGCAGCTTCTACAGATGAGTACATCTGGGAACTTCCCATCATGAAAGAGTGGCGTGACGATATGAAATCAAATATCGCTGACCTTAAAAATATCGGTTCAAACAGATTTGCAGGAACGCCAAAAGCAGCAGCATTTCTCGAGAACTTCGTAGGCGAAGGCATCGCTTGGGCCCACCTCGACATCGCAGGTTGTGGTGACTCACAAGCCCACCTCCCCTACTGCCCCAACAAAGGCGCCTCTGGCCTCATGGTCAGAACCCTCGTCAACCTCGCCAAAAACCAATAGGTGCCAGGTTGAGTTTGGTAGTGCCAACTTATGATTAATATCGTTTTAGTGGAGCCGGAAATTCCTGGGAATACCGGCTCCCTTGGACGAACCGCCCTCGCTCTTGGCGCTCGTCTTCACCTCATCCACCCCTTAGGCTTTGATCTCAGTGAAAAATCTGTCCGCCGTGCGGGCCTCGATTACTGGAAACATGTCGACCTCATTGAGCACCAGTCCTACGAAGACTTTCTTAAGAAAGAAAACCCAAAGCACCTCTACTTCTTCACGGCCCACGCAAAGAAATCCCTCTTCGATGCTCAATTCAATGAAAACTCTTATCTTGTGTTTGGAAAAGAGAGCGAAGGGCTCCCTCAAGAACTTTGCCCGGAAGAGGCTAGTTATAAACTGCCGATCCTAAGCCCTCACATTCGAAGCCTTAACCTTGCTAGCTGTGCTACTGCTGCTGCTTATGAGTGCTATCGCCAAAATGTGCCAGGTTGAGTTTGGTAGTTTAAAATAAAGTCGGAAGCTTTTCTTTTTCTCGCGTAACCCTATTAACGGGGGCATCAAAGAACTTCCTTCGCATGCCTTTGCGAATAAGCCCCCTCTCATTTTCCCCTTTCTTTTCATTAAAGAACTTCAATTGTTCTTCCCTTTCATAGTCCAGAAGATCATGAAGCTTAAACGGAAAACGATTCAAAGAGCTATAGGGAAAGTCCTCCACTTTAGCGACAATTCCTGCATCCACAGGATTGCGATAAATATAACGATAAACAGTTGAGAGATAATAGTGGTCCTTCACGAGAGACCACTTGTAACGACCACCAAAGATCTGATTTATTCGCCCCGAATTTTGGCGAACAAGCTCGCTAAACTTTCGATTAAATTCGAACATAAACTTATCAATATTCGCATCTGGCGTTGTAACGAGAAGATGATAGTGATTACTCATTAAAACAAACGCATTAATCTCTACGGGATACTTCTCCATCGCAAAAGCAAAAGAATTCAATGCGATCTTCCACATAGTTTTCATCGGCAGATCATACCAATCCCGATTACGAGAACGACAGACAATGTGGTAAGGGAAATCAGCGGTTCTAATAAGAAGTTTTCTAGGCATAAACGCCTTAAAACAAAACTATCTCAAAAGAACCACTCCTATTTCAAAAAAGAAAACCAAACTCAACCTGGCACTTTATGGAAAGCGACAGCTTAGAGGTAATCAAATCCATTAACAAGGGTACTTGTCTGTCCATCAGGGTTTGTTAAAACAACATCGTATGTACCGACACTATTTGATCCCGTCATACACGAAACTTCAGTACTACTGACAAAAGTAATTGAGGAGCAAGGAACACCGCCGATATCGATACTAGAAGGTGGACTTTGAAAGTCGGAGCCATAGATGGTTATAGTTGTACCACCCACTGCGGGTCCACTCGTTGTAGAAAGACTTGCAATGCTAGGAGGTGGATTATATGTGTATGCCCCTGGTAGTACTCCGGTTTCTCCGTATTCATTATTAATAATGATATCGTATGTACCCGCAACCCCTATGCCAGTTGTACAATTAAGAGAAGTGTCAGAAATCTCTACTAAGCTAGAACACTCATAAGGACCAATGAAGACTGAGGATATCCCAACGAGATTATTTCCATCAATAACCAATGATGTCCCTCCAGTTTCAGGACCATTTGTAATATCGACCGTCGTTGGATTAGGAGAGAGCGCATTACCTGTTGAAGATGGGGCACCTCCTTGAACGAGCTCAATATATTCTAGGATTTCAGGATACTCGAGATACTGTTCCGTTCTCACCAGCCATGTGGAATAGGAGTTCCCGGTCTCTTCTTCCCAAACATTTCCCATATCCCAGTCACCAACGTCCCAGCCTAAAGTAGAGGCGTAAAAGTCAGGAAAGTTTGTATCATCAAAAGTCATCGTAGTATCGGGAATATAGAGATTAAAAGAAGTGGCAGCTGGGGCGTAGGGCACAGTCGTCGTAGGTATATCATTTCCTGGCACAGTACCGGAAGGCATGAAAGAGTACTGGCCGAGTCCAAGTCTATAATTTGAATCGAGTCCGTAGGAGGAGAGGTCTGTCGGGGTATCGGTTGCAACCAAAGTTGAGCCGTCCCATTGCGCCGTATCTACAATCTCATTGAGAAAATTGCCGGTCATTGTTCTGTGAATAAAGAAATTATTATCCACCCCAGCATTGGCTAGAAAATCATTTGCTCCATTAAAATTCAATTCTCCCTCAAATACTGAATTCCTTACGGGACTAGCCGACTCAGAGTAGCCGACAAAGTAACCAAAATTGTCTCCAAAGTACTCTAAGATCGAGTATTCAGAATTTTGATGAACAAAGGCATTTTCAATAGAGCCCGATGATGAATTATAACCCGCAATAAAGCCTACATTGATAAAGGGGGATATAATCGTCGTTGTAGGGATACCAGGTTGATATCCACTTCCACTAGGGTCTGAAGTTGGTATTCTTATAGGATTGGCCGTACCTGCGCGATAAATCAAATCTCCAGCAACCCAATCTTGATCGATGGACCCACTAATCGGTTGCGTCGAAGCCCCCGTTCCTATTGTGAATATGGTATTTGCCCCAATAGTGTCTGGCACAGAGGCATCAAAGAGAGTACTATCGTAGCCAGGATCGCCATCTAAATTGAGATCAAGCTTTCCATAGAGAGAAACATTCTTAATAACCCCCTCATTCCTACCGGCTACAAGACCAGCATTGTAAAAGACAGCTCTATCTGTGGCTAAAGGCCCATACTTAGTCGTGAGTTCACCAGAAAAAGATGTCTGACGAATATCTCCGTTATAACTAAAGACCTCATTATTCACATTATCTGTGAAACTCTTCACACCATTATAGGGAGTATTTTCTCCAACAATACCACCGATAAGTCTTCCCAAGCGATTGGCATCAGCCGGACTAACACTTCCTTTCGCCTGACTATAGAGGATGAGGCCGCCTCTATTCCACCCAGCAAGGCCACCAACTCTAAGGTGCCCTTTTACTTTTACATAGGATTCAATACCTGCCATAACACCGTTATTTTTTCCAACAACACCTCCAATAACAGGATTAGGTGAGTTATTAACAATATTAGTACCATCAACAAGCCCAAAGGCTTTCACTCTTTCGACTAGACCTTTATTTTTACCAGCCACTAAACCTACAGTTCTTGCATTAGCAACAGTGCTGGAAAATTGGCCAATTACTGCAAAATCTTTTAAGACACCATTAACACCGATAACAGAAAATAACCCTGCAGGTGCTGCTTGTACATTTAGTTGAATGAGTCCTACATTATTAATAAAGTGACCATTTCCATCGAAAACACCTTGAAACTCTTTACCCGCATTAGCTGAATTAGGAAGAAAGATACCATTCGTCTGTGAAGCTCCAACCATGTCGATAGGTCGAGCCAACTTATAATGAAAATTTTGATCAAAATTTGTGCTCATATTAATAAACTGTTGAGCGCTACAAATAAGGTAGGGATCATCTGATGTGCCACTTCCACCAGCAAAAGATCCAGTAAACTTACCGCTGCAAAAGCGAGGAGCTTCCCAGTCTAGAATAGGTATATCATAACCACTGTCATCAATTCTCCATCCATTAGCAGAAGTGAACCCTTGACCGACCATGTAATTACCAACATTTCTAAAATTATCGTACTCTGCAGATGTTGGAACAAGAGCTGCAGCACTGGTAGCACCACCACCACCGGCACCAATAGCCTCAAATCCAAAATCAGAGTTAACGCGAGTGGGATCACTTTTCGGATTAGCAACAGTCCCAATAGTGTGAAAGACACGATCTACGGCTATCCCCGTACCTCCACCAACAACTCCCACAACACCACCAGTGTTACCTTCTCTCGTAGAATCTGCAGTCCCAGCAAGTACCTTAGTGCCAAGAACTGTCATCACAGAATAACTATTATTAAGTGTACCGGCATCGGCGAATCCAATAAGACCACCATTATCAGTACCACCGACAAGAAGTCCCTTACTGGTAGACTGAGAAATATTACTCAGAACCGACTTTCCTACGAGACCTCCAAAACCTTCAAAGGAGAGATTGGTGGTACACCCTCCCCAGTATTCAGTTGGATCTTGACAAAAACCCTCATCATTTTCATTTGAGTCAATCTCAACACGACCTTCAAATTCTGTAAATGTTATGTCAGAACTAGAAGCATATCCCGTGATACCACCAACAAAACGGCTTCCTTCGACTTCAGAATCAATAGAATCTAAAAAGTTTAGGGTTGCACTCGATTCAATACGACCAGCAAAGAGGCCCACTTCCTCACGGCCTTCAACCATACCATGAATAATACTAATATCCTCTAAAGTTCCACCTGACACCGTTCCTGCAGCAATTCCAAGACGTTTATGGTCCTCCTCCTCATCTGCCATAATCTCAGGAAGAATAAAAGTGAGGTTCTTTACCGTACCAGATAGGCGACGAACAAATCCAATATCAGAGACCGCGACAGCATTACCTTCAATGTCAATTCTCATTCCCGTGATGATCATTCCATTTCCATCAAAAGTACCGGAATAAGCTACGCTACTAGCTTCATTGCCAGTAAAGGCATCTCCGATCATCGGAAAATTAGAAACACTCGGTGGGCTTGAAGGAGAAATATTTTGACCCGCAAAATAGTTAATATCGCTAAAGAGATGAAAATTCTTATTATAAAATTGTCGTCCCGTTGTAAATTCAGCTGGTATTAAAGCAAACTGTTCTTTATTACATATTCCATACTCAGTTAAGGTTCCAGCTAATACGACTGAAAAATCTGTGGTTAATCCCCCACGAGGTGGTGCACAAGCAAGACTCTCAGGAGTAAAAATAGCGACTTCCCTATTTGTCTCATCAAGGCGAATATTTCCCGACCCTGCTTTAAGTCCGTTAGGAACGATGAAGTTGGTAAGTCCCCTACCAGAGTCGTCACAATTATCTTTATAAAAAGCTTGAATATTAAAAGGGATGCCTTTTCCAGCTGCTGGTCCCCAAGGAAAATGAATATCTGGAGAGAGAGCATCAATGGGATCAACAACCGATAGTAAGGTGTCTGAACCGCCACTCCCCTTAAGGCAAACACTTCCAAGAGAGTTCCCATTTTCAAACTGAACTCCCTCACCAGGAAATTGCTTAAAAGGAGTGATCAGGACTCTTGCTGAATGAATGAGCCCTCGTGCCTCATCCGTCATACAGTCACTAGAGCTTGTCACTTCACTCAAAGGCTTTCTACAGTGAAAGAAATTTGTCTGGACAAATTTATTAATACTTCGCCCGTAACCATCATCCTCCATCGGTGTTCCCCATATAGGGTCAGCACAATTCCCATTATTCGCAGTGAGCGCAACAGTAAGGTCTGAACCATCAAGAAGATTACTAGGACTAGAACCACAACGAACAATCCCTGTAAAAGCAGGAGTTCCATCAGCGAAGGAGCCATCAGCATCGTGATCCCCATCCCACATGATCACATGAAAATCCCAAGTTCCGTTGGGAAGCTCAAGAGAGAGGGTGTCGCTATTGTCATTATCAATTCGTTTGAGAAAACTCCCCGTTCCATCAACTTGAGTTCCGATGAGGAAAGCGCCCCCTGCGGAATATTGATTGAGTGCCGTAAGGCCCGCGATTTTCACATCAAAATCCGTAAGGGATTCAGACTTACCCGCACACCCTAATAAGGTGAGAAAGAGACAACAATGAATAAGGAGTTCTTTGAATTTTAGTTTTTCCATAGCGTCTGTAAATCGGGTTAAAAATGAATTGAATTTAGGCTATACCCAATTATTTGATTCAGCCGGCAAAGACCGCCTTCCGTAATAAAATCAGAAACTTACATGAGAAAAATTAAGATTCACTTTTGAAACCAAAAAGAGAAAATGCCTCCACAAAGAGGCATTTTTTAAAGATCTGTATGGCGTTGGCGGCAAGCGGCCGTGCAACAACCAGCGGCGCCAATATGCTTAAAAAACTGCAAACGATCGCGAGTGGATTTTGAACAGTGACGATTAGATCCCCATGAACTCGACTTGCCCCAAGGAGCAAAGCCACCGCGCTCTTTATAGAGAGTCATCGCACACTTGGCATTATCAAGAATCACCTCATCATCAAGGTAGCGATCACTTACTTTAATTTCATCCCCATTACCATCTCTCACGATTGCCTTACTTGGATAACAAAGACCATCATAGGGCAAAGTCCGAGTCTTCCCATCAAGAAAAGCCCGCGTGCCCTTTCTTTGGTTGTGGGCTGGGTGAATCCCCCAGGGCCCTCGTCCTCCCATTCCAATGTTTCTGGTCCCAAAAACAGACTCGGAATTTGAGATACAGAGAAAGTGGTGAAGTACATCTTGAGAACTTTGAATATTAATGGAGTTAAAGTTTTGCCTTTTCACAGGAAGATCACAAACACCAGCTTCCTGGAGAGCATTGGCCAATTTCTTGAGTTGCCTTACCGTCTTATGATTATCACCAAGATTATTAAATTCATTCACACGATAATAAACGCGCTCAAAACACGGCTTAACCTCGTCCTGACTATAAGGACTCGCTTGCTTAAGCTTAATCAAATCCTGAGGTGTAACCCTAGCCACAAACTCCTCAGCACTCACCATCTTAACCCCCATCTCCTCTAGGCCCACAACGGCCTCATGAGCAAGAATAGGCAGCACCTCTTGATAGTGAACCTCACCATGCTCAAAGTCCTTACACATAAAAACAGACTTCTCCGAGTGGGTCTCATCAAGCACACAGATCTGTTCCGCTTGAGCAAAGGAAATACAAAAAATCATCATCGCTAGTAGTTTTCTCATACTCCTCTTATCGGCTCTCCTTTTTAAAAACCTAAAAAAAAAGGGCCCCCGAAGGAGCCCTTAATTTACTCTAATTAATTGATTTTATTAGACTAGAAGCTGTAAACCATACCTACACGAGCAAGGAGTCTGTCCATATCAAAAACGCCTCTTTCGTTTGTACTAGGAGCTGTTGTAGAGATTTGGCCATTTGTCCCACCTAAACCTAACAGTCCATCAATCTTTAAGTTTCCAAACGTTAAAGTTGCACCAGCTCTAACATCTGTTGAGTTAGTAATTGTAGCTTTTACACCGTTTGTATCAGAGCCAAAAACTGATAGTGCTGCTTGATATCCAGACAAAGAAAGCTTTTCATAGTTATTATTTTCGCGATAACCATAAATATTTTGAGTCACTGAACCACGAAGTGTTAGCCAATCGTTAGTTTTATGTTCATACCCAACAGTGAGGGGAACCTTAACTGTTTTACCTTCGGCTTTTGTCGTGTAGTCTACTTCGATTTGTGTGTATCTATACTCGATATTTGTAAAAAGTGTCCCTTTTCCATTTTCATACTGGTTTCCATAACCGATCGCATATGTCGTAAAACCACCATCAACTGTACCAAGTTGCCCTCTTCCATTAGCATCCGTGATTCCAATTGCTGTACCATGGCTAGCACCTGTAGTTATACCAGCAGTCGCTCCAATGCTATCAAATTGTTCCCAGTCGAACTTTTTAAAAAGACCATAAACCTTACCGGTTTTTGTTAGTTGGTATCCACCACCTAGTTGAATTCCAAGCTTTCCATCGAATGTATAAAGATGCTCTTGTCCATTAGCAGTAGAACCACCAGAAACAGCAACTGTATTTCTTCTGTGTGACTTACTTCCTACAGAGAGATTCAACAGAGCATCCCACTTCTCACCGATTAATCCACCTCTAATAGCGTATCCATAATCCTGAGACTTTACTGATGCATCATTATCAGCAGTATAAACACCATTTACAGCCCACTTTACTGAAGAGTTTTCCCCACCAAAAAACAGGTCAATTTGATTGTCTGAACCATAAAGCATAGCTCCCGCAGTAAAATTAGCAGCAGAATAAGCCCCAGTAGCAACACCCCTTAAAAGAGCGGAGGTATTTGATTCGTTACCAAGATATAGTCCGTAAACAAAGTCACCATGAGACTTAATTACACCACCCTTTGCCTTGGGGCTGTAATATTCATCTGTCTGAAGTGTTGAACCATTAAAATTATTCCCATTTGCACCCCACTCTAAAATAACCGTATCTTTATAGTTATTTATATTGGCGACATTTAGAAAAATATTTCTATCATCTTGGATATAATAAGAGCCTTCATTATCAGTTTCACTCATACCTAGAGCCTGAAGACGTGCAATAGTTGCATTCGCTGGAATCATTGAAAGTGCCGAAAGCGCGGCAATCCCTAATAGTTTCTTTGCCATAATAAACTCTCCCTCAAGTTTAAATTTTTCTTTAAATATTATTGTTAGGGAGCAGTTAGGTATCGTCAAATAAAAAAGCCCCGCACTAGGGCGGGGCTTTCATTAATTTGCTTTTATCTAGCTAACTAATTTAATCGAGAATCGATTAGAACCAGTAGTGAACAGCAACTTGAGTAAGGATACGATCAGTATCAAGAACACCATTAGTGGCATTTGTGTTTTGACCGTTAACACCGTTAGTACCAATCATACCGTCGATCATTAGCTTACCAAAGTTAAGAGTAGCACCTGCTGATACGTTTGTTGTATTAGCAATAGTACCTTTTCTCTCTGGGTTCGTTCCAAGAGTTTCTTTCTGGCTGTTGATGAAAACATTTTGAGAGATTGAACCTCTAACTGTTAACCAAGAAGTTGCATCTGTTTCAAAACCAACAGTTACAGGAAGAGTACTTCTCTTAACTTCAAGATTGTTTCCTGCAGTCGTTCCATCAGTATCTTCTAGCTTTCTGCTTTTGAAAGAGATGTCAGCGAACATTCTAGATGTAGAAGAAACCTCTTTTGTGTAACCAGCACCTACAGTAAGAGTAGAGTCTTCTGTAGTGTTTGCAGCAACACCAGTACCACCAACATACTCAAGACCTTTCTTGTCGTAATCTACGAAGAAAGTGTAATCCATCCACTTATAACCAACACCAAGGTTCATTGTACCGTCATTTTCAGCAGTAAAACCTGTAGCAGCTGTACCAATGTTTTCGTATTCATCATTGATAACGTAGTTAACATAAGCGTTAAGGTCACCCATTACCATACCAAGACCTAGCTCAAGAGCAGAGTGCTTAGTTTCTAGTGCTGTACCACCTTGCTCATTTTTAGAGTTAGAGTACTTAAGACGTGCACCCCACTCAACGCCCATATCTCCACCAAAGAAAAGATCTAGGTCATTAGAGCGCTTTTGAAAACCAGTGTTCCCAAATAATGTTCCAGAAGTTTGTGCTGAAATAGCATCTGCGAACCCATCAGTGTTAACATCAGCATTAAGATTAGTAATGTTGTTACCAAGGTAAACACCATAATTGAATGATCCAGCATTCTTAAAGAAACCACCTTCAGCATTAGGAGCAGTTACAGAGTTTGTACTTGAAGAAGTACCCCACTCAGTAAGAGCATAGTTGTTAGTTTGATTAACACGAGCAGCGTTACGGAAAACGTTACGAGTGTCGTTGATGTAGAATGAACCACGGTCTTGAGCTTGCCCAAGTGCATTCATTCTAGCTCTTGTTGCGTACGCACTAGTCGTCGCAAGCGTTGCAATAGATGCAAGTACGATTTGCTTTTTCATCAATCTTCTCCTTGAAAAAGATGATCACATTAATAATTAACGTAATCGAATTTTCTGTTATTAAAACAAAACTTAACTTAATTAGTTATCTCAATTAATTAAATTCTCAAATCAAACCGTATAAAAGTCAACAACTTGAAAACAGGTTTTTAAGAAATTTTTTTTAATTGTCTCAACTTTTAATTGTTTCTTAACTAAGAGAGTTAAGAACTTCCTGATGGCGAACGGCCGCACGTGCTAGGTTATTGACGCTACTCCATGAATCCTCGAAGCTGCCCTGCTCCTGAGTTAAATGCTCAAGAGGTCCATTATAGCTAGCGATCTTCAATTGACCGACTTCGTCACTCACCTTTACAAAGAGATTGTCGTCAAAATTCAGACATGGAGACTGCGTTGTGACTTTAATGAACTCATCACTAATAAGACCCGCAGAATCCCCAAAAATTTTTTCTAAATTTTTTTTCAAAAGACGAATTTTTTTTGAAATTTCGTCCTCATTTGTGTGGTCCATATCCATAAAAGTGACAAATTCTGCCTTCTGCTTACCATTTTTATCGCTTGAAAACTCACCAACAAAATGGCCCCATTCATGGGTATAAGAAAGAGGAATAAAGATCGTCTCTCTCTTATCAGTAATAGGTTTTTCAAAGACCAGTTGAACTAATAAAGCTGAAGGAGATTCAGCGTGCTCACAATAAGTAATAAACTCATCACTAAGCTCTTTCTTATCGTTAAAGGCACTTAAGAGATCCCCTGGACCCAAGCCCCAATAGAGGTTTTCACACTTTAAGAGGTCATTATTTGAGAGCTCTATTTGAAAGTTCGCGGGCTCTGCAAGATCATCTGGTGTCATTTTAAGAAGGTTCTTAACACTAAAATCAAAGCGTGCCTTCTCAAGCCTCTCATAAAGCCCCTCTTCCTTAAGAAAAGGGAAGAGCTCTTCAAAGTCGATTTCACCACGCTTTTGCGTGTAAAACTCTTCATTCCACAGGAGTTTCTCAGACTTTGCTCTCCCCCCAAATTGACGCCACTTAAGCTCTTTAAAGAACTCGCTCGGCGCTTCAAACTCTTCAACAGTCACATCAGGAAAGAAGCGTTTAAAAGCCGCAATATTATGCTCTCCACGTAAAAGTGAAGGCCCAATAGGAAGGAGGTCTTTTTCATTCACCGGACGAGGAGAAACCCATGTCACCTGACCTTCACCATACTTCTTTTGAAGTTCATGAAAGAGAGCGATACTGAAAAGATCCTCTCCCACAACCACATGACGAAAGTAGTGAGTAGTTACATTTGATTCTTCAACTTTTTTTAAACTAAGAAGGTCAAAACCCATTTTGACGAAACCCCCGATGAATACTGAGGTTCAATCAAATCATAGATTTTTCACAATGGCGATTTATTTTACAGCGAGGCGATCCCCAGCACGAATACGACGGCGCTTAAGGATATGGTAGTTAGAGACAATGAGGGTATCTAAGCTCGTTCCCGTCTTTCGCGACACTGTCCACAAGGAGTCACCTTTTTGCACTTGATAGTAACGTGAAGGTGAAGCAATCTTTCGGCCCTTTCTAAGAGCGCGGCGGATACGCTTCTTCCAAGCTCTTCTGAGTCGAACCGCTTTGCGAGGTTTTTCATAGAGATCCGCGTACATATTGGCACGAATATTTTGACCTTGTTTAAACGGAAGCAAAACAACCTGCCCTTGCTTAAGCCTACCCGTGTAAGAGATACCGTTAAGCCAAGTAAGAACAGTCTTATCTTTAATTTTAAACTTTCTCGCCACATCACTTAAGCGTGAACGACGACCGCGTACTTTGTAGGGACGAAAGTCTGTCGCAAGAAAACCTTTGGGATTATTTTCCATGTAGGTTGTGAGTAGAGACTTCTTACCAACAGGTACACGAAGAGGATAACCGCCAACAGGTGGGGTGAACCATCTTAAGACTTCAGGATTTAAGCGCTGAATTTCTTCAAAATCAACTTCAAGAGCTTGAGCAACTTTAAAAAGGTCAGTGGCAGGACCCACTTCCACTTCTTGAAAATCAAGAGGCTCGTGAAAGTCGATTTCTTCAAAGCCAAATGACTTTAAGTTCTTCCCGATAATGGCCAAGGCCATAATTTTAGGAACATAATTCTTCGTTTCACTTTTTAAGTAGCGACCTTTTCTGATACGCCAAAAGTTCTCAGTCTTGTAACGACGAATGGCACGGCCAACTTTCCCCTCACCAGCGTTGTAAGCGGCAGCGGCCAATTCCCAAGAACCAAAGTCTTTATAGAGTTTTGTCAGATAGCGACTTGCTGCGATCGTGGCCTTAATAGGATCACGCCTCTCATCCACATACCAATCAATCTTTAGGCCAAAGCGCTTACCTGTGTAAGGCATGAACTGCCAAGGTCCAACCGCGCGGGCCCAAGACTTAGCCTTCGTTTGAAAACCACTCTCCGCCATCGCAAGAAAAATAAGGTCACGAGGAAGACCGTGTTCTTCAAGAATCTTTCCAAGGATCGGAGCGTAACGACCGGCACGCGCGCCATAGCGCTCAAAGAATCCGCGCCCACGATTAAGAAAGTAATTCATCCACTTCTTAACTGCGTCGTTATAAACAACGGGGATATCAAAGTAATAATTTTCTAAATTAAGATGTTCGGCACCATAGAGAAAATAAGTCTTCTTATCGTACTCATGAGGCTTATCGATAACGGCTGCACCGATAATACTGGTTTGATTATTCGCTTCTTCTGCTTGGCGAGCGGCTTCAATTGCCTTTTTTCGCATCTCACTTGAAACAACAATATGCTCTTTTTGAGCAGCTTCGTTAGTGGCAATTGAGTCTTTCTTACTTTGAGTCGTACACGATGATGCCCCAATAATAAGAGCACCAATAGTGAGTAATGATGGCAATTTCACGCGATTATTCTCCTCGCACAAGATAAGGGGTTATTTTACCCTAAAATCAATTCTTCTCTCAAGTGAATATAAAGTGTTGTAAATACATTTACCCTTGCACTTCTTTTTCGCTCAAAAATGAGTCAACTACAATTGTCCCAACGGCATCGCCAAAGACATTCACAGTCGTTCTAAACATATCAAGAAGACGATCAACGGCTAATATAAGCCCAATTCCCTCTAAAGGAAGTCCCACCGCACCTAAGACAATCGACATCGTGATCAGCCCTGCTCCCGGAATGGCCGCAGCACCAATAGCAGCGAGAGAAGCTGTCATAAATATAATCACTTGTTGCCCAAGACCGAGGTCAATGCCATAAGCTTGCGCAATAAAGATGGCTGCCACAGATTCGTATAGGGCTGTTCCATCCATATTTATTGTTGCCCCAAGAGGAAGAACAAATTTCGCCGTGTCTCTTCTGACTCCAAGATTCTCTTCAACCGCCGTCATTGTAATAGGAAGGGTCGCCGCAGAAGATGAAGTTGAAAAGGCCGTAAGAAGCGGAGCACTTACTCCCTTAAGAATGTGAAGAGGTGATTTCTTTAAGCGGGCCGAGGCCACAATAGTGAGAAAAACAGCATGCAAACTCAGACCAAGAACAACCGTAAGGATGTACTTACTGAGAGAAACAATCGCACTTGTCCCCGACTTTGCCATCACATCAAGCATGAGAACAAAGATCCCAATGGGAGCAAATTTCATAATTCCATGGGTAAGAAAGAGCGACATCTCTTCAAGGGAGGCCATAACATTAGTAATCGCTTGTGACTTCTCTTTTGTATAAAGAGCAACAATTCCCATAAAGATCGCAAAGACGATAATCTGCAGGATATTAGCTCCGGCCAAGGCCTCAGCTGGATTTGTAGGAATGGCATTAATCATCACGCCCAAAATGGTTTCATAGAGACCCTTTTGCTCACTGACTTTCGTCGCCATATCACCACTTAATTCTTGAAGACCAGCGGTCCCCAAATCAGCCCCAATTCCAGGATTAATAATATTCACCAAAATAAGACCAAAGAAAACGGCAATAACAGTCGTCGCAAAGTAATAGCCAACGGCCTTTCTCCCCATTGAGCCAAGGGCTTCGGGCGTTCCAAGATTGGTCATCGACATATAAATGGAAGAGAAAACGAGAGGAACAATCACCATCTTTAAAAGATTAATAAAGACCGTTCCAATCGGCTTAATATAATTTACGTAGTGGGCCTGGCCCGTTGAGTGAATAATTAAACCAATAATAAGTCCGCCCACCATGGCGTAACCAATTCTTTGTGCCTCTTTCTTCGATGCTTCCTGCATGAATTGCCCCTTTAACAACAGCGCTCTTTCTTTAAGTTAAAATACATTTAGAGTATTGTAACGAAATCAAGTTCTTAACGGTATGCAAAAGCCTTTTTTTCTCCCTTTCTTCTTAAAAACTCTTTTGTTCCTGACAATTGCTGTCGGAATGAACCCTGCTTTAAGCGAGGTAGAGCCTCCTAACTACAACTTTAGCCTCGATACACTTAAAGATTTTTACCCGGGTAAAACCCTCGGGGAAATTAAAACAAAGTACAAGAATGTGACGTTAGAATTTGATAAGGGTGCTTCAAAAATTTATAAGACCTATATCACTCATATCCGTTACAAATTTCCGATTTACTTTCGTATTTTTGAAGATAAAACCGTGAGCTTATTTGCACGCCTTCCTAGCTACTTTCTTCACGACGTTTTCCACCAGAGCTTAATCAATCGTTATCAAAAACAAGACGAATACAATAAAGTCGGAAACACTGCGGTTTATATCTGGAAGGACAAAGAGAACCTTAAACTCACCTACCAAGGTCAGTGCACGATAACTTGTTTTCCGATGTATCTGAGTGTCGAGATGGTAAAAGCTCCCGAAGGTTTTCCCGGAGAAACGGGAATTCTAGGAGAGCTTTCAAACTTTCAATTTAAATAATTAGTTCTCTAACTTCTTTTGCTTGGCCATAACCATGGCAGCCACTCCGACAAGAACCATGATCATACAAAGAATCTGACCCATCGTTGTGGTGCCACCAAAGTAGTAACCAAGCTGAGCATCAGGCTCTCTAAAGAACTCTACAATGTAGCGAAAGACACCATAGCCAGCCAGAAAAGTCGCCGCAAGATAACCGTAGTGCTTCACGCGAGGAAGAAGCATCCAAAGAATTCCGCTTAGAAGAATACCTTCAAGTACACCTTCATAGAGCTGAGAAGGATGACGAGCATAAGGACCTCCGGCCGGAAAGATCATGCCAAAAGCACTATCGGTTACACGGCCATAGAGCTCACCATTGATGAAATTACCCATCCGCCCAAAGAAGAGCCCGGGTGCCCCAGCGAGTGCAACATTATCCATCACCTGTGCCCAGGAAATTCCATTCTTCTTAGCAAAGATATAACCCCCAACGAGGAGTCCTGCGAGAGCGCCATGAAAACTTAAGCCCCCTTTCCAAACAGCAAAGAGTTCTCCGATATGGTTTTGATAGTAGCCCCAATTATAAATAAAGACATAAGCGAGGCGGGCACCGATAAACATACACACAAACATGATGGTAATGAGAGCGTCGATTTGCTCCTTGGCCACTTTAAAAAACCCGCGCTCAACAAGCTTCTTAAGAAGAAAGTTGGCGAGGACAAACCCTACGACATACATCATGCCGTACCAGCGAACCTGGAGGGGACCTAGTGTAAAAATATTGGGATCAAATTCGATAACGGGGGCACTCATGAGGCTTCCTTGCTTTTTCTCTTGTGTTTATCAAGATTAGTTTAAAGAAAGGAAGTGCTCATGAAAAGGACTTATAACGTTTCTTCGCGCGATTGAAAGGACTCGCGCGGATGAATAACTCCTTCAGCAGAGCGCGAAAGCGCCTGAAGAAGCTGCCTCATCGGACGACTATGCCCCTGAGGATCAAGAAAGCTCGTATGCACAGAGAGAAAACTCAGAAGCTCTTCACTCGTCATGCGGATATTTTTATTCTTAATTTTATTATCAAGCCTCAAGATACGAAATCTTAGTGGCTGAGATTTAGCGCCATCCATCGAAAGAACTTTTCTCTTTGAAAGATCCACAAAGACAACCTCTCCCTGGCTTTCTTTTTGTTTGAGAATGACCATCCCCTCTTTGACGGGCACGCCCCAAAAACCAATGACACCATGGGGAACAAGGGCCCAACTTAAAAAACGATTCACAATCGTTCGCGCAGCAAAGATACCCTCTTCTTCTTGCCCAAAGTATTCGCTGACACCACACTCCCAAGAATTGGCGGCGTAGGAGTAAACCATCAAGGCATAGTCGCGATAGCGATAAACTTTATATCCCGTCTTCGGTAAGACAGATTCTGATCCATAGCGATCGGAATGGCTGGCCGATTCAATCTGCGCCATGACCTTACTTGAAGCAGGCTTTAATTCAAGAAGACGAGCATGAGGTGTCGCTGAAAGAGTCTTTTGAACTTCATCAGCTTCACGCCCAGTAAGCTCACGAAATTTCATTTGCTCAAGTAGCTTTGTCACAGCATCCGACGCCTCAAGCTCATTTAGGCTCACGAAAATCGGGTATGACTCTTGATCATGATACTGAAACACTGCAATATTTTGATCATCCATTGAAAACCTCCACACGAGGACCATTTCCTCAATAAACCTCATCGGAATAACGCTCAAAAGCCTAACTTAACGCCTCGCAAATCGCCCATGGGGAAAAAATTATCCCTAAATCGAGAAATCTTTGCCTAACCCCCTGTTTAAAGTACCCTCAACCGTTGACATTAGGCCCAAAATGGCCTAAAAATCCTCTCTGATTAGACTAAATCTTAGGGCATCAAGCGCCCATTTACGGCTAACCGATGGGTTATTCGTGAGTGCGCCCCCACGATTTGTCACAACTTTAAGGAGTAAAAATGTACGGAGTAGTAGAAATTGGTGGACATCAGTACCGTGTTCAAGCTGGAGATGTTCTCGACGTGCAAAAACTAACAGATGAAGCTGGTCAAACTGTTGAACTCGACAAGGTTCTTTTCGTAGGTGGAGAGAAAGCTGTTGTTGGAACACCAGTTGTAAGCGGAGCTAAAGTAACTGCAAAAGTAATCAAGCATGATCGTTCAAGAAAGGTCATCGTTTTCAAGAGAAAGCCAGGTGCTTACCGTCGTAAGAATGGTCACCGTCAGCATTACACTTCTCTTCTCATCACTGAAATCAATGATGGACAAGGGAATACTGCAAAGATCGACGCTGACTCTAAGAACGCGAAGAAATTTTTATAAGAACGAACTTTTAATAAAATAATAAATATATAAAGAAAGGAAATCGTCATGGCACATAAGAAAGCTGGTGGTTCAACGAATAACGGTAGAGATTCAAATGCAAAGATGCGTGGAGTGAAGCTCTTCGGTGGACAAAGTGTAGTTCCAGGAAACATTATCGTACGTCAGTGTGGTACTAAGTTTCACGCTGGTAAGAACGTAGGCATGGGAAAAGACTTCACTCTTTTTGCTAAGGCAGAAGGTAAAGTTGAATTCTCTTGGTTCAACAAAACGACTAAAATCGTTTCTGTTATTCCTGCTTAATTCTACTAATTAAAAAAGAATAAAAATAAAGAGGGGAATCTTCATGGATTCCCCTTTTTATTATCAAACGGAAAAAATACTCAGATGAGATTTATCGACGAAGTTCAAATTATTATCAGCTCCGGAAACGGAGGAGACGGCTGCGCAGGATTCAGGCGCGAAAAGCACGTTCCCCTCGGCGGTCCCGATGGTGGTGATGGCGGTGACGGCGGTAATATCTACGTCCAAGCCGATGAAGGCCTTAACACCCTTCTTAATTTTCGCGGAAAAAAATTTTACCGAGCAGAGCACGGAGAGCAAGGCCGAGGCTCACGCTGTAACGGTAGAAATGGCGAGGACCTCGTCCTTAAAGTTCCTGTGGGAACCCTTGTAAGACTTGCTGAAAATAACCAAGTTATTGCCGACCTCACAGAGCATGGCCAAAAAATCCTTCTCGCTGAAGGTGGTCGCGGCGGACTTGGGAACTATAATTTTAAAACATCAACCAACCAAGCTCCCAATAAAGCGACGCCTGGAAAAGAAGGTGTTGAACTTGAAATTGAGCTTGAGCTAAAGCTTATCGCTGATATCGCTCTCATTGGTATGCCCAATGCTGGAAAGTCGACCCTCATTAGTGTTCTTTCAGCAGCAAAACCAAAGATTGCGGACTACCCTTTTACGACTCTTGAGCCAAATCTTGGTGTGGTAAAAATGGGCGCAGACAGCTCTCTTGTGATTGCTGATATTCCAGGTCTTATCGAAGATGCTTCTGAAGGTAAGGGCTTAGGGATTAAATTTCTTAAGCATATCGAAAGAACCAAGGCCTTCATTCATCTTGTCGATGTTTCATGGTGCCTTGAAGAGTACGAAGCTTTTGAGCAGTATGTGACCATTAGAGATGAACTTGGTAAGTACAACGAAGATATGTTGAATAAGAAAGAGCTTGTGTGTCTGACTAAGATAGATGCGATGACTGAAGAAGAGATTCAAAAGTTTGTGAGCTTCTTTGAAGAAAATTTAGATAGAAAAGTGCTTCCTATTTCCGCCGTTTCAGGACGCGGAATTGATGAGCTAAGAGGTCTTCTCACTCGCCTTCTCTAGAGAATAGAGAGTGAGTGAAAGAAGGAGAAAATTATGTCCAGAGAATTTGTAGACGCAGAGATTGATAAGATCGTTAATGACAAGGAACTTGAGTATCCCAAGAATATGGCCATGGCCGCTGCTTGGATTCTTGGGAACCTAAAAGGGATCAACCTTAAGTGCTTTGATGTTAGTCATACGAGCTCACTTTCAGACTTCTATGTTTTGGCCTCAGCGACAAATACGACTCAAGCCTCGGCGATGGCAGAAGATGTCATGAGAACCCTTAAAAGAAATGGCATGAGCATTCTTTCTAAAGAAGGAGTCAACGGTTCTGACTGGATTCTTCTTGATGCTGGTGACATTCTTGTTCACATCTTTCTTGAGTCTGCACGCGATGTGTACGGCCTTGAAGAACTGTGGACGGAAGCTAAACCTGTTGGCATTCCAAACTCATATTACTTTTCAAGCGAAGACGCCGAGTCTGCAGAGAAGCTTGACGATAAAGGCCGCGACTTCTTTTAAATCATGAAGTCGCTCCATCTCATAGTTGTTGGAAAGAACAAAGATAAGAACTATCTTGCCCTGGAAGCGGAATACCTTAAACGAATCCGTACCTTTAAACTTCATATTCACGAAGTAAAGTCCCACCAAGAAGACCTTGATCTTGAAGCTCGTGAGGTTCTTAAAAAGCTTTCCTCTCTCGATTCTCCACCCTACTACCTTCTTACTGAGCGAGGCAAGGCCTATGACTCCCTCTCTTTTTCCAAAAAGTGCCAGGTTGAGTTTGGTGATTTTGCCCTTATCATCGGTGGTGCTTCTGGACATGGAGAGGAGCTCTACAAAGGCTGTAAGGGAGAGATTAGTCTATCGCCTCTCACTCTTCCCCATAAAATGGCCCGTCTTGTTCTGATTGAACAAATCTATCGTGCCGAAACAATAATTTTGGGACACCCTTACAATAAGTAATCCTGAGGGTTTCTAAAACACTCTTTTATTTCAGCAGCAATGGCCGCCGCCTGAGCGCCATCAATAAAGCGATGATCAAAAGTCACACAAAGTGGAAGAAGAGGTCGGACAACAGGTGCGCCATTTTCTGCAACAACCTGATCTGAAACCTTCCCAACAGCGATTAACAAAGGTACTCGGGAATAAGGGACCAGAGGCGCCCAAGCTTTATCAACACCAAGGGAGCCAATATTTGTGATCATAACAGAGCCAAAAGGGTCACGCGGCAGCCCCGCCCACGTCATATTTAAATTAAGGCCGTACATCAGAAAACTTCCTAAATTGAGATACCAACGGGTGAGAAACCAAGGAATAAATTTAAAGAGATTCATATTCTTTTTGAGAACCTTATCTCTTCCTTCTCTCACCTTTTGAGCTCGCTCCCGAAGTTCCTCAGAAATTTCGATGACACTCTTATTCTCTGCTTTCTCGATAGTAATTCCTGAAAGATTGGCCTTTTCAACTCCATCCTTTCCGCCAGGAATATTAACTTGATAAAAGAGAGTTACGAATTCTCGTAAATAGAGACGACTGCCACGAATCATGCCGTTGAGCTCTGGCCTCTTTTTTAGGGCGACTGCAATTGCCTTTCCAACAAGATGAGCTGGAGTGAGACTCACCCCCTCTTCACTTTCGATCCTTTCAATCAAGGTCTGTGCTTTAGTCATTTCTATTTCAAGAAGACCATAAACACTCGGGTCAGCAGCACTTTTCCAAGTGCCAATCGCCATTTTACGAAAGGTGCTTGCCTCGCGAACTTTCTTAAGATTTAAGTTCTTCAGACTCACTCTTCAACCTTAGGAAGTGAAGGATCTCTCCTTACCGGGTTATCGAGAGAGATGAGAGTTTCTGTTGAACTAATCTCTTTAATTACTTGAAGCTTCTCTATCAAAAAGAGGTGTAGTTCACGCGTAGAAGAAGTGACGACTTTAACAAAGAGTGAATACCCACCCGTGGTGTAGTGAACTTCAGTAATCTCAGGTAGCTTTTTAAGTTTAGGAAGAACCGTCTGATAGTCCTTTGCACTTCCTAAATTAATTCCCACAAAGGCCGTGACTTCTAAACCTAGTTTTTGAAAATCGACAATCAAGCGCGAGCCTTGAATGACTCCCGCCTCTTTCATTTTGTTTGTGCGCACGTGGATAGTACCGCCAGAGACGATGAGTTCACGCGCAATTTCTTGATATGATTTTCGAGAGTCAGCGAGAAGTCTACTTAGAATCTCGCGATCAACTTTGTCGATATGATAAGTTTCACTGTCTTTCATTATGATATCCTTAAAAAGTACCCAAGTCCTTTAAAGGATATCATAAATAAAAAGAGCCTTCTTAGCGACGGTAAATTAGACCCGTGGTCTCGTAAACCTTCTTTAAAGTATCAGCAGCTCTAAGACGAGCTTTTTGAGCACCTTTCTCCATAAGGGCCTCAAGGTGATCCTTATTCTTCATAAGATCCTCATACTTTTCTTGTACGGGCTTTAAGGTATCCACAACAAGGTCAGCAAGGTCCACCTTAAGATGACCGTACATCTTCCCTTCATAGTCCTTACAGATCTCTTCAATACTTCTTTCAGAAAGTACCGAGTAGATTGTAAGGAGATTAGCAAGACCCGGCTTATTTTCAGGATCGTAATTTACAACAGTATCCGAATCAGTTTGAGCTGATTTGATTTTCTTTTGAATCTTCTTAGGTGAATCGATGATAGAAACAAAGTTCTTTTCATTGTCGTCAGACTTACTCATTTTCTTAGAAGGGTCCTGAAGCGCCATTACACGGGCTCCCGCCTTTCCAATATAGGCTTCAGGCATTTTGAGAATACCTTCGCCATAACGATTTTCAAAAAAGACAACAAGGTCTCGACACAGTTCCATGTGCTGGCGCTGATCCTCACCCACGGGAACAACATCCGCTTGATAGAGCAAAATATCTGAAGCCATGAGAGTCGGATAAGTAAAAAGTCCTGCATTAATATTTTTCGTTCGCGATGACTTATCTTTGAATTGAGTCATGCGATTGAGATTCCCCATCGGAGTCAAGCACGTCAAAATCCACGCCAGCTCGGCATGCTCATGAATGTGGGATTGAACAAAGATGGTGTTCTTTTCAGGATCAAGACCAAGGGCCAGGTACTGAGCAAAGAAACTAAAGCAGCGCTCACGCAAGGCCTTAGGGTCTTGGGCGACAGTCAGGGCATGAAGGTCAGCAATAAAGTAGTGGCAGTTGTATTCTTCCTGGAGCTTACGCCAGTTATTCATAGCTCCAATATAGTTACCTAGAGTGAGGTCACCCGTTACTGTTGAGCCTGAGAGAATTACTTTTTTATCTGCCATTTTGATTCCTTTTAGAGGAGTTTACACCTTTTTTATCAAATCGTGCCACGCCTTGCCAATAGCCTCACTTTCAAAGCGTTTGTGATGATCCCCTAAAGTCCTCCACTCCTCTTCACAAAGCCCTTCCTCTATAAGCTCCGAGCAGCGCTTCACAAGATCGTCAGTCGATTCTTGATCGGAGTAAATCAATTTATGCTGTAGAGTGTCTGGTATAAGCTCTGGATAAACCATTCTTCTAGGCAGCAAAGGAACAACGCCACAGTGAATGGCCTCAAGAACTGAGAGCCCAAGAAAGTCATGATGGGAGGTCACAAAGAGAAGTCGTCCTTCATTAAGATGCTGCCAATAATCATCACGCTTTTGATGGCCAAAGGTGACAACCTGATTTCCAAAGTCTTTATGAAATTGATCAAATACGCTGTCATACTGACCACGGGCTTCCCCCATGATTGCAGCCTGAAGATCTGATTCCTTCGTAAAGAGAGCTCTCATCACTTTAAAAAAGTCGCGAGGGTTTTTATCAAATTCCCAGCGATGATTCCAAATGATCTTCTTTGGTCGCTCCTTAAATTTTAGCCCAACACTATCACCTTTAAAGCCCGTGATAGGAATAACGTGGGCCTCTTCTTCTTTTTTCTTTAGAGAGCTCACTTCAATTTTTTCTTGGCGCGAACTCAACCATGACTGAACCTTAGAAAAGGTATCGCTCTTACAAAAAGCTGAATTAAAAACTGTGACATCACTCGCAAGAATCTGATTAAGGTGAATGAGAGGATAGAAGTGATCACGATAATTTTGAGAAAAGGCAACCCCAGGAGACTTAGGGTTTAAGGGATAGCTCATTTGATTCTCATGAAAGTAAGTCACAATCTTACAATCGCGAAGCTTCCCCCTGAGTTGAGACTTAAAAGCAGAGACATCCATCAAACTATTGGTAATAATTATACTCTTCTCATCATGACCTTTTAATTCATTACACATTTGAGCGAGGGAGAGATGGCCCGTCAAAAAACGTAAACGCCAGTGACGAGGAGAAAGAGAGACAAGATCAACAACTGCCCCCGAAAAGCTCTCCTTCAAGTACCCCATTAATGTCGCATTAAAATAGTGATGAGAACCACCATCATAAGGCTCTACTAAAATGAACTTCATCCACTTTCCCTTCTTATGAAAATTGGTTGCGGGAGCACTGAATGCGAAAGCATTCAGCGAACCATATAAAGACCGAATCCTGCCTTCTTAACGGATACCATACTATGAGAATTTCAGGGAGAACTTAAATCAAAAAGAAATTGGTTGCGGGAGCAGGATTCGAACCTACGACCTTCGGGTTATGAGCCCGACGAGCTACCAGACTGCTCCATCCCGCGTCTGATTTAAGTAAGGCTCACTTTAATATACCTTGGTGGCTTTGTCCAGTAATGTCCTCAAATTATCGAAATTAAATAGAGCGGCAAATAAAGAGTTTTGGTCAATCTTAAATATCTAAAATTATGTGAAGAATTGGCGATAAGCCATTACTAACGCTGGTAAGCATTATCGAACCAATTATTTAGAGGAACTGTCATGATTATCAAACCTGCAAACCAACAAAAGATATTCATTGAGATCGATACGACGGAGATGAGCGCATCTCAAATTCGTATGATCAAAACCCTTAATTCACTTCTTAGCCACGTGCTTGTGACTGAGTCTGAAGGTGAATACTTTGATAACTCTGCAGAAGTGATGAGAATGGCCGCTGCGCTTATTAAGCAAGCAAACTTTATTAGTGATATGAAAGCAAATGATATTCCGTACGCGGAACAGGTCCTGGAATACAGCTTAGACGTCCTCCAAGACCAAATGAGTCTTTCTAAGGTTGTAAGTTACGACAATTAATTTGTCTCACATTACAACTAGGAAGGAGATCACCTTGTCTTAACTGAGCCCCGAGAAATCGGGGCTCTTTTTTTTTACCACTTAAGAATTTGAGCGTGAACAGACTTCTTCTTATCGTTCTTTTTCTTCTGACGAAGCTTCTTTTTAAACTGACGTTTCTTATGAGCTTCCTCACGCACGCGAAAGGCTTCCATTCTCTCTTCTTCTTTCATACGCGCTTTCTTCTCGCTAATTTCTTTAATAGAAGAGAAATAAGTATCCTTACGATAGATCGTAAAGGCCTGATCATCCGCTGATGAACAAGGCTGAGCGCCTTTCATTCGCAAATTGATCGATTTCTTTGGTGATTGGTATTCATACTCCGTTACCACATTCCCCTTCTCATCAATTCCGATCAGATTGAGAAGTTGCTTCTTCGTAAGAACTCGGTAACCCGCAGGCTTAATTCCCTCAACAGCGAGACCACCGATAGCAACACGCTTAAGTTTATCAACTGTTAGACCACAGGCCTCACAGAGACGACGAATCTCACGGTTTCTTCCATCAGTCAGTCTAAACTCAAGCCAAGTCTTAAGCTTAAGCTGCTTGATCACGCGTACACTCTTTGGCTTTAAAAAACCAACTTCAGACTGCACACCATTTCTAAGTTTCTTTAAAATCTCAGGAGTAATCGCCCCAAAGACCTTCACTTCATAAACTTTTGAGATATTCCCACTGGGGTGAATGATGGAGTTAGCAACCTCACCATCATTGGTCATCAGAAGAAGACCTTCAGAAAGATAATCAAGTCTTCCAACCGGATAGATCCTTTCGGTGATATCTTTAACAAGATCCATCACAGTTTCACGTCCTTCTGGATCGCTCACTGTTGTCATGACGCCACGAGGTTTATTAAGGACAAGATAGAGTTTTTCTCTTTGTCCAAGATCAATGGCCTCATCATCAATCGAAACCACATCTTCAGCAGGATCAACTTTTGTTCCTAGCTCACGAACTGTGCTTCCATTAACCGCAACGCGGCCTTGGATAATAAGATCTTCTGCTTTTCTTCTTGAGGTGATGCCGGCATCGGCGATGACTTTTTGTAGTCGAATAGCGACTGCTTTCATGACTGCTCCTTTATCTGTCTCACGACTGTTATTAGGCATTTAAATTGTGCCTCGCACCTTATAGAGAAAAGGTGCGAGAGTCAAGAGGTCCTCTCTACTGATCAGTAGTATTTTCAGAGGACTCCTCTGTAACATCTTGATTTTCAACAAGAAAATCAAGATCCAGATCAAGGTCCTTGGCCTCTTTTGAGATCTGATCAACCTTCTGGAGAAGTTCATCTTCTTTTTGATCGAGGTTGTCTTCACGAAGTCCAAGTTCACCCTCTAGAGAATCACCAGTGAGTTTTTCAAAGGCTTCATCAAGAGCACGAGCAAGCTCGGCGGCTTCATCTTCACCACTCTTTAGGAGATCTTCTCCAACGATTTCATCGTCAACAATGGGTAGACCTGTATCAAGGTCGATCATTTGGAATTCTTCTTCCTCTTCTTCCTCAGGCTCAGGTGTATTAAATGGACCCGCTGTGAGATCACTAATCACTTGAGGATCAGCTGAGGTCGACATCATCTCAGACTCAGTGGCCTCAGTGTTGATGTTGATGATGAGTTGTTTTGAAACATAGTCTTCAAGAATATCAAAAGCTGTTCTTGGAGTTGCCTTCTCTGCTTCTTCACCTTGAGGTTCAGCACTACCCTTAAGCTTAGCCTTCTCTTGGCTTTTAAGAGCTGCAGTAAAGTCAGTATCAGCCTGAATATTCTTAATAGAGTTCGCGAGATCATCAAGTTCACCGATCTCATCAAAGACAAAGCGCTCTTTGTCGCCATCGTGAACAATATTTTTGATATCAGAAATCTTGCCTACATTATTTTCAATTTGCTCTTCAAGCTCATGCTCGGGTGGCAACTCGTCAAGATTGGCAAGATTGAAGACTTCAAGAAATTCAGGTGTCGTTCCATAAAGAACGGGGCGACCCATCTCGTTTGAGCGACCAACAACTCTCACGAGACGCTTATCCATGAGACCGCGCACGATGTGACCAGAGTCAACCCCACGAATCTTATCAACTTCAGTTTTAGAAACAGGCTGCTTGTAAGCGATGATCGCAAGAACTTCCAGAGCTGTCGGAGACAGAACAAGTGAATTTACTTTGAAGAGGTCTTGAACATATTTAGAGTAAGTTGCTTTAGTTCTAAATTGGTAACCCTCTGCAACCTCAACGAGGCGAAGACCGTGATGACGGCTTTCATACTCTTCTTGAAGACGCGTAAGTGACTCGTGAATCACTCTTAAAGGCATATCTTCATCGATGAGCGCTTTAATTTTATTAATGGCCACAGGCTTATCGCTCATGAAAATCACAGTTTCAATCGCACCACAGAGAGTCTCAAAATCAAGACCTGTACGTGCCTGCCACAATTTATCTTCTTGTTTATCATCATCAAGATAATCCAATTCCATTTCAAGCATCTCTTGACCTGGATAGAGAAGATCTTCATCAGAGGGAAAAGCTGGATGAAGCTCCCATTCCTCGGGAGCTTCATCCAATGCCTCTATATCCTGTTGCTGTTGGGGGGCCTCGATAATCTCTTCATTTTGAACAGTATCAAGAGAGTCCCTCATCAGTGCGGCATCTGTTTGAGTCGATTCGTTTGTGTTTGATTCTTCAGTTGTGTGTTCCATGTCTCTATATCCTAATATCCTATTGGATCACGGAAGCAGCTTCGTCAATCGTTGCCTTCAGCTCTTCCTCACTTGGTGTGTTATTCCCATCTTCTTCATCAAAACCATTGGCGCTTTCTACATCGAAGTCTTCAAGCGACTTAATAACTTGCACGTAGATCGTTCCAAAACCTTCATTTTGAAAAACGGTTAGTCTCTTAAGACGGGCAAGTTCAAGAAGAGAGATAAAGGTAATAACGGTGTTATCAACAGTCTTTCCCCCATCCTTTTCAAGGAGGGTTTCAAAGTCAGACTTCTCGCCTTCCTTAAGAAAGGACTTAAGGAATTGCAACTTCTCTTTAATGGAAAGCTTGTCTCTTCTTACAACAGTGTATTTACGTTTTTCTTTGATAATGAAATCAATCATCGCCTCAGTCAGTTTCTCAACTTCCATAGGCACAAGAATTGAGTTAACGATCGCCTTGCGATTAATCTTTGGTTTAACAAAGATCTCATGTCCCTTCTTATCGAGGGCCCAAAGCTTCTCACCCATTCTTTGATAATGCTGAAGCTCTTCCAGTCTCTTAATAAGGTCAGCTTCAGAGGTGATATTAAGATCTGTATCTGCATTTTCTTTAAGGCGCGCCACCTCTTCTTCTGTAATAGCTGTTTTAGATTTCAGATGAAGAAGGGTTGCCGCAAGAAAAAGGTAATCACCAGCAACGTCAAAGTTAAGTTCTCTCATCTGCGAGAGGTATCCTAAGTACTGCTGAGTAATTTTCGTAAGGTTAAGCTTACGAATATCCATCTCTTCTTTTTGAACAAGAAGAAGGAGAAGACCAAGAGGTCCATCAAAGTGATCTGTCTTTACCTGTATCGTCGTATCGAGCATAGTTCCTTCTTACGAGAGCATCGTGATGAACATATTCATCATCTTTTCACCAAACCAAATGGCAGGGTAAAGTAAGTAGCTAAAAATATTCGTAAACCAAAGCACAAGAAGAAAGACAAAGCTGTAGCGCTGAAGCTCTTCGTACTTTCTTGCTTGGTTGTAATCTAAGAAGGACGTCACCATCTTGGAACCATCAAGAGGGGGAAAGGGAATTAAATTAAAGACCGCTAAAACGAGATTCATCAGAATCGAGTTTCGAGTCATGTCGTAAGCGAGGCGGTAGTACTCGCTTGATTGAGGCATCATTGTCACAACTGCTGCGAAGGCAAGTGCCGAAACAACACTCAATAAAATATTTGCCCCTGGACCCGCAAAGCTTACCCAGAAAACACCAGAGCGGTGATTCTTAAAACGACGAGGATCAACAGGAACGGGACGGGCCCAACCAAACATGATTCCACCCATGGCCGCGCCAATGAGAGGGAAAACGAGAGTTCCGATGGGGTCCGCGTGAACGGCTGGGTTGAAGGTCAAACGGCCATCTCTATAGGCGGTGTCATCACCGAACCATAGGGCGACGCGAGCGTGGGCCCACTCGTGGAAAACAATGGCCAATAAAAAGGCCGGAAGGTTGATGGCAACGTTATAGACAAATTCCTGCATAGACCAATAAAGGTACCATCTCGCTACACAGAGTGACAATTACCAACGCATCCCATCAAGTATATAAAAACACCCGAAGAAGACGAAATTCCTATTCAACTTCTTCGGGTGTTCCCTATGGCACAGAGCCCCCAAAAGACAAATTTAATTATCCCCTCCGAACCATAGAAATTATTTAGGCTGCATAAGCAGAACTGCAGGTATCAGAAACTTTATTAATAAATACTTCAAACTTTTGGGTCACCTCGAAAGTGTTGTGCTTGAAGATGCCACGAAAGTGACCACTCTCCGTTTGTTTAAAGAGGATGACATCTACTTGCATGTCCTCACTTGGAATATGCAAAATAAATTTCTTATCTCTTCTTAGAGAGCGGTGATCTGAAAATGAGGTGAAGAGGCGGCATCCAAAATTATTGATGTCCACAATATTAACGGGAACAAAAACCCCATTGCCGTTATCAAGAAAACCGACATCATTAAGAAGCCAGCGCGGCTCCATTCTGATTTTTTCGCGAGGAAATTCATTCTTAGGAAAAACATCAACGTCTTTCATGCGATTTAAAGGAAGATCAGCAAGAAAGCGTTTAAAGACTCTTTGATACACATCGGCCTTCTCATGAGTGCCAAGATGATCAGCTCCCTTTATAACGATGTATTCTCCATTGGGGCAATTGCGCGCGATTTGAAAGTTTTCATAAGGAGTCGTGAAATTATCAAACTCCCCTGAGATCACGAGTACTGGACACTGGGGAGCTCGGCGATCTAGCTTTTGCTCGATCATTCTTAAAAAAGTCGCCTTGTAACGGGCCTTATCTTCTTCTTCAAAAGTACGAAGATGATGAAAAAGACTACGATTCACACTTTGAGCGCAAGCGACATTCCTTCTTTGACTAAAGTTCATAACATTGAGGGCGAGCCCACTGGCAAAGCGGTCCATTTCATTCTTCACAAGATAGTGCAAACTCTCTTCAAGAAGATGGCGTACCGATTCACGCAGCTCCTTCGTCACTCCACACAGAATGATTTTCTTTACCCTCTCTTCGTAGAGGCTTCCAAAAGTGAGCGCAATGGAAGTGGAATAACTTTGAGCGATTAATGAAGCGCTATCAATCCCAAGATTATCGAAAAAGGTTCTTAAGATAAGAGAATAATCTTCCTCATTCATTCCGGCGACATATTGCTTAGAGCTCCCAAGACCTGGCAAGCTCACCAAATAAACGGGATTTTCCTTAGCCAAAATCTGAGCGTCTTTCATCATACTGCCCATACTGTGAAAGGCCCCACCAAGAAGAATGACCGGAGTCTTGTGGGCATTAATAGGTTGAGTAAAGGTCAAGTATTGCACCTCACACTCTCCTATGATCATGACCTTGGGAACGACTGCTTTAGATTCCTGACCAAACATAAACGACTCCTCAAATGACAAACGCTAAGATGATTCAGATTAACAAAAATACGCATCGCATCAAGGCGCCCTATCGGCCAAAAAGAGGCCACCTAGTTTTAGAAAGTTATGCCGCTCTTGCCATGACTAATGGGCACTTCTGCTACAATAGAGGTATGAAAAAGACCCTTTTCCTTCTTATTCTCCTTAGCCTAGGCAATACACCTTTGGCGCAATCTAATGAAGTTGATGACTTTATTGGTAACGGTTCAAGCGGGGTCTATATCGACCTAGAAGAAGAAACGAGCGCTCAGTTTAATACGGTTGACCAATTAACGGAGAGAGAAAAGAAACTTGAGGAGGCCCTCTATATTCCTCCTAAATTTGATAAGGCCCGCGAGGTGGTCGACATTCCCCCCTACAAAGCACAGCTCTTAGAGGGGTCGATTCTCACAAGTCTTGATGGCAAGAAACAGGTTCGTGTCTCACGAAACGTTCTTGTGAGAGCGAAGGAATTAGCTCCCGGAAGTAAGAAAGTTTTTATCCTCGATACCGAAGGTAAAAAGCGTTACACCACAAGTACTCATAATGCTCTTAATATAAATGCCGTTGTTGAGATTGAGCCTAAAATTAATCCCCTCACGGTTTACACAGATAAGCCCACCTATGGAAGCTCTGACAAAGAGGCGCACTTTAGCCACTTCTTTAGCATTCACCTTGAGTCGATTTCAACTCCCTACTACGCGACGATTTTTAGAGGTGAGCGCCAAAGTGCGAATGCCACCACTTTTCAGTTAAAGAACTACATGATGACTAAGAACTTCCCTATTCAAGTGGGTTTTAATCTGTCTTCTCAGATTGGTTTTTGGGAAGACCCTGTTCTTGGGACGGTCACTTGGAATGCGCTCTTCTTTGGCCCTTCGATTATGAGAACCTTTTGGCAAAAAGATGAGAGTCGTTGGAATTTTCACCTCAGTGTTTTCAAATCTCTTCTTCATCAATCAGAAAAGGACCCGGACACGCATAAGTTTAGCACTCTTGGTATCCAAGGTGAGATTGAAAAAGAGTTTGATACCGACCTAGGCCCTATCACCTTAGGCCTCAATTATCGCTTTAGTAAATCTTCACTCAAAGAGAGCACTGAATACTTAGAAAATGAAGCTATTAAAGGTGATGTTACGGCCTTTGGCGCTTATATTAGTTATCGCTTTAACTGGACACTATAAATGATTAAGATTCTCCTCTTAAGTTTCTTTACTCTTAAATCCTTCGCAGGTGTTGGAATCGTTACCACTCTTGAAGCTCCAATCGTAAGAAGCCTAGAGGTGGACTCCCCTACAGTCATGACTAAGAGAAAAGGCGAGAAAATTTATATTCATGATCGTTATTTTAAGAATGGTCCCAATGAAATTATCTTTGTTCAAGACGATGAAACGAAAGAAGCAAGTTTCAGCCAAATGGAAAATGACGAGGGCTATGAGAAGTTCTACGAGACCATTGATAAGAATGGCCAAAAGGCCTATATCTCCCGCTATTATGTGAAACTCATCACCCACGATGCACGAGAGTTTACTCAAAACATCACTCCCTTCGTCCCTGATCCCAATGACTATCGTCTCGAAGAGCCCTTGCCTGAGGGCTACCCAATAAGAAAACCAGAAATGGGAAGAGCGAGAGTGAGCTTTTCTTTTGGCCCGGATCTTAAATCAAACTACAACTATAATAGCGTTCTCACTGAAGAAGACTTTTCCAATCGCTATGGATTTGAAATCTCCTTTGGCAAGAAAGCAAACTGGGATAACGAAGACCGCTTTTATTTTGGTGGAATCTTTCAGGGTTGGACAAGTGAAGCACGATTCAAGTTATTCGATGATCGAACAACGAGAGAAACACGCTCTCAACTTAGTCTTGGCCCCTATATAAGCTATGACCCATGGAGAAACAAAGATTTTAAACTCACCTTGGAAACAGCACTCTTAATTAGTTACACAAGAAACCTCGTCAACCAAGCTGACGACTTCGGCTTTGAAGAAGAGCGTCTCTTCTCAGGTATTGGAGTTCACCCTCGCTTTTCTAGCTTCATTCAAATGAATACAAAAGTTCAGGACTTAAAGGTCATTGCGGGTTTTGACGTTCAATTCTACCTGCCTCAGAGTCTCACCAATAAATCAGAACCCATTAGTGACTATTGGAATGAAGTGGCCACTGATGAGGATAATATCAATATTCCTTTTAGTGCCCACTACGCCCTCTTTCTTGGAATTCAGACCGACTACTGATTAAGGGCTTCAACCTGCCTTTTGATTATAGGATAAATAGCGTCTGCTACTTTCTCTCGCCCCTTATCATTGATGTGAACATCATCCCTAAAGGGGCTCTTCTCTTTATCAAAGAATCCACTTAAGTCTTTATATTGGAATTCCTCTTTTCGTGGATCACCCATTAAAAGATTAAACATCCTTTTAAAGGACTTATGATGTTCATTTTTACCATCATCTTGAGCCAGATAGTCAGGATGCCCTAAGAAAACAGGCTGAAAAAAAACCATCGTCTTATAACCAAAGGCCTTCTCCATCCTTTTGACTTTCTCAAGAGAGTTCCAATAATCATTAACGATATCCTGCTCCCACTGCGAAGAGAATTTATCCACCTCTCTTCCATACACTTTTTTATTAAGTACAAGCTCCTCAAGCTCCTCCAAGAAATACTCGCGAATGATTGAACTTCTTAAAAGAAGACTTTTCCAAATCGGAAAATCATCCGCTTTTCGTACATTCAATGGATTGTTTTCAGTGATCCAAAAATTAAAGGGATAACCAACACGAGGGTCTCCGTAGAGATGATTCATAAGCTCATTAAAACCATGATAAAAAATAATCAGATCAGGCCCATGCTCTGCGATCTCATGAACAATTCGACTCAAGTCTTGCCTGAGAGCAGATGAGACAACTCCCCTATTATAAATCTCAACAGACAAACCATCTGCATCGAACTTCTCTTGAAGTAGTTCAGATAAAGTCTTCATCCCATTAACCAAAGAGGAACCTCCCAGCATGAAGATGCGTGGTCCACGAGAGAGTTCATTTGCCACAGGAACTTTTCCTCTATATCCATCTTCATTATAAAAGCTCTTACTAGGCTCTCCCTTAAAAGCAATATAGGGATGAGGGAAGTATTCGGAGTTTGAGCGAGAGCCATCAAATGACTCCTTTTCTGTATAAAAAAAGCGTTCATGAATGACATGAACAATGAGGACTAAACCAACAAAAACCATCAGGTTAATGGCCACTAAAGAGATGAACTTTTTCATAAATCAATTTAACCACAAAAGTAGCCATTTGGTGTTATTTCAACAACTTAGTGCAGCAAAAAATGTCTAAAGTTTTGACACCCAGCTCCGATTAGATAATTAATAAGGCCAAAGGCAAATCACAGCGACACAATCCAGGAGGGAGTCATGTCAAAACAAACACAATCAATTGAAAACGAAGTTCTTTTCCAAAAGCTTGGATCAACTTGGTATATCTTTACAGAAATTGCTGGTGACGTTGTTTACTCACAACTTCCAGAAGGCATGGACCCCCACACAACAAAACTTGAGCTTTATGATGTGATTGAAGATCACATGATGCGTGTTTCTAAGCAAAGAAGAGCTCCTGAGACAGCAGCTTAATTATGAGCGCTGCACGTAAGTTTAAAGAACTTTTTACGAAGAAGCCTGAGCAGGCTCCTACTCGACAAAAAGTAGACTCTAAACAAGAGAAGCTTAAGATTGAGCAACTCCAAAAAGCGATTCAAGAGCGCATAAAGAAGGATCCCAAGGCCGCAAAGAAAGCGGCCATGATCCTAGAAAAGATGCTGAAATAAGTAATGCAAGGTTCTCCCATAGAAGTTAAGATGAGGGTCATAAACTCTATCGAGGACTTAATGTATGGGTGTACCCTTTTATAATTTTCACGACCTTCATCATGATTCCTTTAAAACTGAAGTTAAAAAGAGAATCAATGACATCATCGACAACAATGCCTTTGTTGAAGGTGAATATAATCAAAAATTTGAAGTTGAATTTGCTCAAAAGCAAAAGTCTAACCACTGCCTCCTAGTGGCCAACGGTACAGATGCTCTCGAGATTGCCCTTCTCGTGCATGGTGTAGGTGCTGGCGATAAAGTTGGTGTCCCAGGAATAACTTTCTACGCGACAGCAGAAGCCGTTCTCAATGTTGGTGCAACTCCAGTATGGATTGACGTCGACGAGAAAGCGGGACTTCTCTGCCCAGACTCCTTAAAAAGAGTTCACGAAAAACATAACCTCAAGGCCGTTATGCCCGTTCATATCTATGGACTTCCCTGCCCCATGGATGAAATCAATTCTTTTTGTTCAGAAAAAGGGATAGCTGTAATCGAAGACGCGGCTCAAGCTCAAGGGACGTATTATAAAGAAGGCTCACCTGTTGGTGATGGTCCTAATCTTGTGACCTTTTCTTTTTATCCCACTAAGAACTTAAGTGCTTTTGGTGATGCGGGTTGTATTTTAACGAATGATGAGAAGCTTGCGAAGAAAGTCATTACCATTCGCAATCATGGACGCGGCGATGAAGCGGCCATGGGAAGAAACTCTCGCTGCGATCATATGCAAGCCGCTGTTCTTCACGCCAAGCTCGAAGAAGTCGATCAGTTCAATAAGCAAAGAAAAGAAGTTGCCGCTCTTTATCACAAGGGCCTTGCCTCACTTCCCTTTGGTCTCTTACCAGAGAAGTTCTTGGCCCTTTCAAGCTGGCACCTCTATCCCATTCAGCTGCCTTCTATTAAGCACAGAGAGGAGCTGATGAACCTTCTCAGAAGTAAAGATATTGGCTGTACACCATTTTATGAGAAAGCCCTTTCTCAAGAAGAAGCCCTCCAGGGCTATGAGGGAGAGGATACTAACGCTAAGAATTTCGCAGGAAGAACACTCTGTCTTCCTATGAATCCTTTCTTGTCACAAAGTGATGTCGATGAAGTTGTCGGCGTTATTTGTGAATATGCCAACAAGCTCTAAAGTTTGGACGCGAGGGTGAATTCTTAAGCTCATCCTCGCAAACTTTCGGAAGCATTTCCCCTGTATACAACTGACCATGGAGGAGGCGATAAAAACTCGAACTATGCTTCGGGTTATAGGGATCATCTTCTAAGATATTCTCTTCCCCTTTCCAGCCCTCTCCGTCATTAAAGAACGCGCAAGGCCCATTCTTTACTTCAGGGGCAAAGTAAAAAGCAAAGAGATCAGCAAAATCTTCTTCCATTCTCATATGGGATGAGTCTTGGTTCTTTTGACCAACAACACACTCTCTTGTCGATTGATAGGCACTCTTAGATTTCTTTGAGCCCTCTTCATCAATCACTGCTGATACAAGGTGACCAACTTCGTGAGCATAAATCCACAGGCCATTCTTATCAAAGTCGTGAAGAGTCAGAGCACCCATTGTAATCGAGTGCTGATGACCTGAGCTATTCCAAATCGAGCGTTCACTGGCATTACCCATAAGATTCAAAGGAAGCGTACAGGCATCCTCTGCTAACTGAATGGTATTCTTTGCACTATAGCTAGGAACAGAGCCTAGAAACTTATCTCCGACTGCATTGATCATGCCTGCTTGTTCAAAGAGAAGAGACTCCATCTTTGAAAGATACTCTTCTTTTGAGGGAGGAAGAGAAGCGAGCTCAGCTTTTAAATTCTTTTCAAGAATCGCTCGTGTTTCATCAGAAACCATGCCCTTTAATCGCTTTGTCATATTCACAGTTAGAGCAGAGATTTTTTCTTCAACTTGTTTCTTCTCATCACTACTTATGAGGTGTGTTGCCTGATTAGCAATCGCATATTCACAAGCACTCTTAAAGAGCTCTTCTTCACTTCCTGTCACAAACTCATCATAGAGGGTGAAGTTAGAAGACTTATCAACTTCACCTTTAAACTTATTAGCCAGAACTAAAGAGTACGGATCCCCTGTCAACTTTTCGGCAAGAAAGAGCTCCTGAGACAGCCACAGAAGTTCATTGTGATGAACATCAGAGAGTTGATCTCCACCAATCATATTACTATTTTGAAGTTTTTGAATATTTTGAAAGATAGCAAGCTTCTTTGGATAAGTTTCGGGAAGCTCCCTCACACGGGCCTCTAGCTTTCCGAGATGAAGGCGTCTCGCATCAGCACTCATAACCTTATCGTAGAAGCCTGTAAATTCCTCTGAAGTGCGATACTGATCAGAAACACCTTTAGATATTGCATAGAGCTCTCTAACCTTATTCTCATCCCAACCATAAAAGATGCTTGAAGCTTGAGCCTTAAGTTCTCCCCAGGTCTCCGGCAACTCAACAGAGCCCGTAGCTTGAGAATAGTTAAAGCGAAAGTCATCCATAGAATCAAGAAGCCATTGATAAGCGCGAGCATTATCAGCAACAGCAGGAAAATCGACCAGGTCTTTCTTCGCTTTTTGACCAAGGCCTTTATAGGCTTCAAAGAGTTTTTGAATTTGGGGTGCAAAGTTCTTCTTAACCTCAGCTGTTTCAGTATCAGTCTCTAGAGAAACCTGCGCAAGATTGCGCCCTAAGTTTGATTCAGCATTCTCTTTACAGATCTCTTTCACACACGCTTGAAAAGGAACGGGCTCAAAAGCCTCCATTTCCCAAGACTCTGTGCCGCAGCTTTGCTTCTCTTGATCACAATCCCCTTGATCCAAATTATCAAGCACACACTGAATAGACTCAACAAAGGCAGCTGAATCTGGCGGTAACTCTTCTGCACCTGAGCTCTCAAGCTTAAAAACCAAAAGAAATGTGAGTCCTAGAATTTTCACTGAGGACATAATTTCTTTCCAAGGTTCATCAGACGAAAGATCTTCGTTTGCAGATGGGCAAAAGGTGAACTCTTAAAAGAGTCTTTATTCACTTTGTAGTGAGCACCGCTAATTTTGATTCCCGCATAATCGGGTACAGCAGCAGGATTTCTTTTTAAACTCTTGGGCTGGCGAGCAAAAGCGATTGTCGACTTTTTAACTTCATCTTCAAGCGCTTCAACAACCTTGGCATGACATGACTTCATATAGAAACCAACTTCTTGGCCGAGGGCACGAAAGCGCAAGTAGCGTCCTTGAGTGGCCAATTCATAATTCACATCTGGGCTTGAAACGGCAAAGTTTAAGTCCACATCTTTGCCATGCACACTGCAAAAAAGCAGTGAGGGCATTAATGTAAAAAGGAATATTATTGGTCTCCATTTCATTACTAATATTTTCGGTCATTTACAGACTAAATATGAGAACTTTTTTTTGGCCAAAATCTCAATCTTTTTGATAAGTTGCGTCTTCTATTCCAAGGGTAATAAGCAAAATGAGTAAAAAGAACGACCATCTTTATCAGAAAGATTTCGAATATAAGCACCGTAATCCCTATCATGAAAAGTTGAGTGAATTTGACGAGTTTGTCATGCGCGACAACGAGAGTGAGAAGTATCCTGGTGTTTGGAATAAAGAAGTCTTTGACCGTGAGGCCCCTCTCTGTGTTGAGATTGGTACCGGCTATGGTCACTTCATGCTTGATTACTGTGAGCAAAATCCTGACGTCAATTTTGTTGGCATGGACTTTCGCTTTAAGCGCTCTTACAACCTTGCAAGAAAACTTGCGAAGCACCCTCACAAAAACTTCAAGTACCTTCGTGCGCGAGGAGAAAGAATTCAGTTTATGTTTGAAGAAGGTGAAGTTGATAAGCTCTTCTACTTCTTTCCTGATCCATGGCCAAAGAAGCGTCACCACAAGAAGAGACTCTTTCAACAGCCTTTCCTAGAGGCGGCCTATAAAGTTTTAAGACCAGGTGGCACTCTCTTTGTAAAAACAGATCACTCTGGTTATGCCGATTGGATGGTTGAGGTTATGGACAAGCCAGAAGCCTTAGAGCTCTTTGACATTCGCCTCAAAACCCTTAACCTCTATGAAGAGGCACCAGAACATTATTTGGCGAGCTTCCAGACCAAATTTGAAAAGATCTTCCTTCAAAAAAATGATCGGATAAAGGCCTTCGAGCTCGTATCCAAGAAACAATAGTATTGCCCGAGGAAACCAACGAGTGGCAGGAACGATTGACGAACTTATTGCGCGCATAAAAGATCTTCCGGTTTCGGAAATCATAGGTCGCTACGTCCATACGGTTAAGAAAGGTACGCAAACCTTAGCGGTTTGTCCCTTTCACGATGACAGCAATCCTTCTCTTAATATCAACGATGGCAGAGGCATGTGGTTTTGCTTTGTTGATAATATGGGTGGCGACGCGATTAAGTTTGTTATGCTCTATCGCAAGCTCGAGTTTATGGATGCCCTTAAAGACATCTGTGACAAGCTTGGTTGGAACTTTAGCGATTACCACCAGCCCAAGAAAGCGAGCCCGAAAATTGAGATGGGAAAGAAGCTTTTAGGAAACTCTTCAAAGCTCTTTAGAAAAGTTGCTGAAACGGGCAAGTACCCCCACTTTCAAGATTTCCTTGAAAAACGTGGTCTCTCTGAAGAGATCGCTAAGACCTACCAACTTGGCTATGCCCCTAATGGCCGCGCCCTTTGCGATTATATCGGCTCAATTAAAGACCCCAAGGATAAGGAATTTGCGCTGCAGATTTCAGAAGAATTAGGTCTTATCAAAAAGAGCACCTATGGTGATCAGTCCCATTATGACTACTTTCGTGACCGCATAATGTTTCCCATTTGGGATCAATTTGGCCAAGTTATCGGCTTTACTTCACGGGCCACCACGGACGAACAAAAGCCCAAGTACCTCAATTCACTGGACTCCTTCCTCTTTAATAAGAAGAACCTCCTCTATGGCCTGCACCTTGCAAAAAATGCTATCAGAGATCGCGATGAAGCGATCCTTGTGGAAGGAAACATGGACCAAGTTGCCTTATTTAAAAATGGATTTGAGCATTCTGTCGCCATCATGGGTGTTGCCCTCGGTGACAACTCTCTTATAAAGCTCTTGGCCCTCACGAAGAATGTTATTCTCTCACTCGATAATGACCAGGCCGGATGGAAGGCATCGATCCGCGTCAATGCACAATTCATGGCCCAAGGCATTACTCCTCGCTTCATTGACCTTGGGGAACACAAAGATCCCGATGAATTTCTTGTGGCCAAAGGGGCGACGGAATTTTCTAAGCGGGTCGAAGAGGCCAAGCCCTTTGTGGATGTACAGATTGAAAGAGAGTTTCCCGAGCAGATTCCTGAGCTCGCCGAGCGCAAGCTCGAACTTCTGGAAAGGGTGTTTGAGGTTCTAAGTCCCTTAAAAAACTCGCTTTCTGCCTCTGAAAGAGTGATCACCTACGCTAAGCGACTAGGCCTTCAGTCGGATTCTGCTTCGATTGTGAAAAATTATGAAGACTATCTTGATGGGGTGAGAAGAAAGGAAAATCGAGCTCCGGCACCACCTCCTATCGAGGAAGAATTTCCTCCGATGATGGATTATGAAATCCCAATTGAGGAGAAAGTTGAACTTGATCGCCAACTCACCACAGTTGAAGTTCGCCTCCTGCAAAATCTAGTCCAACATCCCGAACTTTTATTAAAGGATGAAATGGCCGAACTGCTTGATTTTGTGGGAAATGATGAGGTAAAAAGTTATATTTTAAAGCTCTCGGAGCTAATGTATGAAATCGATGAATCCGAATATATATCGGTGGTTCAAAGATTGATGAGCGACGACCATTATACGGCAGAACTTACTGCTGTTGTTGGTGGTGCCCTTTATCGTTATCAAGACAATTCCCTTGAAGATAAAGTTGCACTCAAGATGATTGAAGATATTAAAAAGAGTTTGCAAGTTGAGCAACTAAAAATTGAAAAACAATTTTTGAAAGAGCAACAAGGTCGTGCCCAAACTCAAGAAGAGCAGCATAACATCCTTCAAAAATTAATGACGGTAGATAAGCAGCTCATTGAAATACGCACAACTAATCGCTACGGCAAAACGAGCAAATAATACTAAGGAGAATAGATGTCAGTTGTTGGCGCCTTTATCAACTCTAAAGACTTCTCAAAATTACTGATCAAGGGGAAAGATCAAAACTACCTCACACCCGAGGAAATCAACGACGCCATCCCCGCGAGCATTGTCGATCCTAATCAGATCGATGAAATCATGCTTACGATCCAGGAAGCGAGAATTGACATTCAAAATCAGGAAACCGACGAGGATGATGATGGCATCCGTTTAGATGGTACTGAAATTATCGAAGAAACTCTTTCAAAAGAAGAGAAAGCTGAACTTCGTTCAGCATCAACAGACCCTGTTAAGCTTTACCTTAAGCGCATGGGTTCTGTGGCCCTCCTTACAAGAGAAGGTGAGGTTGAGATTGCTAAGGAAATTGAAGAAGGTGAAAGAGAAATTATTCTTTCCTGTCTCAAGTCCTCTCACGCCCTCAACGAAATCGCCGATCTCAAAAATAAGATTGAGGCCCAAGAAAACCAAAGTGAATTTGTTAAAGAACTCGTGCGTGGTCTCGACGATGACTCAACAACACGTGAGATTAACAAGTTCCAAAAAACAATCTACGAAACATGTGATTCTATCGCGGCCATGCTCAAAGAAGTTGAGAATGAAGACGGTACTCTTAAGAAGTTCGACAAAGAACAATCGAAGAGAATGGAAGGCATCGGTGAAACTCTCGCTGACCTCACTTTCAACCGTAAGATCATCAACAGCTTCGTTGAGCCTGTTAAGAAGTACTACCTCCAGTTCAGAGAGCTCTATGATCAACAAGATCGTATCTTTAAGTTCCTCGAGGTTGCTGACAGCGAAGAGTACAAGGTGCTCTACGATCAAGTGATGGAAGACGATGAATTTAAGCGTAAGCTTGCGAAGGACCTCTTCACAACTGACGCGAAAATTGAGCAACTCATTCGTAACCAAGAAGATGTGCTGAGAAAACTACGTCGCCTCTCACTTGATGCGGGAATGGAGTTTGATGACATTCACCGTGTTTACAAGATTATCCTTGATGGTGAGTCAAAGGCCGATGATGCGAAAGCGCGTCTTGTTGAGGCTAACCTCAGACTCGTTGTTTCAATTGCTAAGAAGTACACCAACCGTGGTCTTCAATTCCTCGACCTTATTCAGGAAGGAAATATCGGCCTTATGAAAGCGGTTGATAAGTTTGAATACCGTCGTGGTTACAAGTTCTCAACTTATGCCACTTGGTGGATTCGTCAGGCGATTACAAGAGCAATTGCTGACCAAGCAAGAACGATTCGTATCCCTGTTCACATGATTGAAACTATTAACAAGATGGTTCGTACTCAAAGACAACTTGTTCAGGAACTTGGTCGCGAGCCAACCCCTGAGGAAATTGCCGAAAGAATGGAACTTCCTGTTGAAAAGGTTAAGAAAGTTCAAAAAATCTCTAAAGAGCCTATCTCTCTTGAGACACCTATTGGTGAGGAAGAGGATTCTTCTCTTGGAGACTTCATTGAAGATAAGAAAATCATCTCTCCAGCTGACGCTGTGATGAGTGTGACTCTCTCTGAATCAACGCGTGCGGTTCTCTCGACTCTTACACCAAGAGAAGAGAAAGTCCTAAGAATGCGCTTTGGTATTGGTGAGAAGTCTGACCATACACTTGAAGAAGTTGGTCAGGATTTCTTTGTAACGCGTGAGCGTATTCGTCAGATTGAGGCGAAAGCGCTTAGAAAGCTTCGTCATCCAAGTCGAGCGAAGCTTCTTAAAGCCTATCTTGAGGGAACAATCCCCGGTCAAGATCGCGAACAATAACAATCATTGAAAGCCCACTTCGGTGGGCTTTTTTTTTGGGGAAAACTCTATCCTAATAAGATTTTTAGGAACTTTTCGGTTATAATCGAACCTTTCACTATAGCGGGATCTCAACCTTATTATGTCCATGAACACAAGTTGGAAAATTCCAGACTCTGTCAGCGAAGAAGCTCATAAGTATTTCTCTCCAAGACTCTTTGGAGATGCTCAAAGACTCCTGCAATTGTCGCGGGTTTCAATTTCCTTCTCTAAAGGAAGTCCTGAAACCTACTTCATTGTTAGTGGTATCGTTCGTGAAGACAGAAGTCATGAGACTAAGGTTGTCTACAAGAAGAGACTGGAAGGGACACCTGAAGGACCCGTGAGCAGTAATTGTGACTGTCATAAGTGGACAGAAGATGGCCACTGCCCTCACGTTGTTGCTCTTTTTCTCACCTATCATATCCATCTCCTTCACGAGAAGAATTTTGATGCGACATCAGAGAATATGTCTCATCCTCCGATTCCCCTGGAATCTACTTTTGCGGTAAGTGCGTACGAATATGGAACCATTGTTAATGGTCCCCATCAATTAGAGAGAGCACCTTCAAATTCGGCCTACTCTAGTCTTCAGTATCTTTTACACACGAAGAAAATTGTTAACTTCCCCATTCCAGAGCAGTGGTCGGGAAAACTCACTATTCAAATCACCAGCGTAGAGCACTTTCAAGAGAGCACCCATGAAGGTGACAACCTGCCTCTACTGCGCTTTAAATACGAAACGGAAGACGGCAGCCTCATTCGTGAGATCTCTCTCTTTGAGAATCTCTACCTTTTTAATTGGAAGAGTGGAACCTGCTATCATCTTCCGGCTGAACTTAAAGACCTTATTCAAAAGCTTCGCATTCAAATGACTCATCTTGATGTGAATGACTTGATTAAAGTGTGTCAGGGTGTGACCTCTCATTATCTTGAAGTCATTATTGATGACAAGAAATTAGAAGATATTCCAACCTATGATTCCACTGCTCGAATTCACCTCAGTAAGGCGAAGAAAGGCAATCAGATCGATATTAATCTCCTCTTCATTGATAATGAGGAGAACCTTATTCACTCGCCAGATTTTCTCAAGGCCTTTACCTTTCATGGCGGAAAGCTCTCTAGCTTTCGTACTAAGAAAGACGCTTACGAGTTTGTGCAAAAGCTTGCTGACTCTTTTCAAGAAGAAAGCGATGCTTACAAAGCGAGCCTACACCCCTCAAATCAGAAGAATTATTGGTCAAACTTAATTGAGTACACCCTCAATCAAGAAGACACTCTTATTTATAGTGGGAAGTCGAAGTCACTTTGCCGCTATTCAAACTCATTCTTAAAAGACTTCTTTTTGACGCTCCAAAGTTGTTTTGGAGATCTCTTCTTTCGTTTTTCAAAGTATGACAGTGAATCGCGCGAACTCGTCTATAGCTTACCTGCTTCAACGATGTTTCAAGGTCTCAGTGAATTTCATGCGCGCACATCCATGCATGGGGTGCAGATTTTCTATAACCGCAATGAGATCAGCCGCTGGTCGTCTAAGATTCGCTTTGAAAGAAAGAGTGCCACGACAAATTGGTTTGATCTCGAACTTAAGATCAACAGTGACGATATGGACCTGGTTGAGAATGTAGACCTCGATAATGGTCTTGCCCTTACCAAAGATGGTCTTATCCTTCTTAATAAAGAACAAAAAGACCTTCTGCGCTTTGTGAAGAAATACACCAAGTATGAAGCTCAAAATAAGTATCAAACTCAAGAAGAAGGCGAAGGTGAAGGCGAAACTCCAGAAGAAGTGAACCGCTTTGTCCTCCCCTTTAATCGCGCTCGTATCTTTGAGCTCTTTGAGCTTAGAAAACTTGGTATCGATGGCGCACTTACTGATGATGAGATCAAACTCTGTGAAAGTCTCGCTACACTTGAAGAGATGCCAGAGTATGAAATTCCCGATCATCTTAAAGATGTTCTTAGACCTTATCAGAGAAATGGCTACAATTGGCTGCGCTTTCTCTTTGAGAATAAGCTTGGTGCCTGTCTTGCCGATGACATGGGTCTTGGTAAGACACTGCAAACGATTTCTTTTCTCACGTCGATTCTTGATCAAGTGGATAAGATCCTTATCGTTTGCCCTGTGACAATTCTTCTTAACTGGGAAGCTGAATTTAAGAAGTTTTCTGACCTTGAAGTGCAAATTTATCACGGTGGAGATCGTAACTTTGATCCCAATGCCAAGATCACCCTCACCTCTTATGGGGTGATGAAGAGGGAGGTTGATGAGACCTTCGCTGATCAGCACTTTGATATCTTTGTTCTTGATGAAGTTCAGCACCTTAAAAATATTCGAAGCCAAGGGGCTTACGCTGCTCGAAAAATTCCGGCTAACTTTCGCATCTGTCTCACAGGTACGCCTGTTGAGAACGATCTCGCCGAATTCTATAATATTCTGGACCTCTCTATCCCAGGAATCTGGGGAGACCTTCAGTTTATTCGCACCTCTTCGAATAAGAAGAGTCGCCTCCTTGCCAGAAAAACGGCTGCACCTTTCATTCTTCGCAGGACCAAGGGTCAGGTTCTCACCGATCTGCCGCCTAAGATTGAAAATAATGTTGTTCTTAGCTTCAACGGTCATGAAGAAGATGACTATAAGAACTCTCTTCAAAAGATTAAGCAGAAAATTGAGAATGCTCCCTCTAAGAAGAAGTATGGCGAGATCCTTCGTGGACTGCTTGAACTGCGCCAAAAATGCCTGTGGCAAAAGCGCTCGGGTGAAATGGCCTTTCGAGAGGCCATGGTCGACAGCTCTAAGATTGAATTTCTCATGGAGACTCTTGAGCAAATTCTAGAAGAAGGTCACCAGGCGATTATCTTCTCTCAATTTACGACCTACCTCGATATCATTCAAAAGATTATTCACGAGCGCCACTGGAAGTATGCTCGTATCGACGGTACGCAAACGATCAAAAAGCGCCAAAGCCAAGTTGAAATCTTTCAAGAAGGAAAAGCTCCTGTCTTTTTAATTTCACTCAAAGCTGGTGGTGTCGGTCTTAACCTCACGGCCGCAAGTTATGTCTTTATCATGGACCCCTGGTGGAACCCCGCCGTTGAGTCTCAGGCGATTGATAGGGCCCACCGTATCGGTCAACAGAACACGCTCACCGTTTACCGCCCTATCATCAAGGGCTCCGTAGAAGAAAAAGTTCTCGAACTTCAGGCGATGAAAAAAGAGCTCTTTAAAGACCTCCTCCCTGATGACGAAGACAACCTCTTCACCGGTAAACTCACAATGCGCGACTTTGAGTCACTCCTGAGCTAAGAAGCCTGACTCTTTTTGACCTTAACTTCAGTCTGATAACCTAGGGCATTTAATAGAGACACCATTCTATCTATGGTGAAGCGACCCAGGTTTAAGGTTTTGATACGAGACAAGTCTGATTTATCTAATTTTGTGTGATTCAAAACTTCATCAGTCATCATTTTTTGCGCAATTTTATTAAATTCGCTTGCAAGCTTAAGTTTAATAATCTCTTTTGGATCCGTTATAACCTTAGAGTTTTTGGTATTAATATCATCTCTTCTATAAGGGCTCATTTGATGAGCTTAGCATTATGTTGGCAAATTTACCAACAGCATGAAATTTATACGGGTTTTCATTAACATTTCACTAAGAAGTAGAGCGAGATAGCGTCTTAGGATATTTCTGGTTTGCGACAGACTTGAATAGCAAAGGACTCATCATGCTTAATGAAATCATTATCTTAGGAGAATATGGCAGCTCTTTTAAGGACGCCCTCTCCCGCCACTTCCCTCTTCAGTTCCTTGAAGAAGGTAATGCAGAAGTTAAGGGTAAGGTTGTCGTGATGGAGGAAGCCCACGAGATCGCCCTTCTTTATCAGCTTGGCGCTAAGGCGGTTTACTGTAGTTCTCACCCTGAAGCCATCATCTCGGAGATCAAGTCTCATTTTAACGAAGAATCCCTTTCAAAACCTCTCTCCCAATACTTACAAACCAAAGATAGTGAGTACCTCGCCCGTGCTGAACGCTGTCTGCAATTTGCCAATAATCCCCAGGTCCCAATCCTTCTATTAGGAGAGAGTGGCTGTGGAAAAACCCATTTTGCCAAAGCTCTTCATACCCTCTTAAGACCAGAAACTCCTTTCGTTGCCCTCAATCTCTTAGAGTTTAGTAGGGGAACTTTAGAGTCTGCTCTCTTTGGTCACAAGAAAGGTGCTTTCACTGGAGCGACAAGCGAGCGCGAAGGAATACTTGCAAGGGCTAACGGTGGCACCCTCTTTCTCGATGAAATTGGAGCCCTTTCTTTAGATCTCCAGCGCAAACTTCTAAAGGTCATCGAAGAGAAGTGTTTCTATCCTCTTGGTTCTCAAAAACCTGTACAAGTAGATTTTCATCTTGTGAGTGCGACCTGTGATGACCTTAAAAAGAAAATTGAAGAAGAAAAGTTTCGCGCGGATTTCTACTATCGCCTCAGTGGCCATCACTTTTTGATGAAGCCACTACGAGAAAGAACTCATGATATTGAGCTTCTTTTAAAGTCTTTTCAGCGCTCCTATTCGCGCCACCTCCACTTTACCGAGGAAGCACTGGCCTCTTTTAGACGCTACTCGTGGCCAGGAAATGTGCGTGAACTCAGTCATCTCTTTCATAAACTTCAATGCCAACGCTCTTCAGTCATTCATGAGCTAACTGAGCTAAAAGAGGACACTCTAAAGAAGACTCTGCCAGAGATGATTAGCGAATTAGAGAGCGCTGTTTTCAAGCGAGAATTCGAGCTTCATCAGGGAAAGCCCAATAAAGTGTGCCAGGGCCTTGGTATCTCAAAATCTGTGTTCTATCGTCTTCAAGAACAGATCATGGGTGCAGGGCTCACGATGATCAATTGTTGAGAAAATGTAACATCACATGCCTTATGACCATTATATGCCCCATTTTTAGGACTAAAAAAGGCCTTCCTGTCTCTCAATATCTCTTTATCTGCTCGAAATAAGGCACCCCGATCAAATTAAATTTATTTTGCGCTAAGCTAATCCCAACACCAACGGGGGGTTTCCAATGATGAATTTATTAAGAGACTTTTTTGAGTCACACAGGCCTGAAGGCATTCGCGTTTTCTTAGTCGATGATGATCCAGATATTCTCAATTATTTGGAGAAGCATCTCACTGAGCAGTGGAAATTTAATGTGCAGACCTTTACGAGTGTGAGCGAAGCGCGAGCTGAGCTAGAGCATGGCCGCTGGCCACCTTTTCTTGTGATCTCTGACGTAAAGATGCCTGATGATAATGGCCTCACGTTAAAATACAACACATCCAATGTGCCTATTATTTTTATGACTACTCTGAGAAAGGGAATGATTCATAATGATGACTTTACGATTATCAGTAAGCCCTTAGATCTTCGCACACTCGACACCCTTATTTCGAAACATGCCGAAGTTGGCAACTATGACGAAGACACGGGAGAACTTGAGGAGGATGCCTATGAAAGTGCCTATTCAAGAGTGTCCTAAAGAATTTTGCTGATCTCTTTAGGCGTTTGATAGTCAAAGATATGAAATTTAAATTGCTCTGAGAGCTCTTCACAAACTTTAATACCGCGCACGCTATTGCCACGCTTATCAAGGCGAGGTGAATAGATGGCGATACCGGCAAGACCTGGAACGATCAGGAGGATCGCTCCACTAATGCCCGACTTTGCAGGAAGGCCAACATCAAAGGCCCACTCGCCAGAGTAATTATACATACCACACGTGAAGATAATGCTGAGGACGTGGCGAAGATTTTCGTGACTGATACAGCGCTTTTGCGTCAGGGGATTAATGCCTTTATTAGCAAGAGTCGCCCCCATCATCGCAAGACTATCCGTATTCACAGAGACCGAGCACTGATTAAAGTAGAGATCTAGGTCCTCCCTAAAATCAGAGGTCATCACTTTGAAGTGGCGTAAGAGATAGCTAATCGCAAAGTTCTTGTGCGCATTATTCGCTTCCGACTGATAAACCTCGTCGTCAATCCCGAGCGGCTGCCCCGCAAAGGCAGAGAAATACTGGAGGAGCTCTTCTTTCTTAGTCGCGTAGTTTTTGGCATCAATTAGACCAGAAGTCACGATAGCCCCGGAATTAACCATTGGGTTAAAGGGTCGGTTCTGATCATCAAGTTTAATGATACTGTCAAAGTCCTCGCCCGTCGGCTCCATCCCTACCTTCTTCTCAACGAAGAGATGACCATGCTGCTCAAGCGCGAGCCCGTAGGAGAAGGGCTTTGAGATCGACTGAATCGAGAAGCTCTGATCCGCTTGACCGACATTGATAACATCACCCTCAACCGTGGCAATTGAAATCGCAAACGCATCAGGATCAACTTGAGAGAGCGCCGGAAAGCTCTTAGAAACATCCCCCGTAAGGTCATTCTTATACTTTCCATGCAAATTCTTAATCGCTTCACTCAATCTCAAAAGAGCTCTCCTCAAAAAAAAAGCCCCGCTATCGCGAGGCCGTCTTTTTCAAAATTTAATTATTCGTTATTTCAGTTTAGTCATCTGATGAATACGGCCATCCTGTGTCTGATAATCCACGATAGGCACCTTCGCGTCAATAAGCATCTTCCCACTATCATCCCTTTTTACAAGGCCACGATAACGATCCTCAAGCTCCTCAACATCAACGACTCCGCCCTCTCTCAACTGGAGGTCCACAACCTCTCCATTTATGACGACCCAGTCTCCGTAATCACTTCTTGGTCCGCCGCCGCCACCGCCGCCAGCAGTATTACCAACGGAACTTAACTCTAGAGCCCTTACCTCAACCTTTATTCCGGGACCACCGCCGCTCGTTCCACCAGCATAGAGATTCATAGAAAAAATAAAGCTTAAAATCATATACATTTTCATGATAATTCTCCCATTCCATTAATTGGAAGAGTATTCGCTATAAAGCTAAATATCCGTGGTTCTAAGCTTTCCTTTCTACGACTTCTATCACTTGTAATCTTATCAATTTTACTTTTAAACTTTTTGTGGAAATCAATAATCATCCATTCTAAGTCAATCATTTCTTCGTATGAAAGATCAACAAAATTAGACCGAAACATATCGACTTTTGATCCCCCGCCGACAACTCTGAATCTTAGAGACTGAATTTCTAATTTAAAAATTTCAATTTTTTCATTAACAAATTGAGTATGTATATTTCCACTATAAAAGCCATCTGAGTTTTTTTCCATCCCTAGTAGAGAAATCAAATGGGAAACTTTACGTGTTGCCCATGCTCCATATAATTCAACAGCAGTGTTCTGATTCATAAAGAAAGAATAATCATCTTCATTCTTATTGTTTTTTAGAAACTTAAGTACTGAGAAGTTTAATACTAATTCTTCAAAACTAACACCTCTTGTATTTCTTGTGAGGATTATAAAAAGTGTGTCATATATATCAGCTGGCTCAAAGTCACTATAATCTCGATAGCCCGATAAAAAGTTATTCTTTATAAACTTTCGCAGGGACCCTTCAGTCTCTTGAAACCAAACGATTGGATCTTCAGAGCAGTAGGCTTTGCGAAGAACCTTTGATACGGTTTTAGTTTTAGGCATGCGAGAGATAATCCCCTCCTGCCAACGCCAGCTAGTGGCGCCGCCGATTTCATCGAGGGCGTCATGGGCCTTGGCGATCTCCAGCAGCTGAGTGACGATGTCCTTGGGGCAGAGGTCCTCGGTAAATGATAAGGTTTCTGTTTCCACGTTATCTATTTCCTTACATTGGTGTGTTTGTGTGGTTTCGTTTTGCCACCGTTTTTGATCGCAAACAATTCAAAAAATGCTCTTTGGAAATATTTACATTTTTTTGTTTAGAGTAAAAACTCACGATAAATGGCATAAGCAACTGAAACTACGTGACATTTCCCCTACAAATTTTGTTTCAAACAGCCGAAAAGTCTTAAGGTTGAACTCCTTGAGGATAAGAAAATGAATAAAACCAAGATCTACGCAAAAGGTTTCACGAAGGGCTTCATTATAGCGACCTTTCTCAGTTCCGCTCTTCTCTACGCGGGAACCCTTGTTGATGGTATCTATCAGTTTGCAGGGGGTGAAGTCATTAGTGCTAGTGAGATGAATTATAACTTCCAACAAATTCGCGGAAATGTTCTGGTTGAGGCCACTAATGATACTGCTCTTAATGCCCAACTCGATTCAATGGCCCAGCAATGTGAAAATACGGTAACAGACTGTATTTCTGGCTACGTTTCTTTAGGAAATGTTAGTGCTGGTACGATAGAGACTCGGACAGATCCCTCTGCTTCGGCCCTCCAAAGTGCAACAGCAACTGGAGACATGAACTTTATTACAATCCCTGCCGATGGTTTTTATGAAATCACAATGATCGCCACCCCCGGAACTATTTCAATGACCCCTCCCGATGAGAACTGGGAACAAGCGAGTGTTTATTACAACTTTGCCGTCGTTAAATTCGACGCTACAGACCCAACTAAAGGCGAAGTTACCTCCAACACTTCAGCGATGAAAGAGCCCAATATTGATGGAGTTTCTGCAACAAGTGCTCCCCTTTATAGCTATTCAAGTTATTCTAGGATCGACAATAATGGTGACGGTACAGAAGACGAGATCAATGATTACGCTAATAACGGCTTAAAAAAAGAAATTTACTTAAAGGCTAATGAAGGTGTTGCTCTCTTTTACTGGATCTATTTTCCCAATGGAGGAGGAACGCCAGTGGGTACCGACAATATCGACTTCCCTATTGGAAGCATCAAGTTCAAAGTAAAACAAATCGTCGATTAGGAAGCAAAAGTGCTGCTATCAAAAGTGGCACTATCAAAGTTACCAGTCCCGCCAGAGAGGGAAGCTGCTTTTTCAGCAATGATTTCAGGAAAGGGAGCGTTCGCACAATTGGCCTGATTGATGGTGACCTCAACTGTGGTCTCGTCACTTTCTAAGACTGTAGGTGCCACCTCACCACAATAGTTGTCTCCTCTCCATGCCCCAGGGCCTGCGTAACCAACTAAGAAAAACTTCCACGTTCCAAAAGGTATTTCAGCTGCATCATTCACGAGATCATAGGCCTGGGTGTCGATTTCATTTCCTGTGTCACTATCAAGTTGGACAGCACGAAGGCAGAAGCCTCCATCCATCGGGGTTCCATTGACTAGCTTTCCTACAGAATAAGAAAAATCAGTCTTTGCCGTTTCTCCCTTTCCGCTACAGCCAGCGAGGGTAAAACAGAGAATAAGAAGGTGAAGTGATCTTTTCATAACTCTCTTTTCGGTATCCAATAAGTTTTCATTAAGGAGAAAAAACGATTAAAGATAACTCCTGCCCTTCGCAACACACCGATAATTGATAACTTCACTCTTAATTCTCATTTCATATTTGTTTTATGAAAAACAAATGAAACTTGTGTTCACTTCTAAAAACACTTCCCTTATTTTCCCTCCAACAGATTAACCACTTGAGGAAAAGAGCATGAAAGATTTAAGCATAAAGGAGTACATTCAAAACCGATTAAAGCAGTTTGGCCTTAAAGGTCTTCAGATTCGTCTTGATTACCAAGCTCGTATCAATGACTTCTCTGATCTTGAGTGGGATCAAGGTGATTTTAATCGTGTCCTCTTCACTCTTTGCTCTCTTGCAAAAGAACAAATCTCAATCACAACCACAAATTGTTCTCAGTTCTTCATTTTGTCCCTAGATTGCAATGGAAGCGATCTCCCCCCTTGCCACGATGGAACCGCTCTTCCCCTAGGCGCACATGCCACCCCAACATTCCTCCTCGATCGATTCAAAGGACAGCTTTCTTCTCAAACGTTCGCCCAAGGCAGACGACAGCTGACTCTTAGAATCCCTCTTAATAGTAATGAAGATCAAGGAAGCCCTCTTTTGAGGGTTTCTTAATTTATAGATTTTCCTTTTTGAAGCTCATAGATTTTTGAATACTTCAAAAAAGCCGACAGGGCATTAATATAGCAAATGACAAATCCGTAGCGTCCATCAAGAAAGCCCGCCTTCAAAAAGTAATCCTTTAAAAATTTAAAAGCTGGTCTTGTCACTATTTTAAAGAGGCTTGAGCGCACGCCTTTATCATAGCTTGCTTGTGCCGCGATAGTTGTAAAGCGATTGGTCTGATTCACATGATCTGTGATCGAGCTATAGGAATAATGAAGAAGATCACCTTCAATCCATGTGACCTTCGCGCTTGAATCTTTGAAGGTCAAAATATCGTGTGGATTAACCCCTTTCCATTCAGCACAATTCTTTCGAATCAAGCGAAGCTTAGTATCGGG
>CATLOT010000007.1 GCA_950054155.1 uncultured Bacteriovoracaceae bacterium
ACGGAGTTTATTAAGCAATCAGCTCAATAAGAAGAGCTGCTTAAATAAACTTTACACCATCTCCACCGCCGCCGACTTTCTTGTGCCCCGGAGTTCCTCCGAAACGTTGATAAGTAAACTCAATAGACTCGCGTATACTTGGTAAATTTACATTTAAGAAACCTTCAATATTGGCGGTATCCAGTTTGAAGTAAAGCTGTTCTTCAACTGAAGTTGTCGTCGCTGACTGATGATAGGGAAAAGGCCAGCGCCCTTTTGAAAAGCGGTCTTTCGCTATATTAAAGACCTCTCCATAATTTTGAGCAAATTGATAAAGGCTTCCAATATCTTCGCTTGAAACCTGAAAGAGTCTATTAGAGACTCCAGATTCAAAACTCATGCGAATTAACATCCCAAGATAATAAACATCTAAAAAGCCCGTATGAATATAGTCATCCATTTGAGCCCCTTTATTTTTTGCAAGGAGCCGCTGAAGATTTTCAAACCACGTTGGTCGTGTCGGAATAATAGATCTTCCGTAAAGTCGGCAGCATCTAAAGATTAAGTAATTGAGAGATGTTTTTTGTATATAAAATTCAGCAGCAGCTTGAGTTTTCCCATATGTCGTAAATCCATCGGGAATATCCATTTCAAAGTAATTCTTTTTTTCTCCAGAAAAAATAAAGCCTGAACTTAAATAACAAACTTGAGCTTTATAACGCTGGCAGTATTCGGCGACGTTGAAGAGGCCTGAAGTATTAAGAGCATCAGCCTTTTCTTCTTTAAGGTGACACTCTTCGATTGATGAAATACCCGCACAATAAATCACGTAATCAGGCTTAAAGGCAAAGAACATCAATTGCACTTCTTCTTTAGCTAAAACGTCACAAGGTATGGTGAGAACCCCATTAATTCGAACAGAGTTTTTATGATAAGTTCCGATTACTCGATAATCTTTTTTTAAAAATTCTGCGAGATTTGATCCAATAAATGAACTCACTCCAAAGATAAGAACTGTTTTCTTGGTATTCGCCTCAAGTTCTTCTAGAAGTTTTTCTTTTGAGATTTCTTTCTCTTTCTTGGATTTACTCATGGTTCAAGATTACCATGCTATTGATTTTAAAGAGATGGAGGGAAAAAAAAGACAAACGCCCAAGCTTCATCCGAAGCATTGGGCGTTAAAAAAGAAATGTTATTTTATCCAATCAGTTTGAGGGCTGTGGTACCCGACTGATTTGCTTGAGCTAACACAGAAGTGCCTGCTTGAACGAGAATATTATTCCTCGCCAGGTCCGCTGTTTCAGCGGCCACATCTACGTCCCGAATTCGAGACTTAGCAGCACTTAGGTTCTCATCACTGATCGCTAAATTATTGATCGTTGACGAAAGCCTATTCTGAGTTGCACCAAGTTCAGCTCGTACCCCGTTAATTTGTACCAAGGCATCATCAAGCCTTTTGAGCGTGTTTTGTGCCCCCTCTTTGGTACTAACGGTTTCACCAGAAAGTCCGAGTGCTCCAAGAGTAGCGTTAGCTTTCGTCCCATCATAGCGCAAACGATCCAGCGTAGGGTCATTGTGGATGCCGACTTGAAATTCAAGCATGCCTCCAGTCCCATCAAGTAACGGAATTCCGTTAAAGTCAGAGGACTTTGAGATTCTATCGACTTCTTCTTTGAGCTGTTGAAACTCAATGTCTGTAAAACCTCGTTCAGTGTTCCCCACTGTGTCCGAAGCAGCTTGTACTGCGAGTTCTCTAAGTCGAATAATGATGTTAGAAATCTCACTTAAGCCTCCTTCGGCCGTTTGTATCATCGAAATAGCGTCGTTGGCATTTCTCTTTGCCTGTCTATTTCCTCTTATTTGCGCTTTTAAGTTTTCACTAATTGCTAAACCTGCAGCATCGTCACTCGCTCGCGTAATTCTTTCCCCCGAAGAAAGTTTCCTCAGGTTATCATTCATTCTCCTATTGGTTTGACCCAGAGAACGTTGTGCCGAAATTGACGACGTGTTGGTGTTAATTCGTAGTCCCATGACTAATCTCCTCTATACATCTCTTACCTCCTGTAAAGTGTCGCGGTCATCATGTCCGCCAAATTAGTTAATAATAGTTTTCATGTAGTTTCGGATAACCAACTTTTTCTTTTTTGTGTCTTTGTGTATTAGAGCGATCTCCCATTGCAGGCTAGGCTACCGCTTTTCTTCATTTATCCATTTGGTCCAAACATTACGTACTCCATTTGTTAGTTTTTCAATTACCCTTGTGAGGCTGATTGAATGAGGCTTAGTGCCGATTTTGTTGAGGCGTTAGCCTGACTTAAGACTGAAGTACCTGCACTCATAAGAATATTATTTCTTGTAAGCTCAGCAGTTTCAGCGGCCACATCAGTGTCACGCACCCTGGAGTTCGCAGCAGAAAGGTTTTCAACACTTACTGCAATGTTATTAATTGTCGATTGAAGACGGTTTTGAAGCGCACCAAAGTCAGCACGAATCCCGGAAACAGAGATGATCGCTTGATCGATCGCTGAGAGCGAGTTTTGAGCTGAGATTTTGTCTGCTACCGAAGCAAGGTTAAGACCTAGAGCTGCTACGTTAACATCAGCACTTGAAGCGTCGAATGTTAGACGGTCAGATATAGGGTCATTTCTTGTTCCGATTTGAATATCAAATACTGCACCTGTACCGTTCAAGAGAGGAACTCTGTTGAACTCAGTAGAGTTAGCAATACGATCAACCTCAGAAGTCAGCTGTTCAAATTCCACATTAAGGAACTTTCTTTCAGTACCGCCGATAGTATCCGAAGCGGCCTGTACACTGAGCTCTCTAAGACGAATAAGGATGTTTGAAACCTCACTCAATGCACCTTCAGCAATCTGAACAAGTGAAACACCATCTTCCGCGTTTCTTTCAGCTTGCTTAAGTCCTCGAACTTGAGCCTTTAGGTTTTCAGAGATTGCCAAACCAGCAGCGTCGTCGCCAGCTCGGTTAATTCTTTGCCCTGAACTAAGTTTTTCTAACGATTTATTCATCGATAGACGTGTTCCTCTCAAATTCCTCTGGGCATTGAGGGAGGCCACGTTTGTGTTAATTCGAAGTCCCATTTTATCCTCCTTGATAACGGGTTCCGATAAAGGCCAATCCCTAAACCGGCGTGCAACACTCAACATCTATCCATGACGTAGGTAGTGCACCTTCTGATTACTTATCGCACCGCACACTAAAAACTTTAGAAAAAAATGACTTTTTTTTTGACAATTTTAAAGGTCATAAGTCATTGAAATTAAACGAATATTGCCAGTTAATAACCGAGTTTTTTAGTTTTAAAGTGAATAAAACTTAATCAACTTACCCTGGAGTGACTGGTTTTTTGTCAGAAAGAGTCCACAATAAAAGCCATGAATGTAAAAACTTTGAAAGAAAGCCCAGATAAACTCAATGAATGTGTCTCTCTTATTGAAGAGGCCTTTAGATATGATGACCAATACTCGTATAAAGAGGACTTCTCCCTCCTTCTTCAAGAAGAGAATTATGCCAATTGCTACTTCCTGGAAGAAGATGGCGAAGTTGTCTCCACACTATTCACTCTCCCAAGAGTTCTCGAATATAAAGAGGTTGATATTCCCGTTCTCTTTCTAGGGGGAATAAGTGTTAAGGACGAAAAACGTGGAGCCGGACTTTTCAGAACTCTTCTTGAAACAATCCTTCTCTTTAATCCCAATTATGCTTTTTATATGCTGTGGTCTGATCTTTCACAACTTTATGAAAAGTTCTCCTTCTATGAGTTCGGACTTATTGAGGAGATAGACCTGAGAGACCAAGAAAATAATCTTAAGGAATTTGAACCAACGGACACGGGTGTCTTTGTCGATTCCTATCTTCACCTTAAAGATAAGTATATTGTTCCTAAAAGAAGAGATATCGATTGGTATAACCTACTATTTGATTGTCGCTCTATTAAGATTCTCGAAGACGAAGGCAAGCATTGCTACTTTGTTAACAAGGGAATGGATCTTCAAGGCATTTGCCATGAACATCATCCCATGGATGCTCCCCCTATTGCGGGTTTCATCAATTGGCGCTTAACAGATAAGCCAGATCCTAAGAATCCTCTTCGCTATATGGGCTTTATGAGGATGGGTAACGTTGATCTTATCGACAAACTAATAAGATATACCTCTGGAGAAAGGCTTCAAGTCATGGGTCATGAAGAAGGAATGGTCAAAGTTCTCTTTGACGGCAATCCCTATGAACTGAGTGAAAAAGACTTCATCCAGGGACTTTTTGGACCCGGACGAATTGAAGAGTGGCGTGAACTTGTCCCCCTCATTCTCATTCACGGCTACGACTCAATTTAAAAACTAATTTGGTACTTTTTTTAGTGCGAAGTAGCCTTTGCCAAAAGCAAGGGATCCCAATACCCAAAAGATCCACGTGATTGTTGGAACCTCACTCCAATGATTTACATTGCGTCCGAGAAAATAAACACCACTCGCAACAAAAAGGCATGTGAGTAAGGTAAAGGCTAAAAAGACAATTGAGCCGTTAATCATTTTAGCTGAGTTTTCATAGCCCGTTAAAATGAGTTCAATTCCATATTTCTTTTGAGTAAAGTCCTTAAGAAACCACTTGAGGTGGCGAGGTATAATTCTAGCGACTCCCATAAAGTCTTTAGCGGCCCACAGTCCCTCTTCAAGAATCTCATCTTTATTGAAGCTCGCTTGGATTAAGTCATTAAGATCCTCTTCCATCATGGCGTAAAGGTCATAATCTTGACCAAGAGAGCGTCCAACACCGTCTAAGGTCATCAAAGAGCGAAAGACAATGAACCACTCCCGAGGAAGGAAGATCTCATGATGCTTGAGTGTAGAGATTGTTGATTTAAGGACCAGACTAAAGTCTGTTTGCTGGACAGTCAGACCAATATAAGGAGAAAGAGCATCACGCACGTCACTGATCAAACGATCAACATCAGGAATTTGATCATATTCAGCAACTTCTAAGAATTCATAGACCACATTTTCATAATTAAAGTTGATCAACGAATAAATAATCGAAACAAAATTCTTTCGCCCTCTCTTAGAGAGTGTTCCCATGAGACCGAAATCAATAAGACCAATTTTTCCGTCGTTAAGAAGAAAGAAATTTCCTCCATGAAGATCGGCATGAAAGAAGCCATCTGCTAAGAATGTCTTTAAAAAGATCTTAAGACCATCATTGAGCTTTACCTCAAGGTCATCAAGGTGTGGCTCTATATCATTATAGTTACTAAAGGGGATACCGTTTAGCTTCTCCATGACGAGAAGATCTGCACTAGTGTATTCCTCATAAATTTTAGGAAGGTAAAAGAGATTCCCCGTATCATGGCTTTCTATGATTTTTCTGTAGCGACCACAGTTAAGCGCCTCAATATTAAAATTAAGTTCATTAATTAAGGAATGAGAAAAATCATTAACGACTCGTGAAACGCCAAGAAATTTAACTTCCTCACTCACCTTTTCTGCTTGATGGGCAAGAAAACGGAGAATTGAAAAATCAGTCTCCATCATCTTCTCAATTCCAGGCCTCTTCACTTTAAGAACAACTTCTGTTCCATCAAGAAGCTGACCTTTAAAAACAACCCCTATAGAAGCGGTACCAATTGGCTTAGGGTCAATTTCTTTGAAAACGCGATCAATGGGCATACCAAGAGATGCTTCAATACCTGCCCTTACATCTTTAAAGGGTACTGGTTTAACTTTATCCCTAAGAATTTTCATTTCATCGATAAAGCTGGCATCGAAAATATCCTCACGACTTGAGAGGAGCTGACCAAATTTAATGAAAGCTGGACCTAATTCTTCAAAACAAAGACGCAAGCGATAGCCTAAAATTTGTGGCCAATCTTTTTCCGTTTCTCTGTCTAACTCTTCCTTAATGCTTCGCTTAGACTTGGGAAGAACAAAATTGGGAATTCCAGCAATCGCATTATGCGAAATAAATTCGTCAAAACCGTTCTTAGCAAAGACAACAACGATTTCTCGCAATCGGCTCACATTTCGGATCGTTTTCGTTATTCCAATTCCAGTCTTAATTAAATCCATTTATTACCTAATTCCGTTCGGGCACATTAGCAGCGCATCAAGAACATTGTTTTAACGCCCGCATCTTTTCTGATAGAGTAAAAGTTTATGAGCACTTTTAGAACCTTTATCCTATTCATAAGTTTAAGTAGTCACATCTTCGCTGCTGACACCTGCAGCCGTGTTGCCATTATAAACCAGCAAGAGGTTTTGATCGATAACAACTCCAATGAACTAGGAGAGGGCCTGAGGTTTCACCTTGAAAAAGACCCCGTGGCCAAAGGTCTACTCGAAGAATACCAAGATGGCACAAAATTGCGCCTCGTGAATACAGTGATGGGAAGTCTCGGCACTGGACTCATGCTGACAGGAATTATCGCTGGTGGTGACTCTGAGCAAAAAAAGACCTTCCTTATCGGTGGGGCTACCCTTATGATCCTCAACTTTCTCGTGGCGAAGACTCTTGATAACGCCAATGAACAAAATCTTATTGAAGCCATTGATGAATACAATAAGAGAAATTATCCTAAGATTTACTACAATCCCGAACAAAATGATCAATCTCAACCAAGCCCTGGACTTAGTTTCAGCATTGGTAAGACTTGGACTTTTTAAAGGAAGACACAATGTCATTAGTTGAATCAGGAATTAAGTGTTATAACTGCTCCCAATCACTAGGGCTCAATCCTGGTGAAAATATCGGTCGACAGGAAGAATGTCCTCAGTGTTATGCTAGTCTGCACTGTTGTACGATGTGTACCTTCTACGACACAAGTGCATATAACGATTGCAAAGAACCTATGGCCAACCGGGTTCTCGAAAAAGAAAAGGCTAACTTTTGCGACTTTTTTAAGCTTAGTGCCCCCTCCGGCGGTGGTGATGATAAGAATAGCTTACTAGATGCTGCAAACTCATTATTTAAGGATTAAAAGAAAAGAGGTTACTATTATGCAAAACCAAACTCCCATTACAAAAATTGGCTATGAAGCCGTTGAAGCTGAACTCAATCACCTCATAAAAGTTGAAAGAGAAGAAATTAAAACAGCTATTGGTGAAGCCCGTGAGCTTGGTGACCTCAAAGAAAATGCTGAGTACCATTCTGCAAAAGAAAAACAGGCTATTATTGAAGGTCGTATTTCACAACTTCAAGGTGTCATTGCAAGTGCCAAGATTGTTGATCCCTCTAATATGAGTAGTGATCGCATTGTTTTTGGAGCAACAGTTACACTTCTTGACGTCGAGAAAGATGAAACGATCACTTATCAGATTGTTGGTGATATCGAATCAGATTCTTCAAAAGGAAAGATCTCTTTTCAAAGCCCACTTGGCAAAGCCCTAATAGGCAAAGAAGAGGGTGATACTGTTATTGTAAAAGCTCCAAAAGGAGATATTGAATATGAGGTAGAGGATATTGAGTTCAAGTAGCCTTACCTGGAACTCTCCTCTCTCAAAACTTATCGCGGGAAGGAAGAGCAAGACTGTTGATAAGCTTGTTAATAATGGAGTTGATCATGTCAAAGATCTTCTCTGGATCCTTCCCCTCAGAACCACAATTCTTCCCAAGGTTCAAAGCTTTCACGCTTTAGCACCAGAAAGCCTCTTTAAAGGGGTCGCCAAAGCTGTTGCTTTTCGTGATCAACCTAATTTTAAAGCAAGGGGCAAGGGAAGAACTCCCCTCTCTAATGTCACCGTAACGGTTCAGGATCGCTTCAGTGAAGGCATGATGAACCTTAAATGGTTTAACTGCTACCCCTCTCAAGTTAAGAAACTTAAAGAGCAAGAGTATCTCTTTTTCACGGGATCAGTTTCAGAATTTATGGGTGAAGCCCAAATGATTTCCCCTGACGTTGAAGAGCTAACTTCACTAGACTATGAAAAAGACCTCAAGGAATGGCAGGATAATGACAAGGAAGCTATTAAAGTCACCTACCCTACAGTTGATGGAATAAGCCCCCATCACCTGGCCGGACTCTTTGATAAAATTCCAAATGAACTATGGGAAACAATCGAAGAACCCCTTCCTGAGGATATGATCCAAAAGAGAAACCTGATCAGCCTTAAAGAGGCCTTCTCAATTCTTCACGGAAAAATTCCCCCTCATCAATTAACGCCTCAAAATCTTGATAAAGCACGAGAGAGATTGATTTATCATGAGTTCTTTACAGAGCAGATCAAAATAAAGTTGCGTCGGGAGATTTTAAAAGGAAAGCCAAGCATTCATCTTAATGATGAAAACTGGCGCGAGCACCTTTCTCTCTTTCCTTATCAACTCACCGAAGACCAAGAAGCTGCTATCAATGATATTCTAAAAGACTTCCAAGCTGACCGGCCTATGATGAGACTTATCCAAGGAGACGTTGGAAGTGGAAAAACATCTGTCGCTTTAATATCTGCTCTGATCGCAATTTCCCAAGGCTATCAAGCAGCAATAATGTGCCCAACAGAAGCTCTCGCCCTTCAGCATTTCCTAACGTTTAAAGAACTCTTAAAGGGCAAGTGGACCCTTGATATTCTTCTTGGAAGTCAAAGTAAGAAAGACAAGGAGCTTGTTCTTGCTGGACTCAGCTCCGGTAAAACTCAAATCGTTATTGGTACCCATAGCCTCATTCAAGAGAGTGTTTCTTTTAAAAACCTAGCCTTTTGTGTTATCGATGAACAGCATAAGTTTGGTGTCGACCAGCGCCTAAAGCTTGTTAACAAGAGTGAGGGTTGCCACTGTCTTTTAATGACCGCCACACCTATACCTCGAAGTCTAAGTCTAACCCAATATGGGGACCTTGATATTTCCATCATCAAGCAAATGCCCTCTAATCGCAAAGGCACTCAAACCAGAATCGTTGCCCCAGAGAATTATGCGAAATATTTAAGCTTCCTAAAGACCCGTGTTTCTATGGGGGAACAGGCCTATGTCGTTGTTCCTGCAATTGAAGAAAACCCTGAGCAAGATATGCTCAATCTGGAGGTTGTTCTTAAGAAATATCGTGAGTACTTTCCAGAATTTCGCATTGAAGGTCTGCATGGCAAGATGAAGTCTGATGAAAAGAATAAAATCTTTATTAGTTTTCGCGAAAAAGAAATTGATATCATGATTAGTACTTCAGTTATTGAAGTAGGTATCAACAACCCCAATGCGACAGTAATGACGATTCTAAATCCAGAGCGCTTCGGACTCTCTTCTCTTCATCAAATGCGAGGACGAGTAGGACGTGGAGAAAAGCCAGGGTTTTGCTTTCTCGTGAACGACAAGCCGCTCTCACCAACAAGCATGGAACGACTAAGCGTTATTGAGAAGAGCAGTGATGGCTTCATCATTGCCGAAGAGGACCTTAAAATTCGTGGGGAAGGTGATCTTTTTGGCAGAGACCAAAGTGGAGTTAAGTCGACCAGAGTTCTAAGCTCTCTCATCCATCATCAAGATACTCTTGAGAAAGCAAAAGAGGATGTAATTTCCCTTTGTGAGAATCACCCAGACCTTTTTAGTAATATATCCTTAGAATATAAAAATGACGATCTTGTCGGCAAAACAGTTTAGTAAGGTATATATATGCTTGTTTTCCACATTCATTCCACAAATACTGGTTCAAGTGGCGAAAAGGTTATTTTTTACTTTCAGGAAATTGTTGTTGGCAACTCACCTCAATCTCACATCAGAATAACGAGTTTAGAGAGAGACCAAGTCGCTATAAAAATTCATCATCATGACACCGGGATTTTAATAGAGAGTATTGAAAACTACCCTTTCTTTCTTAATGGTAAAAAGATCATTGGAACAAAGGTTTTAAAAATCAATGACATTATCACTATTGATGAATCCTCTCTCCAATTAACGGAAGCGAACTTTGCTCTTTCCAATAAAACGATTGATCTTGAAGGAACATACGATACCTTTTATACAAACCATCAAGAGCACGAAACAGTAATGACGGCACTTGAGCGAGAGCTCATTCTATCAGATGACTAAGGATTGAAATGTTCACAGGATTTAAAGAGTTAGAACTTACTGGCCCAGATGGTTTACAACTTAACATTGGTCATAACCTTGATTCAGACCATCGTGATCCCTCTCTCCCTGTGCTCATTTTTAACTATGGATTAGTTTGTAATATTGCCCATTGGACTTACCAGATTCCCTACTTTCATGATCTCGGCTATAAAATCGTTTATCACGACTATCGCTTCCACTATAAAAGCAGTTCTTCAGAATCTATTGATGATTTAACTTTTAAAAATATTGCGACCGACATGAATTTCCTCTTAAATGAGATTGGCGTCAGTCAAGGTGTCCACTTTGGTCACTCTATGGGAGTAAATACAACCCTTGAATTTGCCCGCCAATACCCTGAACAAGTTACTGGCATGATCCTCATCTCGGGAACGGTACTACCGCCACAAGATGTTCTCTTTGATACCAACTGGATGGATATCTTGCAGCCCATGCTTGAAACTCTTCTCGAGAAATATCCCAAACTCTACGGCAGTATTTGGAAGACAGGTCACCTCAATCCTCTCGCCACTCACCTCGTCCACAAAGGTGGCTTTAATACCAAAAAGGTTCCTAAAGACTTTGTCGAATACTACCTAAAGAAGATTGGAGAGCTTGACCCCCATGTATTCTTTCAGCTTTTAAAAGAGATGAAGAATCACGATATTGTCTCCTCTCTTGAGCATATCCAGACACCAGCTCTCATTATGGGAGGAGATAAGGATCAGGTTATCCCCAACTTCCTTCAAAATATTCTGAGAGATAATCTTCCGAACTCTCGCCTCTACATTATTAAAGATGGTAGCCATGTGCCCCAGGCGGACTTTCCTGAAAGTGTGAATGAAAGGTGCGAAGTCTTTATTGAAACTACGAGATCGTAAGGCCTTTATACTCAGCAAGTGGCCCAAAAACTCTTTTCATTGCGGTGAGAACTTGCTGTTTCTTATATTCAGCATGAGAGGCTTCTCCCTCAGAGTTAATTTGATGAGATTCCTCATCTACAATTTGAACTTCATAGGGATAAAAGAAACGAACGTCACGAGCGATGTGACTATAGTCCATCGCTAAAATTTTCTTAGCGATCTCTTCTTCTTTTTGATCTTTTGCAGATTTTCTCAAATCAATAAATTCTTGAAGAAAAGGATTCTTATATTTAATGAGTTGTCGGCAAGTGAACTGAATCGCCTGATAACCACTAAGGCTATGAGAGTTTCTCTCATCTCCATTAGCGCCCGGTCGGCACTCGCGAATCTCTCTTTCAATAGCCTCTGAAAACTTCTCTTCGTTAAGATTATGTCTTAAGGCATATTTAATGAGATTGGCGTGGCGATTTTTAAATTCATTCATATCCACTAAGCTATTCGTAGAACGGCTGGGTTTAATATTGTGAGGGATAACAATATAGTTCTCGATAAGAAACTTAATCGTTCTAATAGAGTCAAATCGTGACTTCGTCACAATTCTTACTCCCACTCTATCAAATAATTCTTCAGCAACATTTTCTGCTTTATGAAGAAGCTTAATAATTACGGAGTCGCGCGTTTTCTTTGATTTCGTTTCAAACTCTACAAGTGAGATTCCGTTGGCCTTCATTTCCTTTTTCTTTTTAGCAAAGTAAAGGTCCTCACCATCACGAAATAAGTACTTATAAAAGCGGTCAAAGATTTGCGTTTGAATTTCAGAAAAATAACTTGAACGAAGATCTTTATCTACATGGAGAATAGTGTGCATCACCTTCAATACAATTTCGGCCCACAGCTTATCTTCACGAGTAGCATCTTGTTTATTACCAGTGGCCATAAAGAAGAGGTCACTAATATCTGTAATCATAAAAATACTATTTGGAATTTTAAGATCTAGTCCCTCACCACTGCCTTCTTTTAAGAAATAGCGGCGAATAAATTGAAGGGCCTCTTGAAAGTTCCCAAAGAGCTCAGCCCTTGCAACGGGATCATTGGCATCTAGTCCATAACCTACAAGGAAACTTTCAACCATCTCCTCATTAAGCATTTGGCTGATAAAAAACTTAGAGTCGAGTGCTGATTTACCACCAATGACAACGTCAAAGGACTCCCAATCAAAGAGGTATTTTGATAAATAGCTTGGTCTTTCCATAAAAATTAAATAACCTGAGTCTAAGAATATCCGGCATTATACTGCCTCGAGCGGCGAATTCAAAAGAACTCCGCGCCACACACTATAGCTAGGACCTATGAAAGAGGAAAACGCACCAAGTCTTACGCATCCAGAAGTTGTCTTTGTCTCTTTCTTTGGAGCAGGCTTTCTGCCGAAAGCGCCTGGCACCTGGGGCTCTCTCGCTATCTGCCCCGTCCTCTTTGGGCTCTCTCAAGCCGGTGCCCCCTACTTCTTCTTCATTCCGTTTCTGATTATGGCAACCATCATCAGTTGCTTCATTGCACAAATTGCTCAGGAGAAATATAAAGTTCATGACCCCTCTTGGATTGTTATCGATGAAGTCTTAGGCATGTGGACAGCTTGGATATTCACTCAGGCCGTAGGGGGAAAGCCTGTCATCAGTTTAATTTTTGTTTTTGGAGTTTTCCGTTTCTTTGATATCATTAAGTTCTGGCCAGCCACTTATTTCGATAAGGAAATCTCTCACGGTGCGGGAACAATTATCGATGACATCATCAGTGGAATCTACGCAGGCCTCGTCTACTTGGGGGCTCACAGCCTTTTTCCAAATTTTTTATAATTTACGCTTGACTTACGCAAAACTTACGCACACAATAATTTTAGATTCTTTCTAGAGTTCATTTTAATTTTTGCGGCGAACAAATCAAAAGTTAATTCAGAACATTAGATGAGTTTAGATTTTCTCTCACCATGCATTGAGGAGAGGAATTGAAAGGTGCCAACCTGTTCATGTAATGCTAGGTTAATACAACACAGCATACACATAGGAAAAGCACTTTTTAAGTTAGGATTACTTAAACCTTTTTAGGAGACATTATGGCCGTTTCAAAAACATCTGCTAGTGGTGAAGCAAACAAGAAGAAAGCTCTAGACCTCGCCCTTTCCACAATTGAAAAACAATTTGGCAAAGGCGCCATCATGAAACTTGATGGTACAGCACAAGATAAAATTCCTGAGATCCCAACTGGGTGTCTTAGCCTTGACCTTGCCCTCGGTATTGGCGGTATTCCTAAGGGAAGAATCATCGAAATCTATGGGCCAGAATCTTCTGGTAAAACAACTCTTACACTTCACATTGCAGCAGAAGCCCAAAAGCAAGGGGGAACCGTTGCCTTCGTAGATGCGGAACATGCTCTCGATACTGCCTACGCTTCAAAGCTTGGCGTTGATATTCCAAACACTCTTATTTCTCAACCTGACTCAGGCGAGCAGGCTCTAGAAATCACGGATATGCTTGTACGCTCAGGTGCCGTTGACCTTCTTATTGTTGACTCTGTTGCTGCTCTTACTCCAAGAGCAGAACTTGAGGGTGACATGGGTGACAGCCACATGGGTCTTCAAGCAAGGCTTATGTCTCAGGCGCTCAGAAAACTAACTGGGAGTATTTCTCGCTCAAACTGTACCGTAATCTTTATTAACCAACTTCGTATGAAAATTGGTGTTATGTTCGGTAACCCAGAAACAACAACTGGTGGTAATGCCCTTAAGTTCTACTCATCTGTTCGTTTAGATATTAGAAGAACTGGTGCTATTAAAGACGGTGATCAGGTTGTCGGTAACCGCACTAAGATCAAAGTTGTTAAGAACAAAGTAGCTCCTCCATTTAAAACAATCGAATTTGATATTATGTATGGAGAAGGTATCTCTAAAACTGGTGATATCCTTGATCTCGCTGTTTCCAACGGAATCGTTGAAAAAGCCGGAGCATGGTTCTCATATGATAATGCAAAGATTGGCCAAGGTCGTGAAAACTCTAAAACCTTCTTATCAGAAAATCCGGATGTGCTTGCAGAGATCAAGACCAAGGTTCTTGCTAAGTATGGTTTAGCTGATGATCCGACAGCCAATAATATCGATACGGCCACTGGTGAAATCGTCGAAGACGAAATTCCTGCAGAAGTACCTAAAAAGGCACGTAAAAAGAAGACCATTCAATAACTTCTTAGCCGCCCACCTAGGGCGGCTTTTTTTTGCTCTTTATGAATGAAGAATTAAAAAAGTGTTACAACCAAGCCCTAGCCCACCTTGCTCGCAAGGATTACTCAGAGTACAAGCTCAAGCAAAAGCTTAAAGATAAGGGTTATGAGCGTGAAGTTATCGCTGAAACCATTAACGAACTCCTAGAAAAGAATTATTTACGTGAAGATCTCTATATTGAGGCACGAGTAAAAGGCTTTTTACGCAAAGGCTATTCTTATGACGTCATACGCTACCGCCTGTCCCAGGAGTTCTGCGAAGCCAGCCTAGAAGAAATAGAAAACATTGCCCATGAAATCGGACTAACAAAAGATGCTCAGCTTAAAGATCTGGTGGAAAAAAAAGTACGAATAGATTACGACTTTGTTCCCAATAAACAGAAACTAAGAGACAGAGTCTTGCGCTACGCAGGAAACCGGGGTCACAGCATTTCAAAAGCGGCTTCCTACTACGACCAAGTCATCGAAGAGTTTTACTCTTAAACCTCATCATCATTCAATTATGAAGGGTCCTATGTTATCTTAGGAGCTCTCAAATACCCATTTTAGGTAAAGGTGTGAATGGCATGAAAGTAGTCGAGATTAGAAAGAAGTTTGCCCAATTTTTTCAAAACAAAGGTCATGAAAAGGTACCAAGTTCACCACTTGTTCCTATAAATGACGACACGCTACTTTTCACCAATGCTGGCATGAACCAGTTTAAAGATTATTTTACCGGCAAGGCGCAAGCTGAAAACAAGAGAGCTGTAACAATTCAAAAAGTTGTCCGCGCAGGTGGTAAGCATAACGACCTTGAAAATGTTGGACTCACTGCTCGTCACCACACCTTTTTTGAAATGCTTGGAAATTTTTCTTTTGGTGATTACTTCAAAAAAGAAGCTATCGAAATGGCGTGGGAATTTCTCACTAAAGAACTTGGGATCCCAGAAGAAAAACTCTATGTGACTGTTCACCATTCTGATGATGAAGCCTTTGAGCTTTGGGAAAAACATATCGGCGTTCCTAAAGAAAAGATTTTTCGAAAAGGGGACAAAGACAACTTTTGGGAAATGGGTGATATTGGTCCATGCGGACCCTGTAGTGAAATCTTCTATGATCATGGGCCAGGGCATACAGATCCTAATTTTACACCTGGAGAGGGCCAAGACCTTCTTGATGATGAATTAAGATACGTCGAAGTCTGGAACCTAGTTTTTATGCAATTTGAGAAAGATGGAAAGGGTGGACAGAAGAAACTCCCCAATCCCTCTATCGACACAGGAATGGGTCTTGAACGTATTGCTGCGGTTCTTCAAGATGTCTACTGGAACTATGATACCGATGCCTTTACCCCTATCATTGATGAGATCTCTAAGTTAACGGGCAAGAAATATAGCGATCCCAAATACACAAGTTCGATGAGAATCGTAGCCGACCACATCCGCTCTTGTACCATGCTCATTACCGATGGTGTGATCCCAAGTAACGAAGGTCGAGGTTATGTCCTTCGAAGAATCATCCGAAGAGCAATTCGCCACCTTAGAGAGTTAGATGCACCTGCTGGAACCTTCTCTAAACTTAGTGATGTCGTGATGAGGGAGTTTGCTGAGGAGTATCCCCAGAATATTGCAAACCATAGCTTGGCCCAAAAGTTTCTCAATCTAGAAGAGAAGAAGTTCTTAGAAACACTTGATATGGGTCTTAAGTTTCTTGAAGAATCCCTTAAAAAGAATGTTAAGAATAATGTCTTTGATGGTGAAGCCGCTTTTAAGCTCTATGACACTTACGGATTTCCTCTAGATTTAACGGAAGTGATTCTCCGTGAGAAGAATATTGAAGTTGATGAAGATGGCTTTAACAAGGCCATGGAATTAAGAAAAGAGGATTCAAGAAAGTCTTGGAAAGGCACTTTAAATCTTGATGATAAGATTTTTCATGATTCTAAAGCTAAGTGTGGAGAGACGAAGTTTCTTGGCTATGACTCCTTAGAAAGTGAAGCCACCTTAAAAGACATCATAAAGATTGATGAAGAGACCACTGGACTCGTCTTCGATCAAACTCCCTTCTACGCTGAAGGTGGTGGTCAAGTCGGTGATTCAGGAACCGTTCTTCTCGGAAAAACGGAAGTTCAGATCACGGACACTCAAAAGCCAGTCGATGGACTCTTTGTCCACTTCACTTCAGGACAAATTGAGCTTAAAAGCGGAAGTAAGGTTCATTTAAAAGTTGATGCTCATAAAAGAGCCCTCACAACTCGAAATCACAGTGCCACTCACCTTCTTCAAGCAGCTCTTATTGAAACCTTAGGAGACCATGTTAAGCAAAGTGGCTCGATGGTTAATAGTGAGCGTCTCCGTTTTGACTTTACTCATATGCAAGCATTGACTCAAAAAGAAATCGACCAAGTTGAGGCCATTGTTAACAGAGAAGTACTCAAAGCAAATGATGTCATCGCCAGCCACTGTTCAATGGATGAAGCCCTCAAAAAAGGTGCTCTTGCACTCTTTGGGGAGAAGTATGGTGATGAAGTTCGAGTTCTCGAGATGGGTGGTTTTTCAACTGAACTATGCGGTGGAACTCATGTCTCAAATACTGCAGAGATTGGACTCTTCACAGTCATTTCCGAATCTTCCCTAAGTACAGGGGTAAGAAGAATCGAGGCAACAACGAGTGAAAATGCCATCAACAGACTCAATGAAAGAAGTCGTAAACTTAAGGAGCTAGAACTCCTCACTTCTTCTGGAGCGAGCAAAATAACCGAGAAAGTTCAATCGCTCTTTGATGATATTAAACGACTCCAAAAAGAAATCACCGGCCTAAAAGACGAGCTTACTTCTAAAGATTCTGATGACCTCTTCAGTAATCCGGAATTATTGGCGGGAAAAGTTCCTTATAAATACGCTCATGCGCCAGAGGGCTCAGACCTTAGAAAGCTTTCCGATCTCTTTATGGATAAGAACCCTGACGGTGTTATTCTCCTCACAACAGTAAAAGGAGATAAGCTCGCTGTTCTTCTCAGAGCTGGCAAGAAGTCTGGTATTCCTTGTAACAAAATTCTTAAAGACGCCCTTGCGATGATTGATGGTCGTGGTGGAGGTCGCCCAGATATGGCCCAAGGAAGTGGTGAAAACAAAGAGGTTGAGGACTTTGCGTCTCACATTAAGTCTCAATTAGAAAAAGAGCTCTAAATTATGACAAAAATCCTCATTCTTTTAATTTCTCTTACCCTGACATCATGTTTTCAAAAAACAAAAACTGATATCGATAACAACACTCTTTATCATCCCCTCTCGGGGGAAGTGAGTACACTTGATCCTGCCAACAGCTACGATGTCATTTCGGCAGCTGTTGTTTATCAAAGTCTAGAGCCACTCTATCAGTACCATTATTTAAAACGGCCATATACTCTCGAGCCTCTTCTTGCGAAGGAAATGCCTAAAGTTGAACAGAATGGCTTAAGGTACATCATTCCCCTAAAAAAGAATATTCAGTACCATGATGATCCTGCCTTTGGCGGCAAACCGCGCTTTGTGAAGGCCCAAGATTTTATTACTCAAATCAAACGCCTCGCTTTTATTCCTAACGCCAGTAATGGCTGGTGGCTTTTCGATGGCAAGATCAAAGGGATTAATGAGTTTCGCGATAAAGTTGGAATGGACCTTAATAAACTCTACACAACGCCAATTGAAGGGGTAAAGGCCCTTGATGATCACACCCTTCAAATTGACCTTAGCGAGCCCTATCCGCAAATGACAGTGGCCCTTGCAATGAGTTTTACGGCACCTGTTCCAGAGGAAGTTGTTCGAAAATATGAAAATAAACTTTCAGATAAAATGATTGGAACAGGACCCTTTATGCTTGAGAAATGGAACCGTCTCTCTGGCATCACCCTTGTCAAAAACCCCAATTATCATGAAAGTCTTTATCCAACGCAAGGAGACCGCCTCGCTCATAGTCGGGGCATGCTTCAGGATGCTGGCAAGAAGCTTCCCTTTCTCGACAAGATTGAATTTAAAATCATGAAAGAAAGCCAAACGCGATGGCTAAACTTTCTCAGCAAAAAAGTGCATATCCTTAAGAATATTCCAAAAGATAATTATCAAAACGCGGTCACACCTCAAGGCTCCCTTAGCAAAGACCTAAGAGAAAGAGGTATCCAGCTTCAGGCCTTCCCAACTCTTACCTACTGGTGGCTTTCCTTTAATATGAAAGACTCCATTTTTAGTAAGAATAAAAACCTCCGTTTAGCCGTGGCCCATGCCTTTGATTTTGACCGCCACATCGAACTCTTCACTAATAAGATTGGTCAAAAAGCGAATAGTATCTATCCTCCAGGTGTTCCAGGCTATTACCCCAATGCTAATCTTCCCTACAAATATGATCTTAAGAAGGCGAAAGAATATTTGAAGGCTGCCGGTTACCCCAATGGAAAGGGACTGCCTGAAATTAGTTTTGATGTAAGAGGGACTTCCGCTCAAAATAGGCAGTTGGGTGAATTCCTCAAATCTCAGATGGAAAAGGTTGGTATTCCGATCAAAGTTACAACCAATACATTTCCTGACTTTCTAGAGAAAGCGAAGAAAGGCGAGCTAGAATTTTGGCAAGATGGATGGACTCTTGATTATCCTGATGCCCAAAATGTGCTTCAACTTCTTCTGAGAAAGAACTTTGTTCCTGGACCTAACGTTACCTATTATCACAATCCTAAGTTTGAAAAACTCTTTGATGAACTTAAATTCCTTCCTGAGGGTAAGCGAAAGTGGGATCTGATGAAAGAGATGGAAGATGTCGTTAACAATGACCTCCCATGGGTGATGCAATACTATGCAAGAAACTATGTTCTCTTCCATGGAAACCTCAAAAACTTCCGCCACAGCGACCTTATTTACAACAACATGAAGTACCTAAAGCTCGAAAAGCGGTAAAACTTGCCGCTTTTTCTTACTGACTAAGTGACTCGCCTTTATTAATTCTTCATTGTCCCGATTAGCTCTAAGACACTCTGTCTAAGAGAAGAGGACTTATGAAAAAACACCTGCAAATCTGTTTATTCTTGATCTTTACTTTCACGGCCTCCATGGGCTTTGCGAGAGATTATATTATTTTTTCTATTGCTCAAGATATCCCTATGGGAATTGAGAATGAGAAAATCACGAAAAACTATTATGTGAACATGGGCGAGAAGCAAGGCCTTGAGAACGGTAGTGTTCTTGATGTCTATCGAGTCATCTCAATACTAGATCCCTATCAAACGAAGAAAAGATTCAATCATAGAGTCAAAGTTGGTGAACTCAAAGTTCTGCATGCAGAAGACACCTCAGCGATTGCTCACCTTAATGAGTTAGAAGCAGGTAAGAACGATATTCACTATGAAATCCCTGGTCTCATGATCGGAGACCATGTCGAAGTAAAGGTAGATTAGTCCTTACTCAGGGAGTGGAGACGCTCCCTTCTCACTTGAAGTTTTTCTCCCAACTCTTTTACGGCCTTGTTTACCTTTTCAATGCGCTGAATTTCTTTTTCCCCAACGCCCTCATTTTTTTTCAACGCTTTTTCTAAAAAGCTTCCCATCCCTTGGGCAACGAGAAGGTTATTTGAAATATCATGAAGAAACTTTCTTTCTTCAGCCACGAGTTCATCTACTGTTACATCTAAATCGGCCATATACCCTTCTATAGAAAATCAACTTTGATCATTTTTAAGTCTTTCACTCTTAATATTTTACCATAAAGTTCTTTCGTTTTTATTGAGTGAACTTTCGCATGGACAATATATTCCTCATTTTTCCACATTTCTTGAGTACTTTTCTTTCCCATTAATCGTATTTCTTGAATCTTGCTTCCTTTAAAGTATCCCTTAAAATGGAGCCGATACATGAAGCCCTTCTGTGAATATGCAATACCTAAACATTTACCTATAGCAATAAACTCCAAATTTACTCTCCTTTGACTATAATAACGTTATGACTATTTTCGACTTTTTAGACGCTAAGAAAGATTCAACTACACCCTTGGTCTCTTGGATTAATCGAGGGCAACTCGAACATCTCAATCAAGCTGAATATAAGGAATATATATGTAAGACCGTTTCAATCTTAAAAAGAAATGGTCTAAAAAAGGGAGACCGCATCTGCCTCATGGCAACGACTTCCCTAGAATGGCACCTTTTTGATATGGCGATAATGGCAATAGGGGCCTCAACGGTACCGATCTTTCCGACCATAAGTCACCATGACCTCTTAGAGTCTTTTAAACTCCTCAAGCCAACAGCTATCGTCACCAATTTGGATTTAGAAACTGATATTAAACGAATCGATTGTTCACTAGAAAATATTAGGGATGAGGAGTCTAATTTTCAATTGAGTGATGTGACGAAGTCACTTACTGGGAGTGATTTAGCCTGTGTTCTTATGACATCAGGAACGACTGGGAAGCCCAAGGTTATGGAGTTTCGACACGAGCAACTCTACATCATGCTAGCTTCCATTCGCTCTCGTATGAATAGTAAGATCACTTCTAATAGTAAATCTCATACGGCGCTCCCCCTTTCTCATGTCCTTGGAAGGTGCGACTCTCTTCTTCATCTCGTCCTCAACACAACGACTCAATATGGAACAGGACTTGAGAATTTAAGGGACGACCTTAAAATTACACGACCACATTATTTCATCACCATTCCCTTTATCTTAAGTAAAATGGTTAATAGTATGAAAAAAGAGGTCGAACAAGCTAACCCCCTTAAGAAGCACCTCTTTCAATTGTTAATAAACTCAAGTAAGTCTTTTCTAAGGGATGAAAATCCTGGCCATTACCACACAATGATTTTTTTGAGAGCACAGAAATTCTTTAAAGATATTTTAAAGAAACAAGGGCTCGGTAATTTAAAGTTTATTGTTGTGGGTGGCGGAAGAGTTAATAAAGATGATTTCAATTTCTTTGAAGCAATAGGAATCAATGTACTGCAAGGCTATGGCCTTACCGAAACCCTCGGCCCCCTCACGGTTAGTGACTTTAATGATCATCACTATGAATCCGTTGGTCTCCCTTTTAAAAATGTTGAGATAGCTTTTGCTGAAGATGGTGAAATTCTTGTTAAATCCCCTTATCTCTTTGATGGTTATCTCAACAACAATCAAAGTCATTTTACATCTGATGGATTCTATAAGAGTGGTGATATTGGTGAGTTAAATGAAAAGTCTCAGCTTAAAATCACAGACAGAAAAAAAGATATCGTCATCACTGCACAAGGTGTTCACCTCTCTCCTCAGAAAATTGAAAGTTTATTCCAAGGCTGTAACTTTATTGAGAAGATCGTTGTTCTCGGTGATCATCACCCTTATCTTTGTGCCCTCGTAAGCACCCACAAAACACGTCTGTCTGAGCTTATTGACCTAGGCATTGTAAGCCCCAACATAACAGCAAAGGAAATCCCTCATGATAAAGCTGTTATTAAGGCCATTCAAAAAGAAATTGATGAGGTAAATAAAATTCTTAGTGAACCAGAGAAAATTAAAGAATTTATCATTCTTCCCATTAGGCTTGAGCCTGAGGGCGACTTTATGACGCCAAGCCTTAAAATTAAGAGAACTCTCCTCTATAATAAGTTCAAAAAAGAAATAGATGCAATGTATCATAACCATTAAGTAGCCCATAAACTTTGACTTTTAGGACGCTATGTCCTAAAAAAGTAAGTTCAGATTATATATTTAGGAGTGTCTTAGATGGCCCGTATTACTATTGAAGACTGTTTAGAAAAAGTTGAAAACCGTTATGAGCTTGTTCACCTAGCGACTAAGAGAGTGAAGCAACTAAGAGAAGGCGCTGATAGACTTGTTAAGTCTAAGAACAAAGATATTGTTACAGCTCTAAGAGAAATTGCTGACGACAAAGTTAAGCACACTGCTGTAGCTGAGTACGACGAAGACGAATTTTAGTCTGCGCTGGGACTCTTCTCAGAAATCAAATTTACAATTAAAAAAGCCCTCTTTTCAGAGGGCTTTTTTGTTTCGGTTATCTTTTAAGCCGAGGCATTGCAACCTTCAGAACTTCGTCAAAGTGCTCTACGGGGTAGAACTTAAGGCCTTTACGATGTCTCTCGGGAACTTCCTTCAAATCCTTTTCATTCTCTTTAGGAAGGATAATCTCTTTTACTCCTGCTCTCTTAGCAGCAAGCACTTTTTCCTTAATGCCTCCCACGGGAAGAACACGACCAGTTAAAGAGAGTTCACCAGTCATCGCTAAACCATTTTTGATTTTGTTATCTGTAGCCAGGCTATAAAGCGCCAACGCCATTGTAATACCTGCACTTGGACCATCTTTAGGAGTCGCCCCAGCCGGTAAGTGAAGGTGCACTTCATGCTCCGAAAGAAAGTCTAAAGCATCCTCACACTGAGCCTCTACTGCTGGTTTGGCTTTTTTAGAAGACTTCTTTTTCGCTTTTTGAGCGTCGAGATCTTCCTCTAAGAGACTCTTCACATAAGAGTAAGCAATATTTGCAGACTCATTCATGACATTACCCATTTGGCCTGTCAGCTTAAAGGTACCCTTACCCTTTAACGGTATTGTTTCAATAAAGAGTATCTGGCCACCATAAGACGTCCAAGCAAGTCCCGTAACGATTCCTGGCTTAATGGTCTTTTGCGCCAACTCAGTTTGAAATCTTGCACTACCAAGATGTTCTTCTAACTGATTAGGAGTAGGGGCGAACTTCTTCTTTCTTCTTGCACTAACCTTTATAAGAGCAGCCTTACGACAAAGCTTTGCAACAAATTGCTCAAGCATACGAACTCCTGGCTCACGAGCGTAATCGCTTATTAGCCTTTTAAGAGTTGCTGTATTTAAAGAGAAATCTTCTTTCTTAAGACCATGCTTTTCAAGTTGCTTTGGAATTACCCACTTACTAGCGATGCTTACTTTTTCTTCAATTGTATAGCCACTTAATTCAATGAGCTCCATTCTATCAAGTAGGGGCTCTGGAATATTTCCAACGTAGTTTGCTGTCGCAATGAAGAGAACCTTTGAGAGATCAAAAGGTACATCAAGATAATGATCGATGAACGATTTATTTTGTTCAGGATCAAGAACTTCAAGAAGTGCAGAAGCCGGATCACCCTGATAGGAATTTCCAAGCTTATCAATTTCATCGAGCATAATGACAGGGTTATTCACCTCAACTCGCTTAAGGGCTTGAATAATTCTACCTGGCATCGCTCCGACATAGGTTCTTCTATGCCCTTTAATTTCAGCCTCATCTCGCATACCACCTAAGGAGAAACGATAGAATTTACGCCCCAGTGATTCTGCAATACTACGACCAAGAGATGTCTTTCCTACTCCGGGAGGACCACTCAGGCAAAGAATCGTTCCATCATATTCTGGTCTCAATTTCCTCACCGCCAAGAACTCAAGAATTCTTTCTTTCGCTTTCTCAAGGCCATAGTGATCTTTCTCTAGAATCTTTTTTGCCTTATCCATCTCAATCTTTTCTGGTGTCGACTGAGACCAAGGAAGATCGATCATCCAATTAAGGTATGTTCTAGTGACATTATATTCTGGTGAGCTATCAGGAATGACCTCTAGTCTCTCAAGTTCTTCTTGAGCTGACTTTAGGGCCTCCTCAGGCATACCAATTTCTTGTAGCTTTTCACTTATACGTCCAATATCACGAGACTTTTCATCATCATCCATTCCTAACTCAGAACGGATCACTTTTAATTGCTCTCTTAGAAAATACTCTCTCTGATATTTATTAACTTTGTCGTTAACTTCATCTGAGATTTTCTTTTGAATATCGGCAACATCTTTTTCACGTCTTAGATAGACGAGAAGTTTTGCAAATCTTTTCTTAACAACAAGTGTTTCGAGAAAGTCTTGTGCCTCTGGAATATCAAGAGAAATGGCAAAAGCAACAAGATCAGCCAATGCACCAGGTGAAGGTGAATTTAACATCGCCAACTTCATCTCTTCGTTAAAGTAGGGATTAATCTCACTCAATTTTTTCACCTGATTAATCACTGAGCGCGTGTAAGCGTCTAGCTCTTCATCAGCTTCTAAAATATCATCGAAGACTTCAAAGTCCGCCTTAATAAGGGGCTTCTCATCAATGTACTTACTCGCACGGTATCTCTTCACCCCATGAACAAGAACGTTTACCGAACCATCAGGAAGCTTCAACTTTTTAACGACCTTGCAAAGAACCCCTACTTTGTAGAGATCGCGGGTCTTTATTTCACGGCTTTCAAGATCAATCTCTTCTTCTGGGACAAAGTCACCATGCTCATCCTTGAGGTCGGACTTCACAAGGTTGAGGGCAACAAAGCCTGTCTTCATGAGATAATCATCAAGCTCCGGAGTAAATTTATCTTCCGAAAGAATAATCGGCGCGATCATTCCAGGAAAAATGGGACTATTCATGATGGGAATAATCACGACTTCATCAGGAAATTCGAGGTCGTTATCCTGATTGGGTTTTATCTGAACCTGATATTCATTTTCAATATCTGACATATGAACTCCTAAAGATGAGGAATTGAATTACCCTTTAATATCAACAACAAGTCGACCAGGGTTTTCGAGGTAAAAGACATCAAGCGTGACATTTTTCTTAAAAAGGACTTCTACGCTTAATGTATCTTTTTGAATGGGAAAGAAATTTACGGCCTTTACAAACTCACTGTCTCCAAAAGAACTGAGAGAATCGGGAACATCGGTTGAAAAAAGATCTAAGTATAGCTTTCTTTCATCATTTGAGATGTAACCATATATTCTTGGTGGCTTATTCGTCGCAAAGTCGAGAACAACCCGCTCATAGCCTCTTTTAGAGGAATAGTTATGTCGAATTGCCTTCAACTTAGAATCACGCTTGGCCCCTCCATTATGGAAGATTCCTGCGTCTAAATAGACAGACTTTTTTCTAGTGCTAATTCTTCTAATTCTTTCTTTGAGTAAGTTTTGAGCTTCGACAGTGCCTACACTTAAACTTAAGATAAAAAGGAAAGTTAGGAATTGACGTGTTTTTTTGAAAGTTAAGTTCTTCATCCCCTATAGGATACAAGAAACAGCCCTTTTTTGAACACTAAAAACTTAGAAAGCGACTTCTTCTCATAAAGAAGAAAGCCTGAGCCATGAATAGTCCGAGTACAAGTGAAGTCATTGGACCAGGACCTTGATCATCATCAGAATCATCAACCATTGCTATTGTTCCACAAGCGATGGCACCCGCTTCACTACTCGCCTTCTTTGAAGAGCTCGTGATATTACTCACTGTTGGTGTAGACCTAACGCTATAAGTCTTCTCGCCGTCCATACATTGAGCATTGCCGCGAAAATCGCGATAGTCATAGGTTTGATTAACCGAGTACTCAAGTCCACTACCCTTTCCAATGAAAAAGATAAATTGGTAAAAGTATCTCTCATCACCGATTGTGGAAAAGTCTGGGAAATACGCCCCCGTCGTTGGGAAATTACTCCCTAAAAGAAATGTATTAAATTCGATCGGCTTAACCTTAATCTCGAAAATATTATTACTAGGTGTAAAGCTATCGAGTGGGATTTTCCCCTTCATATTTAAATTAGGATTGAGGTCAGTATCGATGGTTTCACCATAGGTGACACTGAATAACGGAGACGTCACCTCAAGCTCGTAGGCTACTTTGCTTTGAAAATCTTGAGAGAGTAAGGAGAGGTCTAAGTAAAGGTCACCACTACTGGCATCAATATGGGAGAGATCTATTTTTATCGTATCTTCTTCTCCTGAGAGAATATCTGCTTCTGAGAAGAAACCAACAAAACTATCTCCCGCCCTATCGGCATCACTGAGAACAAATTCACCTCCAGCGCGGCCACTAAAGTAGTCTATTGGTACCTTGAGATCACACTTGATGGAGACAACACCAATGTTCACCTCTCTTTGTGAGCTATTTAAAGGAATTCCTTGGGGATGACCTCTTCTTCCACTATTACATGTTTCAAAGAAGCCGCCCTTATAGGATGCGAAGCCCGTGCAAAAGTCTGTTCGTGCTGTTTGATAATAAGTTGCCGTAGTGCTTAAGACCTTCGTTGGTTTTACAAAGATATAATAAATATCGTCCAAAGGAATGCCTCTAAACTCAAAGCTTCCATTTGATTCAGAAAGAACCGATGCTATCACGCGGCCACTCTTGGCCGAAATGAGATCAACCTCAGCACCAAAAACAGGAGTTAAATTACTAGAACCGGCAATAGAACCAGAAATGATTCCAACACCAGAAATATTGGGGTTATAGAGACGACTCAACCCTAAAGTGTCATCAAAAGAAGGTGTGCCTTGCCCTTTTACTAACTTATAGAACATGGATGCAAAAGGAAGGGTGCCATGATCAAGTCCAAGGAGATGACCTACTTCATGAGATATGAGGTCGCCAATATAAGGCTCTGTTCCGACAGCCGCACTATAGAGAACGGAGTCCTTAATGATAATATCCGATTCAATTATTTTTCCATTTGCTTCATTAAAAACTGTTTCTGTCACTGCGAGTACAGATGTACTTGCAAAATAATTAGAGTTATTCGAGAAGAAAAGATCACTTTGCCCATCACGTGGACTAGAGGTGTCGTTAACTATTGTAATATTTGGGGCATCCGCTTCATTCCATTCAGAGGAAACTGAAGAGGCAATGCTCACGATAGTTGAAGAAGCTATAGCACTTGAGTTATCGCCTTTAACATGAAGGGTTACAGTTGTTCCATCGGGCCATTTAGATTTTTGACCACTTGGTGTTCTTTGATGAACAAAGGCTGAGAGAGAGTGTCCCCATAAAAAAAGAATCGATAAAAATAACCCTTTAATGGTTCTTGCTTTCATCCCTTTTGCCCCTAGTTAAAAAAGATGAAATAAAACCAAGAATACCAAGAGCAATGATCAACCAAATCGGAGAGAAGTTCGTTTTCTTCTCACGCTCTGTAGAGCTTCCTCTACTTGCCGGAGAACGAGAACCTCTCTTCATACTCTGTGCTTGAACAATTTTTGATCCTTTATCAATAAACTTATCAACACGAAATGCCGTCATTCTATCCCCAAAGGCATTTCCTAATAGTTCATTAAACTCATTCAAAGAAATTAGCCCAATTCCTTCTTTATTTGGAAATACTTCACTTTGTAGAAATCTTTCTCCATTACGCTCGATGGGACGATATTTACTCATCGCGAGATTAGCCAATTGATAACCGTATTTACCTTTTTGAATAACGAGATAAGACACTTCTCCCTGAGAGAATTCAGGTGTCCCATGGACTCGATAGGTGCGCCCCTGCCAAGAACCGCCGGGATAGAGAATCTTAAAGCCTTGATGATTAATAATTTCATTTGGTCTTATTCCACTTACGCCAAGGACCTTAAAAGAAGCCTCAGTAACCACCTGACCAGAGGGTAGTCTTTTAGAGCTAGAGCCCATAAACTCCCCCTTAATAACCCCCTGGGCAGTTCTTAGCCTGTCCTCAAGAGATGTCTCTAAAAAGGTCGTCGCCCAAAGGGACTGTCCAAAAAGTAATGTGAGAAGAAATAAAGCCCTAGTCATACTTACCTCTTCGGAGGTCAGCAGAAAAACTTTACTAAAAAAGTCGGCTATTGTTTTAAGAAATCAGCTACTTAGCTAAACTCGATTAAGTTTGGTGCCATAGCCAAGACTACAGGGTTTTGATCGACTATCAATAATGTGTTTCCATCATGTTTAAGAGAATCAAGAAATGAAAATATTTTTTCAACCTCTCCACTTGATAACCCAGAGCTAATATTATCAAAAACCAGAAGGCTGTTTTCAAGCTTCTTTGATAGCTGTGCTAAAAGCTTTACGCGTAACCTTTCTCCACCAGACAAGGAGGAAAGAGGTCGATCTAAGCTCAGATAATCCAATTTTAAAAGAAGAACCATCTCCCAGAGCTTCTTAAACTTTGGAGTTAGAGACAGCCTAGGAATAACTTCACTCATAGGAAGATTAAACAATTCATAAACAGTGAATTGACCATCAGAGATATTTGCAATGAAAGGTTTTAATTTTTTACCACCACAGTCATCACACGAAAGAATAATATCCTCTAAGAAAGACATTTCAACTTCCTTAACTCCCTTTCCCTCACAGGTAGGGCATCGACCAAGATCAGAATTAGGTGAAAAATGACCTTTTTCAAGTGCCAATTCCTTTGAAACAGGAAGGTTCGAAAGATACATCCGCAGCTGAGGACTTAAACCAATCGTTGTCCCAACAGTCGAGCGAGAACTCACTTTTCCTACAGATGAGTCAAAGACAATAATGTCCTTTAAAGGGAGTTCTTTATTCTTAATGAGCTCATCTCTTACGTCCGTCATACTCTCTATAGGCTCACCTTTAATAGCAAAGGAAAGAGTATTGGCGAGAAACTTATAAAAGTAATAATTTTTAAAGCTTCCTGAGTTGCCAAAAACAACTGAGGTTTCACCTAATGGAAAGGTAAAGGGTTTAAACTCCCATTCCTGAAAATTGAACCCTCCAAGAGTTACAGAGGCACCACTCTTTGACTTCTTATGTGGCTTAAACTTCTTATAAGTAGGAAACTTCTTGGTGCGGTTTTGTTTTGTCATCAAAACCTCACCACCTCTAGGGCCTGCTCCTGGCCCCATCTCTATATGATGATCGGAAAGTGCGCGAAGTAATTCACTATGCTCTACCAATAAGATTGTATTTCCTTGATCCTTAACCTTTTCAAGGCTTTTAAAAAGACTCTTTTGCTCATCAATACTCAAGTCATAGGAAGGCTCATCTAAAATAAAAAGCGATCCAGAGCCTTCATAGCTTAAAATTTTAGTAAGTAAGGCCCTCTGATACTCAGAACTACTGATAAACTTTGACTTTTTCCACAGTGGAATAGCCCCAAGGCCAAGCTCGCAGGCGACCTTGAGAAGATGAATAATTGGTTTTATTCTGCGCTTTTCTTCAAATTCTTTTTCAAGTCCCTCAAACCAACCAAGTAACTCTGACGAGATTAATTGCCATATTTCTTTATAATTAAGAGGATGACCTTCACTTAAAATAAATTGATGTACCTTTCTATTTACTCTTGTGCCTTCACAGTCTGTACAGAGAACTTCTGACTTTAGCCTTCTTGAGAAAATTCTCACAGTTCTTTTGTAGCGCTTTGATTCTAAATAATCGTAGCAGGTCTGAAGACCTGGAAAATTACCACTTCCTTCATCTAAAACCTCCCAGACCTTCTTTTGGTCGAGAAGTTCAAATGGCTTGGTTAAAGATATCTTTTTCTTTCTTAACTCCGTCTTCAATCTGGGAAGAAGATGTCTAAAGTGAGATGACTCGAGTAAAGAAATAGCCCCCTCTTCGATAGAGAGGTAGGGGTACTTAACAATTTTGGCCCTATCGTATTCTAGATTCATCCCGTGGCCACTACACTTTTGGCAAGCACCAGCTGCATTGTAGGGACTAAATTCAGTTGGCTCAAAATTATATTTGGCTTTCTGGTAATCACAGTGCGGGCACTTGAGGGCCTTAGCCATTGGCAAAGGAGCGATCCCCAACTCATCTCCCGCGATGTGATAATAAACGTCATCAGTGGTAAGACCTGCTTCTTTTAACTTAGCGGGTAATTTATCTAAACCCTTAAGCTTAAGACGAAAGACTTCCCAATACAGATCATCAGCTTCAAAAGAGCGAACCTCAGAGGTTTCAAAGTCAAAGGAGCGCACTGGAATAGCATCTCCACCAAACTTTTCTTCATAAGTTCCCCTGTCACTCATAAAGTGAAAGACAAGATTATCATCTCGATCACTAAAGCCTTCTTTAAAGAGCTCAATCCAGTCGACCTCTTCAAGAAAAGCCTTATGAGTGGGGCAACTTTCTCTCGCAAAATCAAAGAATAGCTTTTGAAGGAAGTCGGACAGGCCAATTGTATCAGCGATATTTGGTCTTGAGCCTAAAATGGGATTACTTTGTGCTAACCCCCAAACAGGGAGAACCGGAAGAATTGAATCGACATCTGCAGCTGTTGGCATATTCCAAAAGAACTTAACATCGTTTGGAAGAGAGTTAAGATAACGCCTTTTAGATTCGGCCAACAAAGTGTGAAAGGCCAGTGAGGACTTTCCCGAGCCGCTCGGTCCATAGATACACGTAATTTTATTAAGGGGTATTTCGACATCAACATCTTTGAGGTTGTGGGTCTTAGCACCCTTTACTTGAATTGATTTGAACTGATTACTTTTGGCCATGACTTAACTTTATAACCTAGGGAGGACCATTTGTGAGTTCTAAAATATTTAGGCAAAAAAAACCCGGCATAAAGCCGGGTTTCTCGTATATCTGTAAATTCGATATTAACGTTTTGAGAACTGGAAGCGCTTTCTTGCACCAGGTTGACCAGGTTTCTTTCTTTCAACCTTACGTGGGTCACGAGTAAGAAATCCAGCTTTCTTAAGTTCAACTCTTGCAGTTGGATCTAGCTTAAGAACGGCACGAGCAATTGCATGTCTAATTGCACCGGCTTGACCAGTAGTACCACCACCACGAACATTAATCTTAATGTCATACTTATCAGCGATCTTAAGAAGGTTAAGTGGTTGATTAACAACATATCTGTCAGTTGCTTTTGGGAAGTATTCTTTAATATCACGATCGTTAATGATTACATCACCTTTACCAGAATCTGACACGTATACTCTCGCAACAGATGACTTTCTTCTACCAACAGTGTGAGCTTCGTATGTTTTACCTTTCGCAGCCATTCCAACTATCCTTTAACTTCTACTACAGTTTGATTTCTTGAGGGTTTTGAGCCTCGTGATTATGTTCAGTACCAGCAAACACCTTAAGCTTAGTTAATTGCTTACGTCCAAGAGAGTTCTTTGGAAGCATACCTTTAACAGCGGCCATAAGTACTTTTTGAGGTTGTCTATCTAGCTGCTCACGTGCAGTTCTTTCTTTTAGACCACCAACATATCCTGAGTGCTTGTAATATACTTTATTATCAAGTTTTCTACCAGTGAAGACAACTTTCTCTGCGTTTACAACAACAACGAAGTCACCTGAATCCGTATGAGGAGTATACTGAGGATTAGTTTTACCACGTAGGATATCAGCTATTTTAGTAGCTACACGACCTACAGTTTGCCCTTCAGCATTCACAAGGTACCATTTTTTTTCAGCGTCAGCAGGTTTCAACACGAACGACTTTTGAGTATACATATTAACAGTCCTTCTATTGGCTCTTTCCAACGAGCCACAAGTCCACGATTTATATAAGTAGAGAGCTTTATAATAGAAAATTGGGCCTTACGTCAAGAGAGATATTAAAACTTCCTGTTAAAAATACCCAATACTGAGGTGAAATCTTCCAAATGACTCTCTGTTCCCATTCCCTAAATTTTGTCTATTGAGCTTTACACCATAATCAAAATCTAAAGTTCCTACCGGAGTCAAAAACTTAAGAGTTAAACCAGTGGAAGTACGTAGATCTGCTGGACGAATCGTGTCAACAAAAAGCCTTCCTGCGTCAAAAAATGGTCCTATAACTAAGGTGTCATCAATATAGTACCTAGGCTCAAACTTGAAGTTCACAAAGTAGGCTTTGCCTTGAATTCTCTTGGAAGTAATATCTTCCCCTTCACCTACCTTATTAATTTCGTTGTCTGCAAAGCCACGAACAATATCAAACCCATCTAGGCGAAACACCTTAATAGAGGGAATATAACCTCGCGTTCGGATAGTGCCATCGCTATTGAAGCCAGCTTGTTCGTTGGCATAATTTTTCTGCATTCCCCCAGCTACACTCAGGGCCAAAACAAAATTTCTGCTCCCAATAGGAATATAGAATCTATTTCTAGAAATCACTTTAGAGAAATTAATCTCGATATCCTCATTGTTTTGGGAACCCAAGGCAGGGCTAGCAAACTCCCAGTTGAGTCCAAAGTAAGCACCCTTTCGAGGAGAGATATTGCTATCCCTAAAGTCTAGAGTAATACCTGGAGTAATGGAGCCAATTTCAAAAGTCGCCCTATCCTTTAACTCAGTTGCATCAAACTGCCTGATCCTTTCATATTGATACTTAAGAGAAAGATTAATTCTATTGGTTACTTGCTTTGTTATTTGAGGAGAGATTCTAAAGATATCAGCATCAAAGGAATAGAACCTTCTTCTTTGCACGGAAAAGCTACTGTCAAAGTTTGCGAATTCAAAGAGATGGGGAAAGCGATAATTTAAGGTCGCAATGCCTTCAATCTTGTGATTCTTTTCTTGCGCTCTTCTTGGATCAAACTGACTAAGACTAAAGCGGCGGTTTAACTGAAGTTTGAGAGTGCCACTGTCATTATAACCAAGTAGATTTGACCTCGAGATCGTAAAAGATAGCTTAGCCCCAATATCTGTTCGATAGCCTGGTGCAATCTCCCCTCGACCAAACTTTTTTTCTACAACTTGAAGTACTAAATTTACCTTATTCTCTTTCTCATCAGCGAGCTTATTAGTGATAATCGGTAAGATTTGAACTGATCCAAAAAGCCCTAGAGCATTAAGATTATCGCGAATTAATTTTAATACCTCAGGCGTAACAATATCCCCTCTTCTCAGAGGGACTTCTCTTCTCAAGACGATATCTTTAGTGACCTTGTTTCCACTTAGGACAACGTTTTCTAGTCTTGTGAGTTTTCCTGTATTAAAATTAAGGTTAATACGAGAGCGCGTATAGTTCAGTTCATAGGAAACAACATTGTCCTCATTTAAGTTCGTAATTGTGGCGTAGAAAAACCCTTGCTCTCTAATTGTATTAAGCGCTCGGCTAAGGTCTTTTTCAAGTTCGATAACATTAAGTGGTTGGCCTTCTTTGTTTACCATTTGATCGAGAATCTTCTTCTGATAGTCCGAAGGAACGCCATTGAGGTTAATCTCTTCTAAAATACTCTGTTGTCGCTCCTTAATCGCATAGGTAACTTCTGCTTCTTTGCCATTCTCATAGAACTTAACGCGCGGTTTAGATATATCGACAAAAACGAAGCCTTTTCTTAAATAATGATCTTTTAGAATAGAGGTAAAGTTCTCAAGATATTTCTTGTCGAGGTAGTCTCGAGAAGAGAGAGTCGTTCCTTTTCCGTAATAAAGGTCTTCTAACTCCTCTAAATCAACAAGAACAGGACCCTTAAAGCTGATTTTCTTTATGCCAATCTTTTTTCCCTCATCAATCTGAAAGAAAAAAGTCTTTATACTAACCCCTTCGGCAGTCTTACCCGTTTTCTCATAACCTTTCACCTTCGTGCCATAAAGACCATTTCCTTCATAATACTTTTCTATAAAGCTTGATATGTCTGCAGTATTTAACAAAGCCGTACCATCAGAGAAGGCATTATTCAGGGCCAGCATTAGGCTTGAACGATCATGAACTTTATTTCCATAAAACGAAAACTGGAATCGCTGACCAGGATCAATTGTTAACTCGACTGCGACATTGGGGGGGTGAATTTTATCTTTAAAGCCAATCTTTGCGTGAAGAAAGCCATTGCTCTTCAATTCGGACAACATAATATCTATGGCTAGTTTGAAAGTGACTCGACTATAGGGATCGCGCTTTAACTTAAAAACAGGGCGAAGGAGCTCATCTATTACGCGATTTGTTTTCCCCAAGACTTTAACTTCTTTTAAGGCCAACTTCTGAGAAAAACTCACTTTAAGTGACAAGATGACATCACCCTCTTCATTAAAGCTTTCTTCTATTTCCAGCTTGGGCTTAAGAAAACCCCTCTCAAATAGCCACGACTCAACACGTTCCTTGGCAGAATAGATTTCGTCCTGATTATAAAGAACACCTTCTTGAATCTGAGATATTTTTAGAATCTGATCGGGATCAACTTCTGTTGGTACACTAAGCACAACCTCCTCAATGAGAGGCTTAACTTCCACAACCAACAACATCTTATCCTCTGTACGCTCTCGTACCTCCAAATATTTAATACTTTTATCGAGAGCAAGTTTTTCTAAGTTAGAATCAACCTCTTCGCGATCAGAGAGATCCGGATTAAATTTTTCTTTTATTACCGCACATTTCTCTTCAGGATAGCACAGTAATTCGACCTCTGCCCGAAGGGACGGAGTCATTAGAATGAGAAATGGTATTAAGATTCTTAAAATGACCATTGGTATTTAATATCCACCCCTTTTGAATCTGGTAACTCCTGCTCAAGCTCATCATTTGAACGAACTTCATACACTCCTTCAAGCGACCACGATTTATTTATTTTATAATTCAAATTCATTTCCTGACTTTGATCAACACTCCCTCCTACAGTACTTGAGAGAGAGAGGTTCATTTTTTTATTTATTCTCTTTTGAACTTTTAAAACCGTTTGAGACCGAAAACGACTCCCTCCATTTCGATCCTCCACCCTTCCTTCAAGAAGATTATTCTCATCTTCAATAAACTCAGGCTGAATACTAACCCTTACACCGAGGCTATCATTTAGAGATTGATTAATTCTAAGCTGATCTATCAATAATGTCCCGATACTTAATGTTGTAACCGATTGCCTTTGTCGATCTCCTAAGTTCTTAGAAACATCACTGGTTACTCCCAAGGTGAGAAGTGACAAAATATCGGCCTGGGCAAGAGGAGGATTACTCGACATCTCTACATTCATTTTATCAGAGGGACCTGCAACAGAGACAAAAATATCGTAATCATTAATCCTTGTGACACCATTAAAGCGAAGTTCAGGAGGCTCTTTCCTGACGCCATCTAAGAGCTTAATCTCACCTTCACTTAAGAGAAATTCGTGCCCCTTAAAAAGAAACTTATTCTCCGGATTTTCAATTTCTAATCTTCCACTAAACTTGGGTGAGAGAATACTTCCAAAGACATTGATATTGCCCCCCAGCCCCATATCAATCATACCATTCTTAATCTGCACCGGAGAAAACGAAGTTACGCTTATGTCAGTGTTGATGAAACTAACATTCCCCTCTAAATAGCCTACCGGGATAAATCTTTGATAACTATCATTACTCGCAGCACTTGAAGCAAGATCATTCATACTATCAATAACCTCGCCTTGAATGACTGCGAGGTTCCCCTTGAGTTGATAGGGAAGCTTCTCACCCTTGAGGGTCATATCACCAGAGACGACTACTCCACTCTTCTTTAGAATAGGAAATCTCGTTTTTTCAACATTCATGGATAGATTTAGCTTGGGAAATGGAAAAGTAAAACGAAGCTTACCACTTCCTTTGACCTTCCCGTTTCCATAACGTCCCGTTAATTTATCGATCAAAACAACATCATCTTCAAAATGAACACCTACTTTAATATCAGAGAATAAGCCTGGTAGATTCTTGGCCTTTAACGAGATGCCATCCCCCTCTATGTTCATAAAATGATCTAAGTTTTCGGCATTGCCAAAAACATTATGAACTCCACTGATTTCACCATCACTTTTTTCAACAAAATCAGTAATCAACTCTACAATGGAGCTGTTGAACTTAAATTTATTTGAGAGATCAAAGCGATTCTTTAAATTACCGACAGCTTTGGTCTTTAGCTCGAACCCTTTTCCTTTGATCTCTTGATCCCAATTTTCAAAAACGCCTTTTTTGATTTCAAAAAGATAGGGTCTTTGATTTTCTTCAATTCTTACCCCAGGAAAAGAAGCCGACAGTGTGTCGATCTTTATTCTGAGGTCAGTCTGACTTAAGTCGTCCAAGTCAAAATCACTGACCATATCCGCTTGAATCCTTCCCTCTAAGTTCGACTTGTTAATATTATGTTTACTGATAATTCCCGCTAAATTTCTGATGTTGTCAGTGTCAACATTCATCGTCAGACTACTCAACTTCTTTTTCTTCTGATTTAAATTAAGAAATCCTTCCATCTTAACCTCTCCACCAAGACCAGAGGTACTAAAAAAGAGGTCATCTTTATTATTGTAAACAGTAAGGATGGAATCTTTTAAGCGGGTACTATCGACAACACTGTTAATAAGACGAAAATGGGTACGAGAACTGAAGTCGTCATCGTTTCCATAACCATTAAACTCTGCAAAAACATCCCCATCTAAGCCCAAATTTAGTAAACGGTAATAGAAAACATCTTTTAGGCGCAGACTAGTTAAAGATCCTTCATATGAATATTCTTTATCTTTTAAATTGTAGCGCCCTTTGCCAAAAAGGTTTCCCGATACCTTCTGAGCCCTAATATTATTAAAAGAAAGTAAACTATCGTTAAGAGTAAAATCTGTGCTAATTTTCTCAATATCTTCAGAGAACCACAAAAAGTTAGTCGCTAACAAATCGCCCTTAACATTCATTTCATGAACATCGAACCCACCAGTCACAAGGACCGAAGACTCCATATTAAAATGAGCATTTTTTAAATAAGGGATAATTGGCTTAAAAATTGGATAAAGGGACTCTTTAGCATCATTCCATGATCCCTTAAAGATACGAAAGGATAGGTTCATAGGCTTTTCTTCATCAAAATTGAAAACACCCTGGCCTGAATATTCCATCCCCTTGTAGACGCCGGAGAGATTATTTAACGATAGCCGTGAGGACTTTAGACCATAACTAAGATTGGTTTTTATTGAGCCTAGCTTTATGTCTAAGAGTTCGGCATCTCTAGGCGTTAAGGTAAAATTAAACTGAGGGTCATTCATCGCTCCCATGATCGTACCGACAACTCCTCCTGTCCCCTTTAAGACAACACCTGATATAGGGCCAAAGGCGAAGAGATCGGCTTGGCTAGGGTTAACTTTAACATTAACTTGATCTCCCTTAATGCCGCCAGTAACTTGTAGCAAGCTATTCTTAAAGCCAATGCCTGCATCGACATTAACATCTCCGTTAAAAGATACATTGAGAATACTTCCAGGCGATAAAAAATATTCATCGTTCTTCAATATATCTTTGCCGGAGTTTTCATTAACGAGTGAAAAGTTATTTAGTCTAAAACCTTCAAATGTTTTTAGTAAGATTCTATCTTTTTTAATAGTCAATTTAACTGGGCCAGAGATGAATGACTTTACAGGATCAAGTTTGGGGAGAAAGAAGAGAAGATTATTGGTAAAAATTTTATTAGCATCAATAAAAAAGTCAGGATAGGTGAAGTCCTTTATCTCTGTATTAAAGATTTCAACCTTTTCAGTCAGTTTGAGGGTACCTCCGGAAGTAAACCCCAGAGCGTCTTTTAGGATTAGCCTTCCCTCCTCATAGAACAAATCACTTTGAAGAGTACTAAAACGATAGACTTCACTATTTAAGCGAGTTCCCTTTAATTGGATATCTGCCTTTGGGTTTTTAATACTTCCATCAATCACGCCACTTACACGCATGGCACCTGAAGGTAAAATTTTTGGATTGATATCGTCTGGAATTAACTTCTTAAACTTATTGAGATCAAGAAATGAATCAACGGTTAACCCTTGAAAAGACTCGTTATAAAACACCTTTCCAGAGAGTTGAAGATAGCTATTTTCTGAGAGAATTCGAGCTTCTTTAAGCCTTACATAATTAGATGTGATTTGAAGCTGACCAGAAAACCCATTGAACTCTACTTTCTTTAAATTTGTAGGTAAGTATTGTGCTATAAAATCCTCATCAAAGCCTATCGACATATCAATCGTTAAAATATTGGGAAATAATGAGAGCTTTGCCGAAATTGCTTCTACACGCTCATCGCCGACATTTACAATCGTATTAACAAGTTCAACTCCTCTTAAATTGAAAGGAAGTTGTTTTCTGATTTGTTCTTTATAGAGTTTGAAGCCGTCACTCCATGCAAAGTCTGTTTTTTCATTTTGATTCTTCTTAGTTTCAGGCAAGTAAATCAGAGCATCTTTTATGAAAACTGAGCCTATGGAGAATTCTTTTGAGAATATGTCTCGCCAGCCAAATGTTAACCCCACTTTTCCAGAGCTCAGAAAGTAGTCTTGATACTCAAGTTCAAAATTAACGAGCTCTGTTGACACAGGAAAAAAGCTAAACTCCACCTTCTCAAAAGAAACCTTAGCCTCATATTTTTTACTGACGTAAGAAGATAGTCTGGAACTTAAAATAGAGCCAAACTTCTCCGTTTGTATGGATTGCCATACAAGAAAAAGTAGCCCAAACAATAGGCCAAGAACAAATAGAAAAACTCGATTAGTTTTTTTCAAGTTCTTTAACCCTCTCCTTGCTTAAGCGATAATTCTTCCGACCTTTCAAGACAAACTTATAATCAATCAAAGCGTTGGTAAAATCAGAAAGAGCATAGTAGCACTCTGCCCTCAAGTAGATGAAACTAATCTTTTCATTTTCTGTTAATGGATTTTCACCTAAAGTGTCGTCAATGAGATCTCTTGTTCTGTGAAATTCTCCTAAACTAAAGAGAAGTTCTGCTTTTAAGTAATTTATATTTATTCTTTCGAGATACTCTTTATTCTCTAGAGTCACTCTGTTAAGAACACCGAGAGCAACCTTAGGAAGATTTAGCAGCTTCAAACCGATAACCATATCCTCATAGTGCTCCTCAACATAGGATTGCTCATAGTAGCGCTCCATATTTTGATAACCAGATTGAAGTTCTTCTTCACCTCCAAGATGTGTCGTATGCTTTCCAATTTCCCGCAAAAGATTTTGGATATTAGATTCAGCCTCATCTTCTCCCACTTCTCTTTTAAGTAAATCGAGGAGAGGACTTTCTGGATTTGTTTTCTTTAGGTCATTAAGTAACTTCATGGCCTCAGCACGGAGTCCTGAACGCATAAGAAATTTAATATTCCGCTCTAACTGATTATCCTTTTCTTCTCCCAAGAGAAGATCCAAACCAAGGTCGAGCGATCTTAAGTCCAGAGTTTCTTTCGTTTCTTTCGCCGCAAAGAAATCCATATCCTCATACTTACCAAGGATTTTGCTTAACTCGTGGCCTAGAATATTGAGTTCTCTTTCCTTAGCTATATTCAAAGTCATATTGATAAGGTCAAAGTTTTTCTCAAGAGTTAACCAGGAGTCTATGAGTAATTTAACCACCTGCTTCTTACCGACAAGAAGCTCTCGTTCACTATTAACTTTTGTAATGAGAAAGTTGAGAATGATCTGCGACGAATGCCAATACCTTGTATTAAACGATGCCTCCTGTAGAAATGATTCCAAAACATCAAGTGGCCAATCGCTTGCCTCCCCTGCATTAATCAATGTTTCGAGTGTCTTAATGTCCCCCATTGCAAGAAGAGACTTTAATTTCCACAGTCTAAGGTCCTCCTCTTTTATAATGTCTTTGTTTTCTTCTAAAAAGGAATGAACGCGTGGAGCATAACCGCGCCTTAAAGATTCTCTAATATAAACATCTGAAACTTTTTTTGATTCTTCTAGTAAGCCCATCTGAATGGAGCAGTTAAAAACTTCTTTTAAATAATCTAAGTCTTTTGTTTCTTGGTAAGCTTGTTCAAAGCATTCAGCTGCCTTTTCAAACTCTCCACATTTTTGCCAATTTTTAGAAAGTAGTTCTAGAAACTCAAAAGATATTCGTCGTTTAAGATACGTAAAAAGTTTTTCAATTGAATGACAGCACTCTGAAATCTCTTCGATTTCTAAGCTCTCATTCATAAGAAGGTTTTTGAAAAGCTCAAGTGCCTTTAAAAAATTACTGGACCTGAGCTCTTCTCTGGCGCGATTCAATTCACTCAATGAGGACCATCCTTGGACCTAAGTTAACAGTATAACTATTTAATTTTACTGCATTTTATGAGTTAAGAAGTTGGTTGAGTAATTATTTCCTCTAAAGTCCTCGTCTCTCAAAATATCGAGGTGAAGATCTTTATTTGTCTGAATTCCCTCAATTACTGTTTCCTCGAGGGCACGAATCATTCTATCCAAGCATGTTAGTCGGTCTCTTCCATGAACAATGACTTTAGCAATCATCGAATCATAGAAAGGCGACACTTTATATCCAGAATAAATAAAGTCATCCACACGAACGCCAAAACCTGCTGGCCTATGATAGTGGAGAATTTCACCAGGAGAAGGTGTACCAGTATAAGGATTCTCAGCATTTATACGACATTCAATTGAGTGACCAGAAAACTCAATCTCTTCTTGTTTGAGATCCAGTACATTACCCTGAGCTGAAAGGATTTGTTGACCAATAAGGTCAACCCCAGTTCGCTGCTCAGTTACGGGGTGCTCAACCTGAATACGAGTGTTCATCTCCATGAAGTAGAACTTTTCTTCATCCTGATCATAAAGATATTCAACTGTACCTACAGAGTCGTAGCCAACATATTTCGCGAGGTCTACGGCAGACTGACAAATTTCCTCACGTTTTTCAGCAGTAAGAACTGGACATGGACTTTCTTCGACGACTTTTTGAAAACGTCTTTGGACTGTGCAGTCACGTTCTCCTAAATGAACCACATTTCCATGCTGATCGGCTAAAATCTGAACCTCAACATGGCGAGGGTTTGTAATATATTTTTCGATGAAGAGAGTATCGTCACCAAAACCAGCTTTTGCTTCAGCCTTTAACCGAGAGATATTGGGAAGAACATCTTCTTCCTTATCAATCATTTTCATTCCACGGCCACCGCCACCAGCGGAAGCTTTTATTAAAACGGGAAAACCCATTTCATGGACTTGGCTTAAAATTTCTTTATCACTTAACTCATTCACGCGAATTGGTTTTAAAACTGGAAGGCCTGCTTTCTCTGCAATTTCCTTGGAGAGAATCTTGTCGCCCATTTTTTCAATGCACTCTGTGTTGGGTCCAATAAAGGATACCTTCCACTTCTCACAAAGATTCGCGAACTCTCTATTTTCACTCAAGAAACCAAAACCAGGGTGAATAGCGTCTGCCCCCGTAATCTCTGCAGCGGAAAGAATCGCTGGAATGTTAAGGTAGCTTAGGGTCGACTTTGCAGGTCCAATACAGACAGATTCATCAGCAAGTTTAACATGAAGAGAATGCTCATCAGCAGTCGAGTGAACGCAGACCGTTTGAAGACCCATTTCTCGACATGTTCGTAGAATACGAATCGCAATCTCTCCTCTATTGGCAATGAGGATTTTTCGAAATTTCATAACAAACCCTTAAGGTTTAACTCTAAAGAGAACCTGTCCAAACTCAACATAAGTTTCATTCTCTACACAGATTTCAACGATTTCACCGTCGGCTTCACTTTCAATCTCATTCATGATTTTCATCGCTTCAACGATGCAAAGTGCTTGACCCTTAGAAACTCTATCACCTGGTTTTACATAGGGGTCAGACTCAGGAGAGCTTGATCTATAAAAAGTTCCAACAAAAGGTGAGGTAATTTCAACTAAGCCAGACTGACTCGCTGAAGTTGCTTCAGTTTTAGTTGCTCCCATAGGTGCCTGTGCTGGCATGGCCATAGCGGGGGCACTTTGAACAACGACAGGGTTAGGGTCTGAGAGTTTAACAGAGATTTTTTCATCGCCGTTTTCATACTTTAACTCAATCACGCCTGCTTCTTTCGCATAATCTACAAATTCTTTTACTTTATCGAGTTTCATAACCATTCTCCAGTTTAGGAATTAACCCTCTCGACATATTCGCCAGTTCTCGTATCAACTTTTAAAACTTCACCTTGCTTAATAAAGAGAGGAACGTTGATCTGCAATCCTGTTTCCATAATTGCTTTCTTTGTTCCACCCGAAGCAGTATCACCCTTGAGGCCGGGGTCAGTTTCTTCTACTTTTAGATTTACAAATGTTGGTGGTTCAATCGAAATGGGGTTGCCTTTATAGTAAAGCACATTAAGACGAATACCTTCCTGTAGATAGTATTTCATGTCACCAACTTGATCTGCTAGCACATGAATTGTTTCGTAGTTTCCTTGATCCATAAAGTTAAACCCATCTGGATCTTCATACATATATTCAACTTCTTTCTCTTCTAAGTCTGGCTTGACCACACCTGTAGAAACACCGGACTTGTAGGTTCTTTCAAGAACAGAGCCATCCTCAAGATTCTTAAGCTTAACTTTTACAAAAGCAGAACCTTTTCCTGGATTAGTGAAATCAGATTTGATGATGTTGTAAGGCTTTCCATCTACCTCTACTTTCAATCCTTTCTTAAGATCAGTTGTTTGAAATTCCATTAGACTGCTCTCCTACGACAGTTGCAGCAAGTAAGTAAAGGCCAAGGCATAGCTATTTTTACCAAAACCTTCTATGACACCGTCACTTGCTCCTGATGTTATTTTTACTTTTCTAAATTCTTCTCTTTTATATGTATTTGAAAGATGGACCTCAACCTTCTTACCTGGAAAGGCCTTTAAAGCATCGTGAAGAGAGACACTTGTGTGAGTAAGTCCTGCAGGGTTAATGACGATTGCTTGAAAACCCTTTTCTTCAGCTTCATGAATGAGATCAATGAGATCACTTTCACTGTTGGATTGATGCCACTGCATTGAGAAGCCTTTATCTTTAAAAGACTCTTCGATAAAACTTTCAATGTCAGCAAGGCTGTCGCTACCGTAAACTTCAGGTTCTCTTTTTCCCAAAAGATTTAAGTTAGGACCACCAAGTACTAAAACTTTCATGGTTTACCACTGCACTTCAAATATGAGTTGATGACGCTATCAGGTAAAAAGTGAATCTGTAAAGGAACACAAAGGCATATAAGAGGAAGAAAGAAGATTCGCTAGAGGGGTTTTGAGCGAGATTTTAACTCGGTGAGAAAATCCTCCAAAGGCGTTGTAATTGTTATACTTTCGACTGAGTCTTGAGGCTCACTGACCTCTTCTTCACGAGGTGTTTTCTGCGCTAGATCAATAGCGGCCATTAATATGGAGCGCCCCTCTTCCTCATTAGGAGAAACCACCACTTTCTTTAGTTCCTCTAGCCTTTTTTGGGTGTCTTTATTTTCTGGCTGTATCTCAGCTATCTTTTCAAGAAGTTCTAATGCCTTCTCCTTGTGACCCTGTTGTAAATAGAGATCAACGAGAGTGTGAGTTATAACTGGTGTCGCTTCGACTTCTTCTACTTCTAAAGGTTTTTCAACAATTTCAACCTTTACAGGCTCCTCGTCAATCTTCTTTACCTCAGTTGACCACTCCTCAAAATCTTCCTCTTGCTCCTGATTTAAGTCAACTTGGACCCAATCATCTAAAGCGCGATCTAATTCAGGACTAGGTTTTAAGGCATCAATATCAAATTGAATCTCTTCTTCAGCTTTTTCCTCATAAAGAGCAGACTCACCTAGCTCTTTTTCAAGACGCTGAACATGATAGGCTACCTTGTCATCTTTCGGCTGAAGGAAGAGGAGGTACTTAAATGTATCAAGAGCTTCAGACTTATTACCTGTTTTTTCAGCACTTACGGCAAAGAGGTTTTGCAATCTAATATTATCTCGATGCAAAGGTGCCAATGGTCTTAATGTGCTGTAACTTAAAGGATACTCACCTTTGTCGATATAACACTGAGCAAGTGTTAAATAGCCAAGAAGATAATCTGGGTTGTAACGAATGCCCTTCTGAAGAACTTTAAAGGCATTTTCAATAAGACCAACTTTTCGATAGGCCTCAGCAAGAGGAGCAAAAACACGGCTCCTAGGATCTCTTTCTAACTGACCCTCATACTTTGCAATCAATGGAGTGACATTACTCTCGATCAACCCTAACTCCGCTCAACAAGACCAGCTTCTTCTTGATTAATAATTCTTGGAGTTATGAAGATAATAATTTCCCTTTTCCTGGTGGAGGGATTGTATTGATTTCTAAATAACCAACCTAGAATAGGAATGTCCTTTAGGTAAGGAATCCCTGATATAGTTTCTCTCTTGATATATTCATAAACACCACCAATGACAATAGTGGAACCGTTATCAACAAGAACATTCGTAGAGACTTCATTAGATGTCTTGTTCGGTGGAAGCTGCTCACTCACTCTATCCGCAAAGTCCTCTTTAATAACTTCTACCTGTAAGCTTATAGAGCCCTCATTTGTAATTTGAGGTGTTACCGTCAAAGAAAGCTGTGCTTCTGCTGTTTCCGCACCTGTAGTTGCAGTGTCACCGGCACCATTAACAACGAGGTAGGCTTCTGTTCTTTTCGACGTAAGTTTTGCTGGTTGCTTGTTTTGAGTCACAACTTTAGGTGAAGAAATAATTTTACCTTTTGACTCCGATTCTAAGAGTTGCAACCTAAAATTAAGATCAAACACTCTTCCAAACTGACTGACCGACAATTGCATAATACCATTGTTAGTGCCATCAATAATCCCACCAGCAGTATTGAAAGAGAAACCTGGACCGGAATTTGTAGACCCAGACCCTACTGCACCAACACCTGCTGCAGTACTCGCCTGCTCGCCAATGGGGTCATAGCTAAGACCAAAACCATTTTGGAGACCTAATGATTTAGAATAGGATTCACTAACTTCAACAATTCTCGATTCAATTAGAACCTGTGGCGTTTGAGTATCAAGGGTCTCTATAATTTTTCTGATCTTCTCAATAACATCCGGGGTATCTTTTACTATTAAAGAGTTCGTTCTGATATCTTCTGAAGCTTTCCCCCTTCCTTCAGTTAGATACTCTGCAATAATCTTCATCAAGTCTGTAGTCGATGAATAACTAATAGGAAAAACTTTTGTAACAAGGGGTTCTTGCTTTAGAGTTAATGATTTTGCAGCGACTTCTTTCTCTTTTTCTTTAGTCGCGGCATCCAGTGTTTGAATCATTAAAATGACACCATTCTTCTTGGCAACAAGATTATTAAGGCCAAGAATCGTATCAAGGGCTTGATCCCAAGGGATATTTGTAAGATTCAAGCTCAAGGGGGGAAGGGTCTTGATCTCGTCAGTCATGATGATGTTAAAGCCAGAAGCTTCAGCGATCATCTTTAAAATCTCTGATACCGGTACATCTCTAACATTCAATGAAAACTTGGAACCAATGTACTTTTTCCGACCAGATAAAGTTAAGTTTTCTAAAATGTCCTCAACACTATCGGACTTTGGTACGTTTAACTTTCCAACATTTATATCTTTTTCAGTCACTTTCTCTTCAAATGACTTTGCTTCACTCATGTCACGCTGATCAAAAACACCAAATCTGTTTTCAACCTCGAGAACGATACGATTTGCCTTTCTTTTTAAAATAGAACGAACATTGTCTCTAAGTTGAACGGCTATTCTCAAATCAGAGGGTGCACCGGGTTTGGGATAAGCAGATACAAAGACAACACTTCCAGAGAATTCTGATGTATCAAACGCCCTTCTTACTCTTTCAGTTGCTTTAGCATTTCGAATATCAATAATGATTTGCTTATCTTCTACAACCGCAAATTTCTTTGCCGGGGTCTTATTATTATCGAGAACAACTTCTAGCTCTGAAATTTCGCCAACCTGTTTAAAGTTGATTCCTTGAACTTCAGCTAATTCCAACTTTGGTGCTTCAACCTTTTCTGCGATGAGTTCATCTTGGGCTAAAACATTAGAAAATAAAGCATTATGGATAAACCATATCGCGAGAAAAATTCCTTTTTTCATAATTACTCTTCCATAAGTAAAAGGACTTCGTTAGGTAAATTATACCACTTTCAGAATACTTTACTAGGCAAATATTGAATATTAGTTGCCTTCTGATGTCACAGGTATGACGGTTTCGATATATTCATCTTGATCGTAAACATTCCTAATTTTCTCAACTAAAACGACCCCACCAGGAACAATAGCCTTAACCTCAGCGTCGTTTTCGCCAATCTTCATACCTTCTTTGATAATATAGGAATCTGGGCTAGATGCCCCACTTTTTGGATCAACTATTTTAGCAATTGCTCTTCTATTTTTGCCAAGCAAGACCCCAACAATTCTAATCTCTCTGACTTTATAACCATCGATAGTTGGAATATTGGAGTACTTATTATTATTTAAGTAATTACCGTAGTTTCTCTTTCTTCTCCCAAGCTTTCTAGGCTTTTTCTTAAATGGGTCTCTTAATTCAAAAGGATTTTTAATGGATGTTTGATTATCCAACAAGCCCTTAACACCCGGAGCAACCTTTTTCTTATTAGCCTGCCCGTAAGTTGGGAAAAACGTAAATGTAAGAATTAGGAATAAGATCTTCACTTATTTTTCTTACCTTTTTTCTTATTATTCTTTTTCTTTTCTGGCTTCTTAGCATTACCAGCAAAGTTCTTCTCAATATTTTGTATTCCCCTATCCTCTTTATGATCTGGATTGTAACGATAGGACTCTACAATTACTTTAGCATTAATTAACTGAAAACGCCCCCTTCTCGGCTCATCAGATCTCACCAACTCAACTTCACTTATATTAAGAAGGCGCTCACTCTGTGCAATTTTTTCAAAGAAGACAAGAAACTGAAGATAGGTCCCCTCCCCACTAAAAGCATAGCGCTTTATGAAGTAGAAACCTTTATTCTCCTCTGTTTCTGGTGAAAGGAAAATTTTCTTAATGTTAAGATCGGTCGCAATCTTCTTAATGATAGAGAGGTTTTCTGCATCCTGAATTGTCTCAGGTAACTTTTTTTGTAATCTCTCTACTTCTTGAGCAACGAGTTCAATATTCTTTTTTGCCTCTTCAATATCTCTTAAGTAGGTTCTTATTTGCTTACGCTCTTTATTTGCTTTTCTAATTTGAGTTTGAATTCTTGGTTTAGCGCCTTCAATTGTTTCTAACTTTTCTTCATGAAAGATATAGACCTGATAAGCCTCCCATCCTCCGTAAAGGAGAATGAAAAGCCAAACTTTTTGAAAAAATCCTTCCATGGTCTCCTATCTCCTAGAATGGGTCGTAAAGCTTTATATCACCTTCGATAAGAAAGCTTTCTTCTCTAAAACTAATACCATCTTGAGTTTCCTCTTCTGTCTTAGAGTCTTTAAGCTGTAAACTCCCACCAAAAATAGGACTATCATTCATACTCAGTAGAAACTCACCAATACTCGTGTAACTCTCTGCTCCCCCCTTAACACTTAATTTATCTGAGTCATCAATTTTTAGTTCATTGAACCACAGATCCTCAGGAGCAGAACGAGCCATTTTCTCAAGGAGATGTTTCGGGTTTGTTTTCAGCTTGATAATTTTATCAACCTGATTTGAACGTTCTTTAAGTCTCTCAATCTGCTGATTAAAAGCTTCAAGTTGTTCCTTAATTCCTTTATTCTTCCTGAGTTCACTTCTAAGTTTACTTAGTTTCTTATTAAGTTCTTTAACTTCTTGCTGTTTAGCGTTTTCAATCTCTACGGTATATTCTTTATAATAATCCACCGGAAATTTAGCCAAAAGAGAAGCGACGACGATCATTCTCCATGGCAATTTAGCAGTATCAACACCAAGAATTACCGGCGCTTTAAATGCTTTTTTCTTTTCGAGGAGATTAATCTCAATCATTTACGTTTGCCTCATCGCTAGGCCTAACACCTGTACACCCTGATAAGCGATTTGATTTATTTCTTCTTCAGTAAAGTCTTTTTCTTTGTAACTTATAACGTCAAAAGGATTAAGAACACTTACATCAACACCAAGAAGAGCTTCAAGCCCCTCTAATAGTCCGGGTATTAAGGAACTTCCCCCTGTCACAACACAATAGGAAAGTGACTCATCAGAGGTAGAGCTAATATAAAAGTCGATTGCTTTTTTAATTTCGGAGAAAAATGTTTCTACGACATCGTCGATAATTTCTAAAATTTCTTCAGGAAGATTCCCATTTTCATCTCCTGTTAACTTGAGATCCTCGGCTTCATGGTAATTCACTCCCATTTGCCTTTGGATTTCTTCGGTAATCATTACCCCACCAACATTTACTTCTTTGGTAAAGACAATCATTCCATCTTTATAAATGACGAAGAACGTCTTTTGAGCCCCAATATCCAAGAGAAGATAGCCCTCCTCTGGATTATCAAGCTTATCACCCATAACAAGTTCAAAAACATTTGTTACGGCCAATATACCTAAGTCGGCTATTTTCACTGAACCACCTGCATTTTCAACAAGTTCTTTAAAGTTAGTGATAACATCATTCTTTGCCGCAGCAACAATAACATCTACACCACCACCCTCATTTTCACCAATCAAGTGATAATCTACTGTGGACTCTTCAATATCGAAGGGAAGGTACTGTTCTGCTTCCCAAAGAACTTGATCTTCAATCTCATCAGCACTACCACCCGCAAGTTGTAGTTTTCTTGCAACAGTGTTTGGGCCAGAGATTCCAAGGCAACAGTTTAAACCGTCTAACTTTAATTCTTCTGCTGCTTGTCTTATTGCTTCGCTGATCTCTTCAGGCTTTTGAATCTCATCTTCAATTATGGCGCCTTCTGGGAGGTTTACTTTTGTGAAACCCGTGAGGGCAAAAGATCCCCCACCTTTACTTTCTACTGTGGCTATTTTGACACTACTTAGACCTATATCAAGACCAACAATTCCCTTGCTTCCAAAGGCAATGGTCTTAAAAAGTTTTTTAAATTCTTTCTTATAATCAATGGCCAAATTGAGTCCTCAAAAAACAGCAAAGCGTCAATGTCAATTATAACTAGCGAGTTGTTGTAATTTCAAGAAATTAGTATAGCTAATGAATACTAAATAGAGATTGAGTAAATGAGTCAAATTGGGAAGGAAAGAATACCTGAGCAAATGCCACAACTACTATAAAGGGACCAAAGGGTATTCTTGTTCTCCGATCCATAACTTTTAAGAGTATTAATATACCGCCGACAAAAGCACCTAAAAAACAGCTAAAAGTTAAATTGTACATGATTCCAGAGGGACCAAGATATATACCGAGAACGCCATAAAGCTTTATATCCCCGCCACCAAGGCCATCCACCCCCTTCAGGTAATAGAATAAAGCCGCAACTGCTCCCGGAAATAGCGCACCAAGCAACATCCCCCCAAGCCAATGCATCACACTTGTTTTTAAAACAACTGCGCAAAGAAAGAGAATGGCTAAGTAAATATTGATCACATTAGGGATAATGTGAAAGCGAAGATCAATACAAATAATTGCCAAAAAACATGAAAAAACTGAGAGAAAGAAAAAGAAATTCCACAAAGATTCTGCCGAAAGAGTCTTTGGCGTTAGAAACAAGGCAAAGAGACCCACAGTAAGTTCAATAAGAGGATACATTATTGATATTCTTGTTTTACAGCCAGAGCACTTTCCTCTTAGAAAAATATAGCTAATGACGGGTAAATTCTCATACCAATAAATTAATTTATTACAATTTGTGCAATGACTCCTTGAAGCACCGAAAGGAATTTTTCTAGGTAGTCTATAGATAACAGCATTTAAAAAACTGCCTATACACAGTCCAAAGAGCAGTGAAAATAGATATAAGAAAAAATCAACGTTACTCATGTAAGCTCTTTTTTATTAAAGAGGACAATGGCAAAAACTATGAAAACGAAAACCCAAGTGAAACTATAACCACTTGCTACCAAAAACCAGTCATTGGGTAAGAACTTATTGTAGAGAACATAGTTTTTTAAATTTAATTTATCAAAATTAGGCAACCACTGAGTATAAAAATCCACAAAACCTCTTAAGAGATCATCCTTTTGATAGAGATGTGTCTCTTTGACCGTTTCTACTCCATGGCCTGCAATAAACATGGTCAATGTAACCATTATTGAAATAATCGGATTACTAAAAAGTGAGAAGAATAGTGACATCACCAGAACCAATAAAGATTCCATATAGACAAAGAATAAGGTCCATCCAATCATATTGTCCCATGATCCTCCTAAGGCAAAATAGAGAACGAGAAGCAAGGAAAAGAGAGCAATAAGATTCAAGAAAACAATCGCAGCAAGGCCAATAACCTTACCTAAAAGAAACTCATAACGAGCTACTGGTCGAACAAGGACCATGTAAAGAGTCCTATTTTCAACCTCATTCACAATGAGTCGAGACCCTAAAAATAGCGAGATGGCTACTCCACTCAAGGAAATGAGACCCAAGCCAATATCGAGTGTCACCTTTTCAGCGACACCATAACTAAACTCTGAAACAACAAATGTTAACAAGAGAAGAAGCACCCCTAAGAACAGGATATTCATTAGCACTTTACTTTGATAAATCTCTTTAAACGATTGTTTTGCAATCAATAATACATTCATACTCATTACCTTGAACTTGAATCATAAATCACTTCTTCTAAGGTTGGATTTTCCGATTTTAGTTCAATTAAGCTTACCTTCTGGTCTTGTACCCATTTCATGAATTCGCCATGGTGATTATTTGAAAACCTAATTCTTATCATTCCGTTACTTTGATTCTCGACAGTTTTAATAAGATCAATTTTTGAAATAGCAGACTTATAGGAATCACTCACCACCGCGCTAAACTCAGACTTTTTACTCTCCTCGAGAAGGGTTGAGGTCTTACCCGAGTAAAAATGTTTCCCTTCTTTAATGACAACTAAATTTTCACAGATTTCTTCAACATCACTAACAATGTGACTACTAAAGAAGACTGTACGTCCTTCCTTGTTCAGAAGCTGGAGAACATCCTTAAATTCTTTTCGTCCGATGGGATCTAAACCCGAGAGAGGCTCATCAAGGATAATAAGACTTGGACTATGAATTAGTGCTGAGAGAAAGCCTAGTCTTTGTAACATTCCTTTTGAGTAACTTCGTACCTTCTTATGGAGTGCATAGGATATATTTAAAGCTTCTCCCCATTTTTTAATATTGATTTCAATGTCGTTTTTAGAAATCCCTTGAAGAGCTCCTAAGTATTGGCAAAACTCCATTCCTGTTAGATAGGGGTAGAAATAAGGACTTTCGGGGAAATAGCCAATTTTGGACCGAACCTCTTTAAAAGAAGCTCCAAGTGCCTCAGAATAATTTATAGATCCAGAATCTATAGAAATAAACCCTAGCAATGCTTTAATTGAGGTAGTTTTTCCGGCACCGTTAGCACCAAGAAAACCAGTTATGGTACCTTCTTCTAAACTAAATGAGAGCCGATCTAAAACGATCTTTGGCTTTTTCCAAAAGTCTTCTTGAAAAGATTTTGTGACCTCATTGAAATGAATCATGATCCAAATTTCCTTATTAAACTTAATTGGATTCTCATATAAGATACTATTATGACGTTAAATAGCTCTGCTCACAAGACCACAAAACTCCTTCTTTTAATAACTGGATTCTTCTTAGTGTTCCTGAGTAATCAACTCATCACCTCCCTAAAGAAAGAAGACATAAAAGTAAGTCAGCAAGAGAAAGCGATAAATATCAACGAACACGTCGTAAAAGGTATAAGTCTTGGCCAAAATCGGCTTTTAAGTAGTCTCTTATGGGCGGAGACCCTAATCAAAGCTGGAATTAGCCATTACAAAGAGGGGGACCTCAATAATTGGATGTTCCTCAGACTTAAACTCATGACAACTCTAGACCCCTATTTTTATCAAGCCTATCTCTATGGAGGCATTTACTTGAGTATTGTCAAAGACGATGATGCTGGGGCTGAGTTTATTTATGACAAAGGGCTGAGGTACTTTTCCGATGACCTCTATCTAAATATGAATGCTTCTTATCATTATCTCTTTGAGGTTCATCATTACGACAAAGGTATCTCTGCCTTAGAAAGAGCAGAGAAGATGCCAAACTCGCCCCCCCACATTCCAAGATTAATCGCTCGCTTTAAAGCACAAAGTGGAAAACTCGAGGACGCTAGAGATCACCTTGTAAGTCTAATGCAAGGTACTCCTGAAGGTTCCGAAATAAGAAAAAAATATCTTCAACAAATCGACAATATTCAAATCGAAATAGATCTAAACTGTCTCAACGAAAACAAAAAGAAATGTAATTTCCGCTCTCCTGACGGATCAGCTTATAAACAAAACTCTTTAGGAAAATGGTATTCACAACAGCCTTGGGAGTCTTTTAAGCCAAAAACAAAAAAGGCCCCCTGAAACAGAGGGCCTTCATAACTTATAGATCTTTTTGGCTAATTAGTAACCGCGAGCAATCTCGGCTAGAGTTTTGTTTTCATTAATAGCCCATTTTGAACACTCAGCTGCGTTACCAGTTGTTCTGTTGGTAAAGTCTGGATCAACAGCGGCTAGAGCACCAACAACAAAGTAGGATCCGGTATCATCAACTGTGGGAGTACCAATAGTAGAGCCCGTAGAGTTATCAATTGAACTTGAGTCAATTTCACCTAAGTCACCAACCGCAGCAACATAACCACCAACTGACTTATCTCCAGCAAAACGATATCCACCTGGGTTACCGTCACGACAAGTTGCTGCTGTACCATTATTTCTTACGATACCATTAGCTGTCGTGTTCTCAGTAGCGAAACCAATTGCGTAATAATTGTTCCCAACAGGTGCAACATAACCGGCATCACCAAGACAAGTTCCATATGCATCATAGTCTGATTGTAGTGATGTTAGTGCAGAGTAAACCGCAGATAGTTGAAGCTTGGCTTCAGAAGTTTTTGTTTTAGCTTGGTAACGTTTAAAGTTAGGGATCGCAACGGCTGAAAGAATACCAATAATGGCAACAACAACCATCAGCTCCACAAGAGTAAAACCCTCTTCATTCTTAAAATTTTTCATAACATTCTCCTTACTTGAGCCATTAAGAGACTCTCGTTGTTAATACCCTCGATTATTAAGAGACCAAGGGGCATGCCTTTTAAGATATGATGTCCACTCTTTCCCACTTAATCCGGCGTAAAGTTCACCGCAACCTCATGAGATGTTTTCATCATTTCTTAATCTCTATTTTAATGCTTATCGGAAAATTGGTTCAAAATTATTTAGTTAATTTCATAAGAATTTATCATTACCTTATAAATTCAAGAACTTACAATCTTATCCACCAGCAGACATAAACATTGGGAGATACATTGCAACGAGAATTGTGGCAATAATTCCACCCAAAACGACAATAATTAGTGGCTCCACCATTTTTGTCATAGTCTCAATGAGCGTGTTTACCTCATCCTCAAATACCTCAGAAGTCTTATCTAGCATCTGATCTACCTGACCTGTTTGCTCGCCTACTCGAACCATCTGAGTAACCATTGAAGGAAAGTAATTAATCTTCTCTAACGGCTCAGTAAGAGACTTACCCTCAATAACCTTTTTTCTAACCTCAGATAAATCTCGAGCAATAACTCCGTTATCAATAGTCTCAATACAAATATCCAGGGCATCAACAAGGGATACACCTGATCCAAGCATAGTCGCTAAAGTTCTTGAGAATGATGCTAAATTTCCTTTGATAATAATTTCACCAAAAATAGGAACCTTCATAAAAAGGTTGTCGTAAATAATTTTCCCTACAGGTGTCTTTATATAAGCATTAATAGCGGCACCCAAAACCATGAACCCTGGAACCAAGTACATTGAATAATTTCCAAGAAAGTCAGAAGCATCAATCACAAATTGAGTTACTGCTGGAATTGCTTGACCAGTGTCTTGAAGCATACCTACAAATTGCGGGACAACAAAAACCATCAAGCCCCAGACAACACCGATACCAACTAAGGTTACAATCATTGGATAAGTCATAGCTGACTTTACCTGAGCTTTGATTTTTTCTTGTTTTTCAAGGTGTACTGAAAGCTTTTCAAGAATTGTATCTAAGATACCGCCAGCTTCCCCTGCCTTAACGAGATTGCAGTAAAGCTTATCAAAGCCCTTTTGCTCCTTCATCGCTTCAGCAATGGTTTTCCCTTCACCTACATCTGAACCAATTTTTTTTATAGCTTTTTTTAAAACAGGATGTTTTTGTTGCTTATAAAGGATTTCTAGACTTTGAATAATGGGAACTCCGGCATTCACCATAATAGCAAGTTGCTTGGTAAATCTCATAAGCTCTTGTGGTCCAAAAGGCTTTGCAAAGCCATTTTCTACCATCCATTCACCAATATCGAACTCTAATATTGAGGGCGCAACAACTCTCTTAGGCCTTAGCCCGCGACTTCTAAGGACACGACGAACCTCTTTAGCATTACTTGCTTGTATTGTTCCAGCCTCTCGCTTGCCCTCTTTATTTACTGCCTCAAATCGCCAATTGCCCATATCTTAATTCTATAGTGTTCTCGTTTTTATACCAAGCTGTTTTCCAAGCTCTTCTGGCTCAGTTGAATAAGCCATCGCTGTATCGCCATCTATCATTCCGTTATCCACAAAACGACGAAGACTCTGATTCATTGTACTCATACCCGTTTTCTCTTGCCCGATTTGCATTTGAGAATAGATTTGGTGGATTTTATCTTCTCGAATTAGATTTCTAATTGCTGGCGTAGTTCTCATAATTTCCATGGCGCATACTCGCCCGGGGTCAAATGTCTTCGGTATCAGTTGCTGCGCAATCACACCTTGAAGAACGAATGACAATAGTGTTCTTACCTGGTCCTGTTCATCAGCAGGAAATACGTTAATAATCCTATTGATCGTTTGAACACATGAGTTGGTGTGGAGTGTACCAAATACCAAGTGACCTGTTTCTGCAATTGTAAGAGCGGCTTCAATTGTCTCTGCATCACGTAGCTCCCCAACGAGAACAATGTCTGGGTCCTGTCTCAGAAGGGACTTAATTGCTTTGCTAAAATCAGTCGTATCAGAGCCGATTTCACGTTGATTCACGATACATCCCTTATGGGGATGAACAAACTCAATGGGATCTTCTAGAGTAATAATGTGACCAGATTCATTTTCGTTAAGCCTATCGAGAAGCGCCGCTAGTGTCGTCGACTTTCCAGATCCAGTTGGTCCAGTAACAAGAATGATTCCGTTACTCACATCCGTCATCTCTAAGAGAACATTTGGAAGATTAAGTGCCTTAAAATCAGGGATGACAGAAGGAATCTGTCTAAAAACAGCAGCGCATCCCCCTTTTGAATAGAATACATTGGCACGAAAACGGGCTAGGCCTTTAATCCCGAATGAGAAGTCTAGCTCCATATTCTTTTCAAATTCATTCTTTTGCTCTTCAGTTAGAATTTGATAAATCAGTCTCTTGGTATCAGCTGCTGTAAGAGCGGGAATTTTCACTCTAACAATCTCACCATTCACCCTAAGGCCCGGAGGAGTTCCCACTGTTAAATGGAGATCGGAGCCTCCATTTTCAACCATAAGTTTAAAGAGTTGTTGGATCTTTACATTTTCTCCGATCCCAACTTGTTTTGTTTTTGTAACGCTATTATCAGAACTCATACGTATCCTTAAAACTTATCTGAAGCGGAATTCATCACGGCTTCAGATAATGTTGTTAATCCTTGAGCAACCTTTGTTAAGGCACACATCCTTAGTGTTTTCATTCCATCTTTAATGGCTTGTTTTTTAATCTCATCAGCACTTGCATGCTTTAAAACCAAATCCTTTACTCCAGCAGTCATATCGAGCACTTCATAAATCGCTACCCTGCCTTTATAGCCAGAATTATTACAGTACTCACATCCCTTACCTTCATATACTTTAATTTTACTCGCAGAACTTGGGGCAATACCACAGGCAATAAGCTCTTCTACACTTGCATCAACAACTTCACGACACTCAGTGCAAATCCTTCTACAAAGTCTTTGGGCCACAACAACATTGAGCGAACCCACGACGAGAAAAGGCTCTATTCCCATGTTAAGGAGTCGTGTAACTGTAGAAGGGGCATCATTAGTATGAAGCGTAGATAGAACAAGGTGACCCGTGAGTGCAGCTTCAACTGCAATCTCACCGACCTCAAGGTCCCTAATCTCCCCAACCATGATGATATCAGGGTCTTGCCTCAAAAAAGCCTTTAGAGCTGAGGCGAATGTTAAACCTACTTCTTTTCTAACGTTTACTTGGTTGATTCCATCGAGGTTAAATTCAACAGGATCCTCTGCTGTAGAAATGTTGGTCTTAACCTTATTAAGCTCTGCAAGACCAGAATAGAGTGTCGTTGTTTTACCAGAGCCAGTAGGGCCTGTGACCAGACACATCCCATAAGGCTGATAAATACCATTCTTAAAAACATCTAATTGCTTCTGTTCAAACCCGAGCTTCGTCATATCAAGCTGCAAGTTAGATTGATCTAGTAATCGAAGTACAACCTTTTCACCAAATAGTGTAGGCAGTGTACTTACCCTGTAATCGATAGGCTGACCGCCAATAGACAGCTTAATTCTTCCATCTTGAGGCTTACGTTTTTCCGAAATATCAAGTTGGGCGAGAATCTTTAATCGAGAGATCAGTGGCCGAGCTAGTTTTGGAGATGGGTTATCCACCTCGTGAAGAGTACCATCTATCCTAAAGCGAATTCTAAATGTTTTTTCATAGGGCTCAACGTGGATATCAGAGGCCTTCTTAATAAATGACTCTGCTAGCATCTTATTAACATAGAGAATAATCTCATCACCGATATCTTCTTCTTTAACAGTTTCATCTTTGTGGTCTTCTGGCTTTACCTCTTTAATCGTTGAGAGAAGTTCATCAATTGACTCTGTGACTCTTCCGTAGATTTTATTCCAAGAAGCAAGATTAGTTAGAATAAATTCGACTTGATGTTGAAAAATTGTTTGCAGTTCAGTCTTAAACTCAACAACAGTAGGATCATAGATTGCAACACTAACGGCCTTAGCTGTCTTTTGAATAGGCAGGACACGATATTTTACGACATCATTTTTCTTTATAAGCTTTAGCGTTCTCTCTTTAATTTTTGCTTTTGATAAATCAATGAAAGTAAGCTTATATTTTTCAGCTAGAACTTTTGCAAACTTGATGTCATCGAAGAAGTCCAGAGACAAGAGATCAAGCTCAGCAACCTTCTTTGGGTCTGAGTCTTGTAGCATTCCTCTCATGTCTTTTACGGGGATCATCCCTGTCTGGGAAATGACCTCAGCAAATTCTTTTCTAAACATAGAAAACCTTTTTGTTCTTTTCTATGTTATCGGAAATACGAGCATATTATTTTATTTATTTTTATAAGTCTTTGATTCCCCAAAACTGAAGGGCAAATTTTGCTTGATAGTAGAGAAGATCGTCACCCTCTCTGTACTCGAATTGTGCTTCTCTAAGCTTTTCATGGGGCTCAAAAGAATAATTCATATCCCAAAAGGTAGAGTTCGCTGGTAACTCACTATCAAAAACGAATTCCCGAGAACAACAGTTTACTATTAGAGTTTTCTTTGAAATGACTTCACAATATTTAATTCTATTTAAGTCACCATGCTCTCGACGTGAAAAGTTTTTGTAAGTTATTCCTAGTTGATCAAAAACCATAGAAAAGACCATGGCCATATTTCCACTTCCAAGAACAATATAATCTTGGCTCGGATTCTTTTTAATCTCTATTTCAATGAGGTACTTGGCTGCAAGATAATCTGTGTTCGTGGCAACATATTTATTATGTTCATGTTTAATGCAATTAATAGCCTTTAGTTTTTTTATACTTTGTTCACTAAAAGTTACATCATTTAAAAAATGCTTCTTATAAGGATAAGTTATGCTTATTCCTCTAAAGCTCTCCTTGAAAATATCATCCAAGCTTTTAACCTCTGTTTCCTCTTGATAGTCCAAGAGGGAATAGTCTACTTTTTCACCTAAAAGCCTCTCATACATTTCCTGTGAACGAGAATGTGAAATATTTTTACCGACCAAGGCTAACTTAATCATTAAGAGTTCTTCTGAAAGAGACATCTTTTTTTATTTGATCTATTAATTCATTAACTGAAGAGAACTTCTTTTCATCTCGAATTTTTTGAAAGAACTCAACCTTTATCTCCTCACCATAAAGATCCCCATCAAAATCAAAAACATTCGTTTCAATGTTAAGCTCTTTTTCATCTTTAAAGGTCGGATTATACCCAACGTTTGTTATCGAAATATAGCTTCCCTTACGGAAAGTGCACCTTGTTGCATACACACCAACTTCCGGTGCAATCCTTTCAAAGTCTAATGGGATATTGGCCGTAGGAAATCCAATCTGATGACCCCGGCCTGCACCTTTTATGACTCTTCCCTTAAGATAGAATGGTCTTCCTAGGGAATTTATAGCTTCTAATGTCTTACCAGTATTGAGTTGGTTTCTCACCAAAGTAGAACTATATGTCTTTTCTCCTTCTATAAACTTTTCCTGGATATGGACTTCAATTGAGCGATCCTTACAGTGGTCTTTTACAAACTCGTGATTTCCTTTTTTATTTGCACCAAAAGCAAAGTCGTATCCGAGATAAAGGGCTTCTACTCGATCGTTTTGGAGAACGAAGTCATCCATAAACTTTTCTGGGCTTAACGTGCTAAAGTCTCTTGTAAAGTTAAGCTCAACTACATACTTAACGCCTAGAGCTTCAAGTAACTCACATCGCTCCTCATAGCTATTAATCAAAAAGCCCTTTAAGTTTCTTAAGATAGTAAGAGGGTGCGGAACAAAGGTAATGACAACCAATTCTCTTTTCTTTTTCTGACTCTCTTCCAAAAGGCATTTCAGAAGTTTCTGGTGACCAAGATGGACACCATCAAAGTTACCAATGGTAAGAGCATAGCTATTGCTAGAGGGTAGATCTTTTAAACTATTAATGACTTGCATTGCTGAGTTCTCGCTGTAAGGATTTAAAGCTCGCTGACTTAAACCTTACTTTTTTATCAGTTCTTTTTGCTTCTGAGAAATCGCCCCCCTCAAGTGCGTCAAGGAGCTCCAGAAAGTAATCTTTATCTCTATTCGGTAATCTACTCTTTTTAACTATGTCTCGGATAGAAGTATTCTCGTTAGCCTCAGGCAATTCATAAATAAGCTTGACCACTTTTGAGTACTCCAAGCCATTTTTCTTCATTTCTTTTATTAAAGAATCATAAGTACTTACCGTGGGTCGAGATAAGATTTTAGACCATATGAGTTCTAAAAGTTGTAAAATAATGACGGTAAAAACTCCAATCAAAACCCATTTTGGCCAGTTTAGGGGTAACCCCTTCCAATCCGTAGTAAAGAGAGGCGCTAAGGGACTATCGAGAACTAATGCTGGGTTTTCACGTATTACTTTTCGATTGGTCTTTTCCAGAGAGCCTGTATTATTTTGCCGACCAACAGAAGTGCCTCCACCTCCAACAACCAATCCCGGAATATTTATTTCAATCTCTTTATACGTTTTTTCATTGGGATCAAAGTAGCTTAAAGCAAGCTTGCGGTCCTCTATTTCTGTGTTCCCTCGAGCAAGATAGGTATAGTCGAATATTTTTCGCCCCATATCTTTCCCAACCTCAAAGAATTCACTTTTAGTATCAAAGTTTTCAAGTGCATTTGATTGGTAAACCTTAGGAGCCTCCATTTTCTCAAGCGCACCTGGCCCGAGAACCTCCAATTTAGCTTCGATGGCTTCATTCACTACGTACTTGCCCTTAGGGCTCGTAAAAGTAAACTTGTGCTCTCCAATTAAGCCAGTAAAGTTATCGGGAACATTTTCAGTGGGGAGAGGTGAAACATTAACCTCTACCTTCTTTGAGATAACTGTTTTTGATCTAAATCTATTGAAGGAGAGGCCAAAATTGCCAAAGGGGCTCCCCCTACTTGTCGCGTACTGAATATTAAGATGAAGAGGGTCAATGGTTAACTTTCCTTCTTTCTCAGGGTAAATACGTCCCGAGTACTTAAGGATTTTCTTGTAAATTATTCCATCTTCTTCAACAGTTTGTTCATCATCTACCGTTTTGTGAAATCTTTTAATAAAACCATTTAATTTGGGAAAGTTTTTAAATTCAACCTGAACGACAGGGACTCGTGTATAGAGGTAATAGCGAAGATCAACCCCTTCTCCAACGTAAACATCCTCTTTACTCAATTCAGCTCGAACGAATACAGATGCTGGCGTCTTCTTTTTAAGGAGTACCTTAATCGCCACCTCAGGGTGGCGCAACACTTTGTCACCAACAGTAACTTCAATATTCTTAATTTTCGCTACTCGTGAGACATCCGAAATCATTTCGTAATGGAAGTTGATCTTCTTCTGTGATTTAAACTTCCCATTGATATAAGAACTGCTAATTGAAACCTCTCGGCTTCTTCCTAACACCTCTAGACCAATAGGGTAAAAGGCGACATTAGGTTCAGCATCAGTATCTGTCGTCACCTCGAAAGTAACCTTGAATGATTCGCCTTTTACAGGATTAGGCGGGTCTACTTTTACTTTTACATTCGCTATTGCTGGTAAAGCTACGATCAGCGTTATTAATAGTGTGAAAAACTTCATCACCAATCCTTTTTGTTGTTTTGGGAGCGCTCTTGGGTTGATGTATCTAAGTATTTTTGTTGTAAGTTTCGATCATCAGACATTATCTGCTTTATGATCGCCGGAACTTTAATCATCTTTCGCTTCTTTCTAATTTCATCTTGGCTTTCTTTTACCGACTTAGGCTTGGGTGTAGACTTCTCTTTTTTGTCATTATTATCCTGCTGGTCAGAAGGCTTGGGGTCACCATCCTTCTTTTTTTTACCAGATTCCTTCTTGTCCTTTTTATCAGAGTCACCTTTTTGCTCCTTGCCTTGATCTTTATTCTCTTGCCCCTCTTTTTCCTCTTTGTTTTTTTCTCCATCGCCTTGTTTCTTTTGTTTTTTCTTCTCTTCAGACTTGGAGTCTTTATTATTTTCTTTTGATTGCTTATTTTTCTGATTTAAAGCGAGGAGAACATTCTGCCGAATATAGGACTCTTCTTCATCTTTTATTTTTACAAGTCCGCTTCTTCCATCTTTTTGTAGCTGAGCAAGAACCTTTAAGGCTAATGCACTTTCCTTGGTGCCAATGAGAGAAAGGGCATAATTATTTATATCTGCAGCAGTCAACTTCTTACGATCAACCTCTTCATAGATAACGCGAGCAAGTTCTGGCTTTTTTTCTTTCATATAAAGCGATGCTAACTTTAGCTTCGCATCCACACCAACGTCTTCAGTTTTTAGTATTTCCTCTAAGTTAGTTATTTCTTCATCTGCTATTGAGGGTCTTTGGCCACCAAAGAGGATAAAGATTAATAAAACCGACATTCTTGAGTAAGACTTTGGAATATAAAGTAAGAAAGAGATAAGGAGGAGTATTAGAGCTGGAAGTAAATAAACCTCTACCTTTACAGGGCGGATTGTGACCTTTCCCTTAGCAAGGCGTTGCTGAAAGTTATTATTAAAAAAAGTTAAGATGTCCTCCGTGGGAATTGTGTAACTATTTGCAATCCAAAAATCATAAGTTTCAACTTTGTTTTTGAGTTCCTTAAGCCACTCCTCATTGAGTTTTGTTATAACTTCTTTTCCTTTAAACTTTTTATAACCACGAAAAACACCATACTGATCTCGATTTGGAATCTTTGAACCACGGGCAGTACCGACACCTACGACAGCAAGGGAAACATCCTTTGGTAAATCTAAAGTGAAGCTATCATCATGACCTTCACTATCGGTAAAAACGAGAAGATTCCCACTAAGTCGCTTATTCTTTCCCTGGTCTAACCTGAAATAGCCAAGACTCTCTTTAATTGCTTGAGAAATATTGGATCCTCCATCAAATAGCCTTAGGTTTTCAAGTCCGGCTACCCTGGCATCCAACAGATCAAGATCATCAGTAAAGGGAACAAGTCTCTTTTGTGTATCCGAAAACAAGACAACAGCCACCTTATGACCATAGGCTTTCTTTATAAAGTGACGTGCCATTAATAAGGACTTCTTAAATCGATTGGGTCTAACGTCCTCTGCCAGCATGGATGCAGAACTATCAATAACAATAATCGTTTTTTGATCGGGAATTTTAGAGTCTAGTTTCTCCTGTGGCCCTCTGGGATCCAGAAGACTTATTCCCAAAAGGATAGCTGAAATAATAAAAAGGAGTGATCTCAGTTTATTTTTAAAGGTCACCTTCTTAAAAAATGTATATTCTATAAATTGATTTTTTTTCTTTTCTTCTCTTAAATAAAAGAGAAGATATATTGCAAGAACAACTAGAATTGGAAAAAGAAGATCTATTTTTAAGTAATTCAAAAGACCTCCCTAAAAACAACAAAACCAAGGAGTTCACTAAAAAGGAATATCACAACTCCCCAAAGAAGGTAGCTCCAATAAAGCTCTTTATAGATTACTTTACTCGACGCTTTGATTTCTGTTTTTTCAAGCTGCTGAATTTCATTTAAAACCTCTTCCAGTGCAGCTTCATTACCGGCATAAAAAGATTTCCCCCCTGTGATTTTAGATATCTTCTCAAGTGTTTCTAAATCAACACTCCCGCCAGGTATTCTTTGGTACCGACTTCCACTGGTTCTCAGAAGAGCTGCATTCGATCGCTGACCGATCCCGATAGTATAAACCTTCACTCCCTGATCTCGAGCCTGCTCAGCCGCCTGTAAGGGCGTCATGTTTCCAACATTAGACACACCATCCGTAAGGAGCACAACGATCTTATTTTCAGCTAATGATTGTGTTGCACGGCCAACCGCTAATCCCAGCGCATCCCCAATATTTGTTCCGCTTCCAAGAAAACCAGTGTTTATTTCATCAACAATTTTTTCAATTAAGTCTAAATCCGTAGATAGAGGTAAGAGAGTAAAAGCCTTTTCCGAAAACATAACAATACCGATACGGTCCGTAGGTCGCATTTTTAGAAAGTCGCGTATCTTTTCTTTTGCAGCCACTAACCGATTGGGCTTAAAGTCTTCTGCAAGCATTGAGCGCGAAACATCCACAACCATAAATATATCATTTACCTTAATAGTATTTTCAGAAAACCCAAGTGGAACCCTAGGCTGTGTTAATGAAAAACCGATGAGAGCTAGACCTAACAATCCAAGCAATCCCTTCAAGTGGCGTAGATAATCGAAAGTATTTCTCGCGTTTTTAGCCGTAAAAAACTCTGGTTTTTTAAACCATTGAAAATGACGAGATAAATAGGCGAACAGCAACGCAATCGTTAGGATACTATAGTAGGGGTTTTTAAACTCCATCCCTTACCTCCCTTGCTGCTTTTTTGGCCATACTTAAGAGATGGTCTATCTTTTGACTTCTCCAATCCGGTGTAAACTGTTTGTCTCTATATTCTTTAAAGAGATTGGTGAGTGTGATGCTTGAGTGGCTCTTAGCATCTAGCAAAACTCTTCTCTTTTCATATAGAATCTCCAAATCACGGTGGGTCGATGCACCTTCGAGGAGCAACAAGTATTCATTTACTTCATCAACTTTCCGTTTCCCACCCATGTCTCGCATTACGATTTTATAAATAAGAAATGATCCAAAAAATAAAGCGCAGATTGCTAAAAGATAATACCACCATGGCCAATTTCGTTTAAACTCAAAGTCTCTGTTTAAGATTGCGAACTGTTGCTGGACAAGGTCTGTTTTCTCTATATCTGGAAGCCTAACTTCAATCGGGATATTAGATTCTTTAAAAGCCCAAATGTTAACATTATTAAACTGAGCCTCTTTCGCAAGCGTTGCCGTCATTTCAACCACGAGCGCATCTGCATTATTAAGAGATGGGCTTATACTTTTCACTTCGCTGATATAGAACAAATCAAGGAAAAACTTATTTTCAAAGTCTTCAACTTTGAAAAGTGAAGAATCAGCAGGTACTAGGACCAGTTCGTAATCATAGGCTTCGCCAACCCTTACTTTTTTGGCTTCACCTTTTAGCTGCAAAAAACCAGACACATCACTGGCGTGAGCTGACATGATTAAAAGTAAAAATAGGCTCAAAAGTATCTTCATATCATTTCGCGGATAAACTGATCAAGGTAGCGATCCTCTACCTTCAAATCCTTTATCCTTCCCCCAAAGCTTGGGATATCATTTTCCTTAGAATTAACGACTTTTACAGAAGAGCCGCCCAGCGTACCTCTACTCAGCAAGGAGATTGGCCTCGTCTTAGCATAATCAAGAGGTGCAAGAATTCTAAAGCAATGAGCATTCTTATTATGGGTAACTTTCTTAAAACTATCTTCTGTTAAAAAATCTAACCAATCAGATAAAATAATCACCTCCCTATTTCTGGCGAGATGTTTTTTTATTTCTTTATTTCTCTCTTCTAGTGATATTCCATTGTTAGCAAATTCATAATTAAGCTTTCCCTTTTCATCAATTAAACCGATGCGCGAAAGATAAGCAATAAATTGCGCTAGACCTTTTTCACCACTTCCAACAGGTACATCAGTTACCTTATCAGACAACAAGATTACGTGGACAAAATCATTCGTTTCCGCTGCTATAAGGTAGAGAAGGCAAACGATCTCAAGCGCTGCTTGTATTTTCGATGTTCCATTCCAACCATAAAACATACTAGGACCTAAATCCAAGACGACAGCGATGTGAACATTTCTCTCCTCCTCAAAAGTTTTGAGATAGGGATCTCCAGTTTTAGCGAGAAGTTTCCAGTCTATAAAGCGAACATCATCACCATGCGTATATTGACGATGTTCCTTAAACTGGAGGCCACTTCCCCGAAAATGGGATTTGAGCATACCGATACTATAGCTATTGCTCTTCTTAAATAGCTGGGCTTTTAATTGACCAACAATTTTTCGAACTTCAACTATATTCATATAATACTTTTAGCGATTTCAAGTGAGACATCTCTTGAGTTGAGATTATCAAGAGTAGCCTCATAAGATAGAATCATTCTATGTCCTAAGACGTCAGGCACCACTCTGAGAACATGCTCTGGGGTAACATAATCTGACCCATCTAAGAAAGCCTGAAACTTTGAAACTTTATATAGCCACTGACAGGCCCTGGGACTTGCACCAGCTACAATAACGCCACTGTACTTTTTATTGAAATATTGACTTCCTGGTCTCGTGGCATGAACTATTTTAACGATGAGGTCTTTTATCTTCTCATCCATATATTTAGCCTCCGTAATCTCTTGGATCTGAAGGAGGTCGTCGGTGCTGAGTGTCGCCTCGACATCATCAAGGAAGTTTTTCTTGAGGCCCAGTATTGATTTTTCTGCTTCAAACTCAGGATAATCCACATGTATTTTCATCATGAATCTATCCATCTGTGCTTCAGGAAGAGGATATGTCCCCTCTTGTTCAATAGGGTTTTGTGTCGCCAAAACGACAAAGGGTGCAGAGAGTTTATGAGTATTATCACCAATAGTAACTTGCTTCTCGGCCATTGCCTCCAAAAGTGCAGCCTGTACCTTTGCAGGGGAACGGTTAATTTCATCAGCTAATAAAATCTGCGTAAAAATAGGTCCAAACTTTGTCGTAAAGCTCTCTGTTTTTTGGCTATAAATCATGGTCCCTATTAAATCTGAGGGAAGAAGATCCGGTGTAAATTGGATTCGCTTAAAAGCAAGGTCACAAAGTCGACTCATTGTGGATACAGACATTGTTTTTCCTAAACCCGGCATCCCCTCAATCAGAAGATGTCCTTCACAAACAAGAGCGCACAAAATTGAATCGAGGAGATTATCCTGACCAAAGATAAATGATTTCGCTTTTTCGAGAGACTGTTTTGCTTTATCTAAAACTTCTTGTGACATTAGTAACCCCTGTAATATTAACTAGCTATGTGTATTATAACTCTCTTTACAGGGCTATCAATGGTGGAAAATTGGGTTGCCTAACTTTGAGGTTCCAAAATTAGACTTGGGAAAACTTTCTGAATAAGGTTATCAATTTTACTCTTCATGTCATCAGTGGGGTATTTGAAGAAATCTAGTAATCGACCACCCTCTTCGTTTAACAAAAAGCGTAAGAACTCTCTAAGCTCACCTTTCTGTTTATTTTTTTCACAAATAACCTCTCCTTGCGCGTCACAGGTCATTTCAGCTGTATTTTTCCTCAACAGGTTTTGAACAGGCTTCCAGTCTAGGCCATTGTCATAAGCATAAAAGTCTAATTTTTCAGTAATAGGGTCTATTGAGTTTGAAAGAAATAACTGACTATAAAGATCATCAATAGAAGACAGCGAATCAATTAATTTTCTCGCTTCCTCTTTATTACTTAGGATAGATCCTAATTCTTTTGAAATAAGAGAACTCTTTTTATCAAGTAAGAGAATCACTTCATTTAGAGCATTTGCATATATTTGTGCACTCTCTTTATTTTCCATGCTCACCTCTAAAACAGACAAAATGCTATTAAACTTTCTTAGCAGTTTCTTATCTTTAAAATCAATGAGTTCACTAATGACGTCATGGTGCTTTAACAAGGGTGTAATAAAGTCTAAGAGCGAGAATAGTGATTGCTTACTAAAGCGCCCTTTATCAAGAGAGTAATTTGGATCTGCGATATAAGAAGTCAAAGCTAAACCGCGGTAGATTAAATTCTCTGCCAGTCGAGTCTGTTCATAATCAGCTTCACTAAAATAATTAAAGAAAGACTCCAGCAATCCGCTTTCTAAGATCTCATCTAATAGCTTCTCTATTCTTGGTAAATCCTCTTTAACATCGAAATTTCGAAAGAGTGATTCCTCTAATCGCAGTAAACGCTTATCTTTTAAAAACGCCTTAAACTCTTCAGGTGTGCGACCAACACGATCCCGAATAATCCTCGCCCCGTTAGTAAACCCGTGCGCCATACTAACAATCCCTAAAATTTGACCATTATGATAAATGAGATCCTCTTTGGCCTGGAGCCAGGGAATATTAATATTGATTCCAAGAAATCGCCTATTTACGACGCTACTAATCTGCGCTTTGTCTGGAGATGAACTTACTAAAGACATTAATAAGGCTTGCATGTAATTGCCATATTGCCATCCATTCTCAGTATTAACATCAAGTAAAACTTTAAACGTTTCTTTAGCATTTTTCCCAAGTTTATGTTGCCCCCTATTCATAAACTTTCCACAAAACTTCAAAGGAACGCACGTTTTAAAAAGACCATACTTTGAGTCCACAACATCATTGTAATCTTCAGCTTTGGCTACGGCATTTAAGTAATGGGCACCAAGATAATTATTATCAAATCGTACATCTCTAATTACAGTTTCAACTCTTTCCAAAGATGTGAATGCCTTATCACTCTCATCAGGAGCATTACGCCCCATTTTAGAGGTAACCTCCCAGTTTTCATTCGCAAAGTAGTCAATAACCGAATCTGGTACCGGATGATGCTCAAGCACGAGTTTATTAATATCCAAGTCCTTATTGGTAAGATCATAAAAGATATTAAAACTTTCAATGAGACCAATTCTTTTATAAGTAGGATTCTCACTTTCATAAGGAATGGGAAGTCCGTAATCTACCGCCACCAATCGAAGTAACTGCTCTAAAGCTGTCGGATTATCGTCATTCTTCTTTTTCATAAAGAAGAGTGCTCTTTTATAGAGAGTAAGAAGTTCTGCTGAAGTCGGACAAGGCCGTCCTCCGACATCACTGTGAAATTCTTGGCAAGAATATTTCTCTAATTCTGTATAAGAAGTATCTCTAACCTTAATATTACCTTTTCGAAAATCTTGATAATTTTTAAAAGACTCGCTCAAGGCAATCACAAGACTCTTCATATGTGAAAAGTTTGAATCCATCGAAAAATGGGCAAAAACACTATCCACAAGGGATTCATCACTTGGCAAAATGACTTCAAATGCCCCAAGCGTTGTCTCTAATGCTTTCTCATTTAAAGGATCCTTAAGCCAATCCCTAACTCCAATGAGAACGGAATAAAGCCCATATCCATCATCCAGTTGTTTTAATAAACTAGTAACAAATCTAACTGACTCAGGAGAAAAAACCGCCTTATCTGTAATTGTATAAACAAGCCCATTTTTTTCTTCCATGAAGCTAGCAAAGTCATTAATGCTATAAAAAATATCAAAGAGCGGATCCTCACCTTTGTTTTCACTACAACTTGTTGGAAGGTCATTAAGAAGAACGTAAAATGTACTCGTCTTCCTCGCCAAATCTTTTAAGCACTGCGCCCTCTTTCCCTCTTGAACTGACTGAACAAATACGGGGTAGTTTAAGGGAATATTATCCTCAACAAGATAATAATTCTGCAATGCAACCTCACTGTCATCTGGAAGAACACCAGAAGAGAGAAGCTTAATGATGGCTACAATATGATCACGAGAGAAGAACTTTCTATAATCATTTAGCAGCTTGGGTTGGCCCAACACTTTAAAGGCTTTTTCAAAAGCCAATACAGTATCAGCAAGTTGATCCCCTTCAAACCACTCTTTAAGAATATCTTCAAAGGATTGCCCACCAACATTAAGAGTCGCTGTATAAAAGTCAAAGAGCAAAGAAATATTCGCCTCATCAACAAAGTGCGAATCAAGCACGTTAAAGAGAAAGTATCTTCCCTCTTCTCCGAGCTCAATCCAAACCTTAGATAAGGACTTGAGATAGGTTTCGTCTTTAGAAAGAAGCCAATCTATTACTTTGGCAATATCAATATATGTTTCAGTCGGGGTAGCTTTAAAGAAACTCATTAATGCGCCCGTAAAACTATTTGTACCAGGCGAAGTATCTCTTAAGACGTTCATTGCTGTTGCAAAAGTATCAGTCGCAAAATAATCAATAATGTATAACTTCTCTTTAGTAGTGTCGGGGTAACTATTATTTAAACTTTTAACAAATGAGTAGTTTTCACTTTTATTAAGAAAAAGGCTGGTCTCCTCTAATGATTCAACAAAATTGAGACTATGTCTTAACTGGGCCCCTCCCACTGCAGATATACTCGTTGTAAAACTCTCGAGATTCGGACAAACAAGCGCAGCTCCCTTTAACAACAGTACGGACTGAGTTGAATAATCGAGAAAATCCTCTCGAGACCCCTTAAACAATGACTCTACAAATGTATTTAAATGCTCTTTAATGATAACGGTAAATTGATTCCCCTCACCATTGACCTCACAAGGAATTGTAAGCCTAAGCATCTCTTTGAGTAGACGAAAGTCCTTCCACATTTCGGGCTGTTTATCGACAGGAAAGCGGAAAATTTCAACCAAGTCACCGACACCGACCTCTGACTTTACAAAAGAAGGGAACCATCCCACATCGCCTTCTTCAGAGAGCATATTTTGATAAAAGACGAGGTCCTCTCTGAAGCGGCCCTCCCCCATGCTTACAAAAAGAGCATTCAAGAAGGCATTCCGTACCAAAAGAAAGGACTCTCTTGAAAGATTTAGCTTAAAGGAATCAACAAGAGCACTACCTTCGTTTTTAAAAGCATGAGAAGTTCCTGCTGCAACAGAGGCAAATAACTTCAGCTCCTCCTTATTCGCTACAAAGAACTTAAAGAAGTTTTCAATATCCTTCCGCTCCAAACCCTGCGGACACGTGCTCTTCGTACACTCCAATATTTCTGAGACATGACTAAAGAAATTTGAGTCATTAAAAGCTAGCAATACATTTGAGAAGTCTTCAAGACCGCCCTTGCGATCAAGATCAGAAAAAAGAGAAATCATATTATCTCTTACGTCCCTCTTATTCCCAAAATGCTTATTCACGGGCTCTACGATTGAGTCCCAAGACTCTGCCTCAAGCTCTAATAATGATTTATACATCTCGGGAAACTTTTCTTCCCACCCTGTACAAACAAAAAGGTTTTTAAGATTATCTAAATAGAGGATGTCTTCAAGGAGGTTTGTTCTTGAACAAGCTTCTCCTCGACGAACTTGGCTTAAAGAGTCTGTGTAATCAGGTTGTATTTCATCAGGACTTTGCTTCTGGCAACTTGTTACCAATAGAGCAATTATTAAAGTGATCCAACCTAATCTGACCATTAATTCCTAAAGTATTTTTGAGCAGCTCCATCATTGATTTTATAATTAGAAAATGTAATTTCAGTTTTACCTGTCCTCTCATTTTTCTTCTCATTCTGCTCAGGAGACACGACATACTGCTTGGTTTCAATGCTTATTTTTTCAGGGAAACCAAACCCAACATAATTCTTATAATCAATTTCAGTTTCTATTTCTGTCACCTGAGGCCCCTGTATCATTTTTGCCTCGACCTCTTTTAAGACCCATTTATTTTTCGACCATGACTTTTTACCATAATCAAACCGAGACTCACGAAAACCTACGGGGCTATAAGACTTATAAGAGCTAAGCTTTCCCTCATTATCAAAGAACATATCAACTTTATTTACCGGAAGGCTATTTGTTGGATCTTCGCCTATTACCTTAATACCACCAGACTGCTTCATTTCGGTCATTTTATAACTTCTAAACCTTTTTCCAAGAGGCTGTGGAATTAAGTAATCCAAGCGATTAACGACAAGGTTCTTCAAATTCTGCTTTATTTCTCGAAAGCCACTCGGCATTCCCATAACTTGGAAATCAACCTTTCCCGGAGCAACCCAATAGAGCTTGTAATAAATCTCGTCTTTAATGTTTAAGGTTGGAAAGTTTTGCTTAATCTTATCTGTAATCCCGGCTAAGCGTACCTCACAAGAAAAGTCTTTCAACCCAACCTTAACAGGATCATAAGTCTTAAGATCAAATAATTGGACCGCTTCCGAGGCCATGGAAGACATCATAAAGAAACTAATGAAAAGAGTTAAAGCTACCTTGCCCATAAACACCCCAATTTTATTTGTTATTGTCTCAACCTTCTGAACCATCATCAATGGCGGTAACCTTTTGCCGCCATTGAGCATCGTAAATCACTAAAAGATGCTTTTCTTTCTTATAATTTACCATTCCAGCTACCCCCTTCACCCCTTTTAGGTTCTTTACCTGAGTAAAAAGGAGGGGAATATCCGCTATCTTTAAACCGCTATAGTCAACTAAGGCAGACCCAAGGACACTCAACTCATCCATCCTTGGTTCCCGATCTCCCTTAACAAACATATGCCCACTTTTGTGTCCATCCAAGTGAAGCCATAAATCATTTTTCTTAGCAATATCTTTTCGGATCTTATCACTTTCTGTCGCACTTCTCCCTACATAGACTTGAAATTCATCATATTGAAAATAGACATGTGTTGATTTAATTTCAAAGGCTGGCCCCTCCTTTTGGGTTTTCCACACCGGTTGAATAATCTTTATATCTTTTGTTTTAGCTGCAGCGATTACTTTACGTGGTGCCTCTCCTTCCACAATACTTTCTATCGCCTTTAACCTCTTTTCCAGATCTCTCTTACTTACACGCCATTTCTTAATTTTATTAAAAAGGTATTCTCTTTTTTTAAAATGACCTTCAAGGCCACGAAAACTTACAGAAAAACGCCCTTCTCCAATTCCTTTTAAATTTTCAAGATCCTTTTCTGTTTGTTTTTCCAAAAACGATAGAATCTCAAACTTTGAAAGGTCTTCCTTCATCCTCGTTATTTTCTTCTTTAGTTTTTTGTTCAATTGTGGAGTGGGCTTAGTTCCCTCACCCTTATCTTTATCCAGATACTTATCAATATTAAGGACAGTCGAACGACCAATTCCCTCCTCAAGATTTCGTAAGTCTAACTCTGAAAAGATATCTTCAGCTTCTATCTCTATTTCATTACTAAGCCTGCTTTTACCAATCCAACTTTGAAAGAGTCTTTGTTGTTTATCTTCAACTAATTTATCAGCAAAATAGAGATCTCTCCCCTTCCAAAAGAACCAAATCTTCAACTTTGATGGACCCGCACTCCCCTCTATCTCCAAAACTCTATCTTTAACGGGGACACTCACCTTCTTGATTCTCATTCCGCGCCAATTTTTTCTTGCATATTGAAGAAACTTATCTTGCACACGCCTTGGTGCACTGAGCTTTACATCACTCATGCCCATCCCCTGAAAGGCTCCTCCTCTTCCAAGGTAGATATACTGTGTTTGCCCTTTAAAACGAGTTTGAAGACAGAGATAGTGAGCTGAGCTTATAATTTGTTGAACTAGCCCATCCCCTTTTTCTTGGATAAGATGGTTAAGTTGATTAACCTTTTCTTCTAAATCTAATAATGATTGTGCCATGACTACTTCTTTATTAAACGGTGACTATGATTTAACCACCGACAACCTGGATATCCGCGAGCTTGGTAAGCTCCTAAAGCCTTTCTTTAGATTTCTAGAGAATCGTCAAAAGTTAGAAACTCTTCCCTCACCACAGAGTTTGGAGGATATTTTACTTCTTTATCAACAACAAGACTACCTAAGTGATATTGACGGTAGCTTTGAGCTTATAAAGTCTGAGTTGAATGAAATTTCCCCAGACTTCAATTTCGCTAAAGCACAAAAACAAATTCAGCGTGCACAGGTCTTGGAACACCAAGATTATATTGCTATCTACCATATCTTAAAAGCCAGCACTTCTTTAATAAGGGAAATTCAACCCCCAGGGTTGCCCGTTTTTGATTTTCAAAAAATAAATAAAGAATTCAAAAATTACTTTCGAGAAGTAGAGCTTCTTTTTGATTTTCAATCTCGCACTCTCGTAACTTATAAACACCCTACTCTAAAAGAGTTGGATAACAAGATTGGTCAACTTGAAAAAGAAATTAGAGCGCGACTTGGTCAAATTTCGACTCAATGGGCGGGCTCTGATCTTCTCCAACAAAGCAACTACGATATATTTGATGAGAAATTTGTCCTCCCTGTGCGTTCAGACCGATATACTAACAATCTTGGACGAATCATTCACCGTTCAAAAGGCGGTGGAACTCTCTACGTTGAACCAAATGCATTGAGGGAACTCAGCAATACTCTTGAAGAAACCAAAGCTACGCTAGAAAGAGAAATTTTTAAACTTCTAAAATCTCTTGGCGACGCTCTTAATACAAATATTGAATACATTACTCCAATCTTTACCTATATCTTGGCTATTGATGGAATCAGAGGCAGATCCAAAGCGTCTTTTGACCTTAATCTCGCTAAGCCAAACTTCAACGATGAAAAGAAATTTGATTACTCTCAACTTTTTCATCCTCTCATTTCTGAACCCATTAAAAATGATCTTCGACTAAAACCCGGCCAAGGTATGCTTATCAGTGGGCCTAATACTGGAGGTAAAACTGTTCTTCTTAAGAGCATTTGTCTCTCACTCATTTTGCCTCATCACGGCTTCTTTGTTCCCGCAAAAGAGGCTGACATCTACTTCACGGATCAAATTCATTTTATGAGTCATGACAACCAGAGTTTATCCGATGGCCTTAGTAGTTTCTCAAGTGAAGCCGTTGCCTACATAAGCTCCATGCAAGGACTCACAAATGACTCTATCGTATTCATTGACGAAATCTTCAATACAACGAGCTCCTACGAAGCAAGCTTACTTGCGACTGCACTTATTAAATTCATCAATAATAGGGGAGCGCTAACATTCATCTCAAGCCATCACGAAAGCCTTAAAGAGAGTGTTTATAATGAAAAGCTTCTTGAGTCGGCCCACATGGGCTTTAAGAAAGGTACGAGCCTACCAACATATAATCTTCATCAAGGTAGCCCTGGACGAAGTTTTGCACGTGAGGTTTTTCTTAGAATTGAAAAAGAAATTAATGGTAACCCCCTTATAAGTGAGTGGTTGACACATGAGAGTGGAGACCGAGCTGACCTTGATTCCGCTGTACAAAGTCTCGATGAAATAAAAGAAGATGCTCGAATTCAGTTAGAAAAAAACAAGGAGTTTGAACTTCAACTTATTAGAGAGAAACAACAAATTACTAATCTCTTAGAATTAGAGCGAAAAAAACTTCAGGAAAGATTCGATAAGAAATGGGCAAAACTTAAGAAAGAAACACTCGATCTCACAGAAAAAGTGAAGCGGGGAGAGGTCAAAAATATAATTAAAGTCACTGACTCTCTTAATCATCTCGCAAAAAAAAGCAAACCTCAGGAAGCAGAGGTTAAAATCACAACGCTTCCAGGAGTTCCCAATATTGAATCTCAAGTGCTTATAAAAGCACTTGGAGTGACCGGAATTGTCAAAAAGATTAAAGGGAAGAAGGCCTTTGTTGAAGCTGGGAAGCTCAAAACCTGGGTGCCCTTTGATGAATTAAATTTAACACTGAATCAAAATTCTCCCAAAAAGGAACGAGTAAGGGTCAATGTTATTAAAGAAAGTCGTAATCGTTCGATGAAGCTCGATGCACGAGGAATGCGAAGAGATGAGTTTCTCAAGAGTGCTGAAGAGCATATCCTTGATGTTATTAATGGCGACATTCCCTTTGTAGACATAATCCATGGTCATGGTGATGGAATACTCAAAAGTAGCCTTAAGGGTATTTTAAAACGTTATAGTGCTGATATTGATTATGGTCATGTCGAGGGAAACATGGGGACGACAAGGGTAGAGCTTAAGAAACCTATTTGATCAGCTTGCCAATTCTATCTGATCTAAAAATGATTTCTTCTTCTGGATTATCTGGAAAGTTCATCGATAGCCACACGAGAAACGCTTTTCCCTTAACATTCCTATGAGGAACAACTCCCCAGTAACGACTATCATAAGAGAAGTCTCTATTATCTCCCATAACAAAATAGCTATCTTTTGGTATGAGTTTTTTCTCCAAATTCATACGAAAGTAATTATCTTCATCTACCTGATAAACAAACTTTCGATCCTTTAAAGTAACTTCATAGAAGGTAAAGTTGGTATCTTTGAATTTCTCATCCATTGTTTTCATGAAAGGCTCTTTAGGGAGTTCTTTCATCTTTAAGGGTTCATCATTAATGAATACCTTTTTATTCTTAATCTCGATGGTTTCACCAGGTAGGCCAATAACTCGCTTTATATAGTAAATATTGGGTTCAACAGGATACTTGAAGACAATAACATCTCCTCTTTTAACTTCATTGAGTTTCAGAAGATAAATTGGATCTAAATTAAGAACTCCAAGCGAGAGGTCTGAAAAGGGAACCTTAAGGCCATACGTGAATTTGTTAACAAGAATGAAGTCACCAATTCTCAGCGTAGGAATCATCGAGCCAGAAGGTATTTTAAATGGTTCAAATACTACTGACCTAAAAACAACAACCAAGAGTACCACTGTAAAGAGAGAGAGAAGCTCTCGTAGGTAACGAAATCGAAGGGGTTTTGCAGCGACCTCACTCTCGTTTTGAAGATCCTCAACTTCTTGTTCGTCATCAGCGGGATCGTGAATATCAGGCGTATCAGTACTCATCAAGACTGTAGACTCTTATCCTTTGCCTCTTCCTCTAGTTTTTCAAGATAGAGTTTGAGAAGCTTTTTCATTAAGAAAGTAGACTTATGATACCACTTTTTACCATTGATATTCATTACCGCAATTGAAATACCACTACTTTGACCATCCCTAGGCTTAGCAAAGAGCGTTAACCAATCCCGTTTACCAAATGGAATTCCGCCTGTGATACTTCCTGTTTTTGCGCCCATTATTAATTTCTCTTTAAGCTTTCGCCCTAATCTCCCTCTACTTATTCTTCGTGCTGTTCCACGCTGAACAGTTAACTCCATCATTTTTGTGAGGTCTGACACCGAACTCTTATCTAAAACCTTTTCTTCGACACCTGGAAAAAATATTTTTTCACCTTCTAGAGAGGTGTTTTTTATAATCTTGGGGGAGTGGTAGATTCCGCCATTTGCTATGACTGAACTGAGAAGGGCAGCATGAACAGGTGATATTAATGTTTTCTTATTAAAGCCTGAGGCTAGCTCAGCAAGTTGATACTCTGATTCTGCCATTATAAATCGTGAAGGACCGAGGTTGAAATCCTTCATAAGCTGTCGGTTAAAGCCAAAAGCAAAGGCTGTTTTAAACATCGATTGGGGTGAGGTTTTCTCAATTGCAGCTTTACCAAAAATGACGTTATTAGAATGAGCAAAAGCTTTCTTAAAGCTTATCCAACGCGTCCATCTGCTTATCTTATCCTTCAATTGATACTTATAGAGAGTTGTTCCCCGTCCTCTAAAGTTCAACTTTGTTGAAGGATCAATTTTGTTTTGGCTTAAAAGTTCTGCTGAAGTGATAATTTTAAATAATGATGCTGACGGGTGAGTAGAAGTAAAGGGGAGTCCATAGCTAATTTCACGTCCCTTTCTTTGAACGCCAGCCGAAGCAAGGATTTCTCCACTATCATTATCCATGATGACGACTGCTGTATAATCATTAGCATAACGTTTGATGAGGCTTTCTACTTCCCTCTGGAAAAAATCATCAAGTGTGTAGGTCACACCTATATCGAGGTCATTATACTTAATACTTGTAGGAAAGTGGTTTTCAGAAACAACCTGCTGAGTGACAGAATCTCTTACGAAAGAAAGCGCATCTAGTTTAAGCTGCTGCTTGGCCTCTTCTGCCTTTCCTTGATAGAAGAAATATCCACCAACCCCTAAAGTTATGACCAAAGAGAGTTGAATAATCTTTTTTTGAAAACTACTCATAAGATTTAATTATGCCTTGTAGCCCTTTCCAATAGCAAAGAATTCTTTAGAAACTGACCGCGTTGATTTCGGCTTTAAATGGTGAAACTCATTAAAGAGATTCTTATTCTGTTTTAGAAATGTTTGCGCTTGATGGGAATCAAAAACCTTAATGACAAAATTCCCACCTGGTTTTAAAAAGTCTGGCAATATTCTAAAGACCTCTTCAACAAGATTTAAACTCCGGTCCTGATCTACAGAGCGAATCCCTGTCGTGTTAGGGGCCATGTCTGATATAACCACATCGAATATTTGATCCACACCAAGATCTTCAAGGACGTTTACATCAAAAATTGACTTCTCAAAGAGAGAGACATTGTTAAGAGAGGTAAGCTTGTTGTTTATAGGTTTAATGTCGATACCTACAACTTTCCCACTGTCGCCAACTTTTTTCGAGGTGTATTGAACCCAAGAACCTGGATGATAACCAAGGTCTACAACCTGATCACCTTTCCTTAAAATTTTATACTTAGAGTCAATTTCATCTAGCTTGTAGATGCTTCGCGCCAAGTAATTTTCTTTCTTTGCTTTCTTAAAATAGTGATCTTTTACTTTAAAGCCCATAAACCTACACACAACCTTATATTTGTAGAAATTTACACAATTATAGCATTTCTTCTTTGAGCTATTTCTTACATCTAGCAGCCTCATATTGGCCAGTTTACTCAGCGCAAAACCCTAATATTTTCTTAATAAAAGGAGCTTTTATTCTTGACACCAAATTTTTATCCACAAAATTTTGCAAGTTATCCACAATTTAGTTCTTAGCACAGTGTCTTAATAAAAGTTTATTTACTCTGAAAAACTATGGTGATTCTAGAGAGTTAGAGCTCTTTTGCAAAGCAATGTGATGAAATGAATATTGCACATTGCCAATAAAGAAGAGAATGAGCGAAGTTATTCACAATTTATCCCCATCCTGACAAAGATCCGATGGACCTAGGGCCAAAAAGAACCTAGTAATGGGCTTTCTTACAAATCAAAGGTTCTTAAGAGAATTTTGACTCGACCTTCAAAGTGGCTGTCTAACAAGCACATGAGAATATAAATCAGGTAAACCATATTTCGACTTGAGCGCATTCTACTCATTGTCTGAAAGATAAGCTCAAGAGGGAAAAGACTGAGAAAGGCAAAACTCCACATGAGGGAAAAGTCTGTAAAAATACCCGAGCCCCCAACTAGGTCAAAGAGAAACAAGCATACGATACTGACCATGAGGTTCTTAAGGTACTTGTGATCGAGTCTAAGACCTCTGAGAACGGCTGCATTCTCCTTCAGCAAGTAGACTAACACCACACCTAGCCCTATGGGTGCTAAGGAGAAGAAGGCCTTTCTAAGGAAGATGGTCTTAATGTCAGTAAAGAGTGCAAGGTTCCAGTTAAGATAAGGCTCTGAAAAGCCTGTATCAAAAATAACGACCATCAGGGAAAGCAATAAACCTAAAGCTGCATAACGAAGGAGTTGGCGCTTAAACCAAATCGTTTTATCGGAGAGGAAGTAATGCATAAGTAGTGCTTGCGGAATAATAAGGATCCACCACTGGTGATAAATTAAAGTCCCAAACAAACTTACTAAGCCTAAGAACAATCCTGTCCTATAGGTCGAACTTCGTGTAACCCATATGAGTGTCCATATCCATAACAATGAAAAGGTTGTTGTGAGTGAAGATCCAAAGTCTGCTACGAGTATCTTTGTCCAGCTCCAGGAGCTCAAGAGTGCAAAAACCCCTAAGAGAGAAAGTCGGCGGCTGACAAAAAACCTCAGAAGAGCATAGAAGCAAAAAAGAAAGAGACCTAGATTTACAAAATAGAAATGAAAGCTCCAGGCAATCTTAAGAAGGTCTGGATAACGATAAAAAGGGTAGTAATTGACGGTGATAAAGTTCCATAAGAAACCACTCATCTTTTCTGCGGGATCAAAGAAGAGCTTCAAGGCATCTGGATTATTTAACGTAGGCAAGTCCGGTATCGAGAGACCAAACATAAGAAGAATTAAAAACACGAGCGTCTTCTCAAAAGAGTCCAGGTAACGAAACTCGCTAAAGTTTGTTGTCACTGACTCTTTTATAATTTTTCCCCGAGTGGGCCATGAATAGAATAAACCCAAGATTACCCATGTCGTCCAAAAGAAGTTATAGACCCACTTATAAGGAAGAAGATAGAGAAGATTAAAATAGATAATAAAGAAGAACATACCCAGGAAGAGCCTGTAGACCAAGCGATCCATGGAGCTGTTTACCCGAAAGTAAATCTTCAAACGATGGTCAATCTCCTTTCCAAGAAAGAACCACTGACTACACATAAAGAGAATATAGAGGGTCATCGTAAGGGCTTGGGTTCCAGAGGAAACGGTGAGTGTTTTAGGAACCCAGATCGGGATAAGTAGGAAACTAAAGTACGTAAGTACCCGAATTATAAAGAATTTGGACTTTAAATATAATATTCCTGAGTTGGACGCTAAAGTTTTTTGCATAATACCCGATAATTTTATTACAGAAAATAACTGACTAATTTTCTCGTACTCTAATCTAAAAGGCCGGACCCCAAACCGGCCTTTTTTCATTTTAAGGCCTTTTCTATAAGAAGCAATCGCTCGTTTTAAGCTCTGCCACAGGCACAATTTGCGCTGGGCTCCAATCCCCTTTAGATTTTGCTATAGTAGATCTAAGTAGGTGTATATGAGGACACCTCTGGATGCCAGGAGGGCAGACACTTGGGTATTTCTTTCGGTTCTATTAACACCGGCTTACCTAAAGATATCGTTAAGCAAATCATGAATGCTGAACGAATTCCTCTTAAGAAAATGGAGGACCGCAAGGGTAAGATCGAGGCTAAGAAGGCACTCGTTAGTGAGTTACAAACGCTCATGAATGATATGAAGTCTAATATCCTCGCCAATGGAAACGCGCGCTCACTCAAAGAACTCAAAGTTGATACTAATAATAATCTCGTTGATGTTACCATCGACAAGAATATCGCTAATCCTGCGAACTACCAATTCGAGGTGGTCAATCTTGCTCAAAAGACATCTGCTCTTTCTGTAGGAGTTCCCGATAAAGATGAGACCTATGTGGGTGTTGGTTATATTCAGTACTTCCTTCCCGATGGAGACTCTCGAGAGCTCTATATTGACTCAGAGAACTCATCCTTAAGTGGGATTGCTAAACTTATAAACAAAGATAGCGAAAATGGTATGCATGCCACTGTTGTAAATGATGGCTCTGATACCGATGCACCCTGGCGCTTAATCATAAGCTTAGATGAAACAGGTGATGGAAAGAAAGCTGAGTTTCCTTATTTTTATTTCGTAGATGGTGAAGTTGATCTCTATCTTGAAAAGGAGCGCCCCGCTCAAGATGCCAAGGTAAAGGTCGATGGCTTTGAAATTGAAGTTCCCGAAAACAAAGTTTCTGAAGTCATCCCAGGGGTCACGATAGACCTCAAAAGGGCTAAGCCAGGAGAGGAATTCTCTATCAATATTGGTGAAGATAAAGAAGCCGTATCTGGAAAGATCGGAGATTTTGTAACGTCCATAAATGCAGTCCTTGGTTTTATTAAGCAGCAAAATAATATGGATGAGAACACGGATACCTCTAAAACACTTGGTGGCGACATCCTCCTCCAAACAATTGAAGGGAGAATCAGAAGCGCTATTTTTAAAGACGTTGAAACGAGTAAAGGCTTTCGTCGCGTTGGTGATATTGGTCTTACCTTTCAGAGAGATGGTCTCTTAAAAATGGATCAAAAGAAGTTCGATGCTGTTCTAGCAGAGGACTACGGCTTGATTTCAGAGGTCCTCACAGGCTTTATTCGTCCTAATGGTACCAAGAGCAAGGGCTTTATTGATAACCTCGCTGATATGGCCAATGCAGCACTTCGCTTTCCCAACGGAGTCATCACAAGTCGTACAAAGGGACTCAATTCTAAAATTGAGCAAATTGATCGAAGAATAAGTCAAAGAGAGAGAATGCTCTCACAAAAAGAAAAAAACCTAAAAGATAAGTTCGCAAGATTAGAAGGAACAATTGCCAGAATACAATCTCAGGGTGCCGGTGTATCGGCACTTGGTGCCGCCCCTGTAAATGCGGTCACACAACTGGGATAATAAGGGCAACAGGAGGATAAGATGAGTTACGGACTCGGTGCCTACAAAAAAACCTCAATTCACACAGCAAGTAAGGAACAAGTTCTTCTTATGCTTTATCAAGCAGCAATTAAAAACTGCAAGAAAGGCATTGAAGCTATTGAGAAAAAAGATATTGCTAAGAAAGGTGAGTATATTGGAAAACTCCAGGATATTGTCATCGAACTTAACAATAGCCTTGATTTTGAAATAGGGGGAAAAGTCGCCGAAGAGCTCTCGTCTCTCTATGATTATATGCTCTTCTCCTCAACTCAGGCGAATATCAAAATCGATAAAGAACCACTTGAGGGATGTCTCAATGTGCTCAACACTCTTTATGAGGGCTGGACAGAGGCAGTAAAACAAATCAGAAAAGAGAAAAGTGAAGCCTCTAAGGAAAAAGGGGCCTAGGCTCCAAGGGATACCGAAATGATAGATCGTTTAACTGACAAACTTCAAAGTTTTACTTCAAGCTTAGACCTAGGGTTAAAGTGCACACACCGCATCTTGGCCATGGCGAATGCAGAAAACTGGAAAAGTGTAGAAGTTGAAACGGCAAATCGTGAAAGGTTACTTGACACAATTGCTCGAGATCAAGGTCAAATTGAGGCTTATATCGATGGTCTTATTTCCGAGGATCTCACTCCGAATAATATAAATATCATCAAAAGTTGGGCTTTCGATACCCAAAATTGGATTAATGAAGTTGCCCGACTTGATGACATCATCATTGAAACGCTCAATGATTCCAAAGATGGCATTACTAAAGAAATTGCTACTATCTTCAAATCTAAAGCAGCATTTCGTGGCTATAATTTAAACGATGTTCGTAAGTAGTCGTTTCTTTTAGTCGGTCATTGGGTAACTTTTTTCTAGTGCCAAAATGCCCGAGCTCCCTTTATTGACACCTAATTCGATATATGAGGAAATAAGGTGTGCAGTCTGTCCAGTCAATGAATGGCTTGGTCTGTGACTTATGTGACTTCAAGGAAGAGGCAACACATGGTTAACAAATTTCATTCAAATTTATTACTACCATTGCATGCTTCAAGGAAAGAATCATGACTATGAACCACTTATCAAATGTTGATATTAAAAACTCAAAAACGGATCTTCCCGTCCCCGTTATTAATAGTGTCCATCTCCATTCTATTTATAATCCGGAAAGAGAAGCGCAATCTTTTGTGAGCGCAAACGAGAAGCTCATTGAAAAGTCATCTCAAATTCTTGTCTTTGGTTTGGGATTCGGCTACCACCTTATAAGTCTTGAAACAAAACTAAAGGGAATCTTCCCCAAGGGTTATGAGGTTTACTGTATTGAACCCAATAAAAATCTTGTGGAGAAATGGAAGGAATTACGCCCAGCAACTCTTAGCAGTAAAATCAAGGTGATTAACTACGATGAAATTCAAGACTACTATAAAGATATAAGTCTCGTTAATTTCCTAAGCAATAAGCCAACAATTCTACCCCATCCAGCGAGTTTTCAACTCAACGAAGCCTTTTTTAAGTCTTTTATGAGTTTTCATTACCCTACGACTGTGTCTCAGTCTCTTCACTTTATTCAAGATAGTGAACTAAAAGAATACCTTGCTATCGATGGAACGCATGAAACGACTGATGAGTTTTTTAAAAGAATAGAAAACAAGAATTTTCTCCAGGGAAAAGACTTTCTCACACTTGCTCTCTCTGAAATGGTCACGGGTAACTAGAGGTATAAAGAATGGAAAAGATACTAATCGTTAATTTAAAAAGACTTGGTGATATATTTCAAACCGCTCACTTGGTTAATAGTATTAAAAGAGACAATCCTTCTAAAAAAGTTCATCTTCTTTGTTATGAAGAGTCTGTTAAGGCTGCCAAGATCATTAATGGCCTCGATGAAGTCCATACTATTAATCGAAAGAAAGTCGTCTCCTATTTTAGAAACAGTATCTACAGTGATGGTCTTGCTTTTAACGAATTAAACGAAGCACTTAACAAAGTATTAGCACAAGGTTTTGATAAAGTTCTTAATTATTCAAACGACAGAGTTAGCACTTATCTCTGCAGCTATATCTCTAACACACTCAAGTGTGATGCCCTTGGTGTCCGTTTCACTCCAAAACAAACGGTTGAATACTCAAATGATTTTGCACTAGTCCTCAATGATATTGTGACCCAAACTTCATTTACTCCTTATTCATTTAACGACTGCGCTCACAAAATTGCGGGAGTAGAGATTAAGAATGAGCGCTCAACAATTATTAAATCTAATAAAATTCATGATAAGACTGCTATCAACAATCTTGACCGCCTTCGCTCATTAAAAAGCCAAGACGCCAATCGTGTATCAATCATTGGAATTCAGGTTTCTTCAGCAAGTATCGTTAAAGAGATCCCTGAAGACACCCTTATAGAAACTATAAGACTTATCAACTCCAGTGAAACGATGATTCCAATCCTTCTCACAGCTCCAACTGAAGAAGAAAAGAAAAAAGCAAGCCGTATCAATAAAGAGTTTGAAAACAAACTTGTCTCTGTAGAAGCTGACTTTATAGCCTTACCTAGTGTTTTAAAGAATATTGATCTTCTCTTAACACCGGACACTTCGATAAAGCACCTCGCGGATCTTCTCGATACACCAGTGCTGGAGGTATCCCTTGGTCATGCTCCCATGTTTAAACAGGGAACTATTAATCTAAGAAGCGCTATACTTTCAGAAGCTGGCCATACCAGAATCTTCAAAGAAAATGGTGAAGCTCAAGAGTCTGTATTAAGACGCAATAGCTCTTTAAGTCCTAATCTCATTTTCAATACAATAAATACACTTCTAGGTAATCCTGAAGAAATCCTCAATATTCCCAATCAAAACACTTATTGCATCTATCGTCCTATTCAAACGACAGATGGAATACTTCTTATGCCAGAGGCTGGACCAACCAGTTCTTCATTTGAGTGTAAGAGAATAGTTTCTCGCCTTGTCACTCAGAAGATCATGACGGGGACTATTGATGAAGACCTTATTACGACAGCTTATTCATATATAACAAAGAAAGAATTTCAAAATACAATTGAATCTGAAAAGATGGCTTTATCCGAGGTCACTAAAGATCTTCTTAGTACACTTCGTGGTCTCATTCAAACACAAGAAAATAAATCTAAAGCACCAGCATTTATAGAGGCTTTAGAGCGTTTATTAGCTCGCTGCTTTGATAATAATATTGCTGCTATCCCCACTCTTATCTTTAGGGCGAAAGTTGACTCACTTGCCTCCAGTTCATTGGAAGACAATTTTAAAGAGGTCGAGACTCATCTTTATCAACTCAAAGACAGTCTTCAAAGTTGCCTCTACGTGTTTAAGCGAATTGAAGATATTGGATATGGAATTGGCCGCACTAAAACAGAAAGCTCTCCAATGACTAAGGAGAAGACTTTATGAAAGATCAGGTCGTTGAAAAACTAAAAGAGGTTGAAGAGAAATTGCAAAATGGATCTACCCTTGAGAATCAAGACATCGTTTTTCTTTTCGGGCTTAGTCTTTTAAAGGATCAGGCAAATGGAGACTAAAGGTACATTTTGTATCGTCCAACTCAATAGGCTAGGCGACCTTATACAAACCCATCAAGTAGTTAAAGACCTCAAAGCGAGCTATCCAAATATTAACATTAAGCTTGTCGCTAGAGAGGAGTTCTATAAGCCTCTTGAGTTTCTGATCGGTGAAACCTTCAGCGATGTTTGCCTCCTTAATAAGAAAGATCTCATCGGCGATGGAAATGATTTAAACCATTACATGGAAAACTTAAATTTATTCCTCAAAAAGCCCTTTTTCACAGGTAATGATGTTTTAATCAATCTTTCCTTCTGTGAGACGTCTAATTATCTCATGGGCCTTATCCCGGCAGCACATAAGCTTGGAACATATGTTGGAATTTCAAACCAAGTCATTGTCAAAGATCAATGGGGACAATTTGTTAATTCAATTGTGATGGGTGGCCCCCTCAATCCCTTCAGTCTTGTCGATATTTTTAAAAGTATCCTTGGCTTAAAGGATAGAAATAACTGGCTGGATACCGAAAGGCATATTGGCAATGAACAAACATTAGCCCTTCATCCCTTTGCTAGCCAAGAAAAGAAAAAGTGGAAGCCTCAAAAGTGGGCTGAGGTTCTCTATAAGCTTCTCAAAGAAAGTGACTCCGTAAAAGTTAAACTCTTTGGCTCTAAGAGTGAGGTTTCTCTGGGTGAGGAGCTCCTTAAATCATCGTCTCTTAAGCGTTATCTCGATCGAATTGAGAATCACATCGGAAAGCATGACCTTAAGGGGACATTTAATGAAATGAAGTCTTGCTCTCATTTCGTTGGTCATGACTCAGCACTTGGCCATTTAGCAAAGGAAGCCAACCTGGCTTCACTTACCATTGCCCTTGGCACCGTAAGGCCCCTAGAAACGGCGCCCTACGGAATCAATACATTTGTTGTTAGCCCGAGGACAAAATGCTTTCCCTGTTTTCCTAAAACAGAATGTAGCTTTTTCCAATGTCATGCTGACCTTAGTTATCAGGCCGTTACTGAGATTATCAGAGGTTTTGTGACAGAGGACGATATTAACTTTGCGAAACTCAAAGAAAATGTCAGCCCCTTTCATCTCGACTCACTCACTATTTCACGCATGGGCCCCTCAAATATTGGGTGGTATGCACAGGAACGTCTTGATGGTGAGTATAGTCTTCAAGAGGCCCTCAAGGATATTTTCCGAGTTGCCTTCCTCTACAAAACTGAGGAAATTGAAGAGAATCTTGATCTTCCTAAAATCACTAAAACAATTGCCAAAGAACTTACTCATATTCAAAGCGGAGTTGAGCAACTTTTCCAACTTTGTGAGTTTGGTAAGAAATACTCTAAGGATATTATCTTCGAACTTGCTAAAGATGATCCCAAAATCGCTGAGGTTAAGCGCCTTGGTGACAAAATCCAAGAAGTTGACCAGCTCATGGAGCTTCTTCTTAACGCCTACCCCAATCTAAGACCCGCGGTAGACTTTTATAAAGTTAAGAAGTCCAACCTTCATGGCGATAATGTCGTTGAAATCAGTGAGTCGAGTTATCTGGTATATAACGATCAAGGTGTACTCTGTTCACTTCTTTATGATCTCATTCAAACAACCCTAAATAGTAATCAAGATACTAAAGAGTCCATCGCCAAGGAAGGTAATGCATGACAACTTTAACGCTTAATAGATCTCCTATTCAAAAAGACTTCTCAGAATCTCAATCCCTAAATGAGGTTGTTGATCATCTTTTCGCCTCAGAGATTGGTGAAGAAAGTGTTCTTATTAGCTTAGAGGTTGATGGGGAAGATATCCCCTATGACGATAGTCTTAATCTCAACGGAAAGCCTATTCATGATTTCAAAAGCGTTAACTTTAAAACACAAACCTCTCTTGAGCTTGCTTTTGAAGCGATCGACTCGTGTAATGATTACATTGACATCCTAACCGATAAAATTAAAGCGATGGCGCAATCTTATCAAAAGGGTGAAAGTGACGAAGCTAACGCTTTGTTTGGAGATATGATTGATATTCTTGATCTGTATGTGCAGCTTTTCAGTAGAATACACTCTACCCTCAAGAGAAATATCAAAGATCCTTTAGATCAATCCAAAGAAATTCAAAACCTTGATATCCATCTTCTCTCCGTACTCAAAGCTCTTATTCCTGCAAAGGAAAAGGGTGACATCATCATGCTTTGTGACTTGCTTGAGTACGAATTAATAGATAATCTCACTCAGTGGAAGATCAAAATAATCCCAAGCCTAAAGAAGCTAAGAGCTACTTCGCAAGAAGGATAGAAAAGCTAGAAAAAGATTGTGATGATATTAGATCATTACGGCTTAGTGATTTTTCTCTTGAAATAGAGCACAATGCAAACACGTTTAATATAAAGTCAGGCAAGCAATGTTTAACTGCCAGTCCCCGTGAGTTTAATGTAGCTTCAAGCTGGCTCAACCCCATAATTAAAGACTATAAAAAGCACAACGAGGATAATCTCAATCATCTCGAATCAAGCCGTAAAATCTATGGGCAATATCGTAAGAAGTTCAGTAACCACTTAAAGGCCTTATCCAAGAAAGTACCTAGCCCTCAAGGGAAGTTACTTCAACAATACTTCGAAGATAGTCAGTATCGTGAACTCTATAACGTTATTCATAATTTCCAAAGCCTTCCAAACTTTCTCTTAAATCTTGAGATTTTCAAAACCTATAATATTTGCCAAATCTTTGCCCATGAAAAGGGCCAAACGTTTGCACTCAGTAGTCATAGCTCCAAGAACTCCAAGTCTCAAAGTTTTAAGGTAAAAACAGATGAGTTTAATAAGCTCTTTCGCTCTATTAAAAAATCTAAAAGTAAAATCTTCTACCAGCAAAACTTCTCCGAAATGAGTGTCGAGCCCATTGGAGCTTTTCTTGGAAAAGCTTTTAACGGGAATCAATACAACCTTATTCTTCTCATCGGAAGAAATGATTTTCTCCCCCCAAGTGATGACGAGCTAGAGGCATTTGATGATGTCACCCTTCAGTTAGAACCTGTCTTCAATGCTATTCTCAGAAGAAGTGCACAAGATGATAAGATTAGTAATATTATTGAAGTCCTAGAAAGCTTCCCTCATCCCATCTCAATCACTGATAAAAGTGACCTCTTCTTATTTAAGAATGATCCTTTTAGAGAACTTAGAGATCATGAGCTAAAAGACTTTAATTGTATCGAAAGAGAGCTCTTTGGTAAAAACATCTTAAGACTCTACTTAAACAAGGAACAAAGAGAGCAAACTGATCTCTATCACTTTTATCGCGTAAGCCTACTGGGCGAGCTACTCAACACCCTTAGACATGAGCTTAGTAACCCCTTGTTTGGTCTGAGCCTTGCCACAAATATGATTCAAGACGAAAGTCTTGATGATGACATTCAAGAAACAATAGATGATATAAAAACTAACTGTGATCGCTGTCAAACTATTATCAAAAACTTTAGTAGTTTATACCAGGATGAAGAGGACTTTAAGAACTTTGATTTAATCAAGCTTTTAAATGAGACAATCATCTTAACGAAATCGGAGACAAAGGGAATTAAGAAAGGCATTAAATTTGAGAGTGATAGCCTCTTTATTTTTTCTAATCCAACGTGGATTTCTCAAGCCGTCTTTAATCTTATTATAAACAGTGGCCAATCATTAATAGGTCTCTACGGTAATAACCTTCGTGATACTAAAATCGAAATCGTAGTAGAAGTTCAAAATGAGAATATCTTTATTTCAATTGTAGATAACGGACCTGGAGTTTCGGACAGTGAAATCGAAAAACTCTTTGATCCCTTTTATACTACTAAAGACTTCGGTACAGGCCTTGGTTTAAGTATCTGTAAAAACCTTATGAAAAAGCTTGATGGTGAAGTTTTCTACACCCATGCTCCTAATGGAGGAGCCAAATTCACAATAACCCTCCCACACGAGTCTTTATGAATATTTTAATTGTCGAGGATGAACCACTCATCGCGAGATCCCTTAAAAAGCTGCTTGAAAAGAAGGGAGCTACTGTTACCTGGGAACCCAGTGGAAATAAAGCTATTGAAATCATTAAGGAGCACGAGTTTGATAGGATTATTTGCGACCTCATGCTGCAGGACATCAGTGGTTTTGATGTCCTAGAAGAGAGCAAAGAACGCTTTAGCATTGATGAAATAGGCGATAAAGTAATTATTATCACAGCCTATAGTTCAGCTCAGGTTCTTGAGAGAGCAACACAGTATGGATGCCTTGTCCTAAGTAAACCTTTTGAGAACCTCAATAATGCTATAGAGATTTTTATAAAAGGTAAGGAAAGTGCTCAATAAATCACAGCAAACAAAACTAAATATCAAGAATGTTGGTGTTGTTCTCAAGCCCCATAATGTGACTGAATATAATAGCGTTCTTCCCAACCTTCACAGTTGGCTAAAAAGAAGGAAGATCAATCTCTTCTTCTCTGAAAATGAGCAAGAACGCCTCGAAAAAATATTCAGAAATAAAGTCAAAACACTTAACTTTAAGACAAATAAGCAATTGCACAAGGAAATGGACCTCAACATTAGCCTAGGTGGAGATGGCACTCTCTTGGGTTTTGGACGTCTTGCCGATAGAAATAGTGCGCCCGTGTTTGGAGTTAATATGGGCAACCTTGGTTTTATAACTGAATATTCGAAGTCTGAATTCTTTGAAGGACTTGCCAGTGTTATTAGTTCAAAGAGCTATTATCACAAAGTCCCCTTGTATAAAGTCCAAGTTCACAAGGGCAAAAAGAAAGTCTTTGAAGGACATTTCTTAAATGACCTGGTTATAAATAAGAATGATATCTCTCGAATGTTTTCACTCTCTGTTGAAAACCAAGAAGAACATATCTTTAATTTAAGTGGTGACGGACTTATCGTCTCAAGCCCTATAGGAAGTACGGCGTACTCTTTGGCAGCAGGTGGACCTATTATCAGTCCCGAAGTTAACGCCTTAGTGCTCACCCCAATCTGTCCCCATAGCCTTACCCATAGACCAATTGTGATAAATGATAAACAAAGTATTTCAGTTAAAATCCCATCTCAATCTGAAAGTGTAATGGCCACTCTCGATGGACAAGAGATTTTTGAAGTGTCACCTCGATGCTCTCTAACAATCTCAAAGAGCACAACTCGCTTTCTTAAATTAATCGACAATCCTCAGAGAACTTATTTTCAAACCTTAAAAGAAAAATTTACTCACGGTAGGAGACCATACTAATGAGCGCTGGACTCTTTTTAGAATCACTTAACCTCAGAAATTTTGCCACTTTTGAAAATCAAGAGATTGATTTTAATGAGTATTTCAACGGTATTGTTGGGGAAACAGGAAGCGGAAAAAGTTTAATTCTTGATGCTTTTCAACTCCTCTTAGGAGCAAGAGCTGACAAGAAACTTGTGAGAAAGGGTAGTGAGTGTGCCATTATCGAGGGTAGTTTCAAATTAAGGAATCAAAACCTTCTTCACTACTTTGATCAAATCGGCTTCCCTCCTGAAGAAGAAAGCCAGATCGTTATCAAGAGAATCATTTATAGTTCAGGAAAGTCCAAGTCCTTTCTTAATCATATGAGTTGTCCTCTTTCAGTTCTGAGTAACTTCAGTAAAACCTTTGTGGATATGGTTGGCCAATTTGAAAACCAAAAATTATCCAATAGTGATTACCAACTCCAGCTTCTCGATCAATTTTCAAAAAATGAAAAGACACTTTTAAGCTATCAAAAAGACTTCGATCTCTATAGCAAGCTCCATAATGAGGCGCAAAGCCTAGAGATTCAATTAAGAGAAAAAAGACAAAGAGAGGACTATCTCAAGTTTCAACTTAATGAACTTTCTGAGCTAAGTCCTAGTAAAGAGCGTGAAGATCACCTCATACAACTGAAGCACCAACTTCTTAATAGAGAAGCCCTTACTCAAAATATTGAGGAACTTAAGTCTCTAAGTAGTGAAGGGGAAACCAACATTCTCGACATGCTTAAATCCGCTCAAAAAATAAGCAACAAAATTTCAAGCGTGTTTTCTGCAGAGACAATAGCTCAACTTAATGATGCTATTTCACTCTTCGAGGATTTTAGTTATTCTCTTTCAAAACACGATTTTGAAAATGACGAAGAACTTAGCTTAGATGAAATTATTGAAGAGCTTGATCGCTATCAAAAAGCGAAACGTAAGTTTAACTGTGAGTCAGATGAACTTGAGACCATCTACCAAGATATAGAAAAGGAGCTCGGTGGTCTCAAAGAACTTGAGATGAAGCTTTCATCGCTGAAGAGTGATCTTAGCAAGAGAGAGGGTACCCTTCATGAAGCAGCTTCATTACTTCATGCTGCTCGATTAAAAGGTAAAGATGACCTTGAAAAGCAAATTGGAAATGGGCTCAATGAGCTCAACATGGAAGGCGCTACCTTTAATATCCAAGTGCAAAAACTTGAGACTCTTAATCCTACAGGCTTCACACGAGTCGACTTTCTCGCTGAGACCAACCCTGGGGAAGGTTTTTACAAAATCAAAGAAATCGCCTCAGGAGGAGAGCTTTCACGAATCCTTCTTTGCTTAAGACAAATTGTGGCCTCTGATGACTCCATCAATATCTTCTTCTTTGATGAAATTGATACCGGAATTGGGGGTGAAACAGCTCTAAAAATTGCTAAAGCCCTTAAAAAGGTGAGTTCCAAAAGCCAAGTTTTGGCCATCACTCACCTTCCTCAAATTGCTAAAGAAGTTGATGAAATCATTTTCGTCGCTAAAAAGAGCTTTATGAAAGACAAGGAACAGAGAACCATTAGCTATGTCGAGAATAAGAAAGGGAAGGCACGTAAAGAGGTTATTAATACTCTCGCTGGTTTATAACTCTTTTTGCATCAGGCACCCATTCTCGTAGTAGGTAAAGAGTCTAGTCTTTGGGAAATAGCCGTTATTCACATATATTCCATCATCGGTTTCAAAGAAGTCGGCACAGTGAGAATGTCCACACACGAGGTTCTTTAGCTGGTGCTCCACTTGTAATTCTTTAAACATACGACGAAACCGTTCTTTCACTTTTTCATTATCTGAATGACCGTCATAGCGATTACTATTTACTTCACGAGATTTCTCGCTAGCTCTTCTGCCAATTTTATCAACGATTCGAAAGGGCACGAGTGTGTTCGCAAGTAAATTAATAAAATCAGACCTGATTAGGCTTCTATATTGCTGATACTTTGGGTTTTCAATCTCAATCTCATCACCATGGGCAAGCATTATACCTTCCGAGTTTAAGAAGACAGGCTCAGTTGAATACAACCAGTCCTCATCTTTTAACTGGTGTTTATTCTTTATAAAGTAAATGAGATCGACGAAATGAAAATCATGATTCCCTTCCAGTTGGATGACTTTCTTTCCCGACTTAATAAGTGAGACGATCTCATCAAAGAGGGACTCAAATCGTTTGTAATATTCCAAATGACCGCCGACCAACAGATCAAATATATCTCCTAAGAGAAAAATTTTATCTGATTGTTGGGTGAGTGGATGCCTTAGGAATTGTAGAAAGAGATGATAGGAATCATCGCCCTTTTCTTTAATGTGAACATCAGATATTGCTACAAACTTCATTCTCTTAAGTATAGCAAATCCTCTGTGAAAAGCCCCAAGAAACCTCCCTAGCAAAGGGCAATTACTAGGGAGGATGGGCTTAATGGGATCAGATGACCATTGCTCAAAATCAAAAGGTCCCAAACTGTATAACTTTTTTCGAAATTTTTATTTTAATAAGAGGGGGAGTTTTCACTCCCCCTTTTGAGGTATTAACCTACTAGTCTTAAGGCATTGTTAGGTAGTTGATTAGCTTGTGCTAGGGTAGAGATACCAGCTTGCTTAACAACATTGTCTGAAGCAAGTTTTGCTGACTCTGAAGCTACATCAACATCTTGGATAACTGAGCGTGCATTGTCTTGGTTGATCGTCTGAATTTCAAGGTTTGCTACCGTAGAATTCAGTCTTGATTGTACCGCACCAAGATTTGCTCGTTGGCCAGAGATTGACGTTATGGCCTCATCAATATTTTCAATCGAATCGAGGGCATCACTCTTATCTGCTACGCCTGTACCGGATACTCCGATATTACTTGCTGTTGCGTTTGCTTCACTTGAGTCGAAGCTAATTTTGTTTTGGTCGCCAGCAAAAGCACCTACTTGAAAGTCTAGTGTTCCACCGCCTTCACCATTGAGAAGGTTAGTTCCGTTAAAGGTTGTAGACTCACTAATACGATCAATTTCAGTTACGAGTTGCTGGTATTCTTTATCAAGAAAGCCTCTTTCATTTTCTCCAACAGTGTCTGATGCAGCCTGAACAGTTAACTCTCTCATTCTTGTTAAGATGTTTGATACTTCGTTCAATCCACCTTCAGCTGTTTGAATCAGTGAAATACCGTCGTTAGCGTTTCTCGTTGCTTGTCTTAAACCTTTTGTCTGTGCCTCAAGGTTTGTAGCAATCGCGAGTCCAGCAGCGTCGTCAGCGGCTTTTGTGATTCGCTTACCACTTGATAGTTTTTCAAGTGATGAAGTTGCGTTGTTTGATACTTGCTTTAGGTTCTTTTGAACAGTTTGCGATGCAACGTTCGTTGAAATTCTTAAGCCCATTTTATTCTCCTTAGTTTTAAGCCCTGTTTTACCCTCAAGGCTTTTTGTTATTTACTGACTTAATTTGTCAGACAATAAACATATCGACGCGGTCGGGTATTTCTTTAGGCTTCGTGTCAAGTATTTGATTAAAAAAATCGGCTTTTATAGAAAATTCAACAGGTTAGAGGGGAAAATAATGAAAAAAAAGCAAAAAAAAAGCCCCCTCAAAGAGGGGGCCGGATGGTATTTCTATTGAAATCTAGCGTTTATTAGCCAATCAACTGAAGTGCTGAAGAGCTTGAGTTATTGGCCTGAGCCAACACTGAAGTACTTGATGCAGTCAGAATATTTGCTTTTGCAAGTTCTGCTGATTCTGCAGCCACATCCGTATCTCTAATTCTAGAGTTCGCTGCTGATAAGTTCTCAGTCTTTACTTCAAGGTTATTAATCGTTGAAGTCAGTCTGTTTTGAAGAGCACCTAATGTTGCTCTATTTTCACTTACCGTGCTAATGGCGTTATCCAATACTTCTAGGTTTGTCTGCGAGTCCTCTTTAGAGGAGACAGTTAAACCCTCAATTCCTAAGTTATCAGTTGTTACTGAAGACTGACCAGGTTGATACGTAAGACGATCATTATTCTCATCGTTATAAAGACCGATTTGGAAATCCATATCGTCGCCTTCACCGTTGAGAAGCGTCTTTCCATTAAACTCAGTAGATTCAGCAATTCTTCCTACTTCTGTTACCAGTTGTTGGAATTCTTTATCAGAGTAAGATCTCTCTGTATCTCCAATAGTATCTGAAGCTGACTGAACAGAAAGTTCACGAAGTCTAATAAGGATGTTATTTACTTCATTCATACCACCTTCTGCGGTTTGAATAAGAGAAATCCCATCTCCAGCATTTCGTGTCGCCTGTCTTGTACCTCTTATATCTGCTTTCAGTTTTTCACTAATCGCGAGTCCTGCAGCATCATCACCTGCTTTGTTAATTCTTGATCCACTGGCTAGTTTCTCAAGTGAAGAACCTTGTTGCTTCTTTACATTACCAAGTGAACGTTGTGCTGCTAGTGACTGAACATTTGTTCCAATTCTTAAACCCATACTAATCTCCTCTAATCATAGATTCCCTCCCTAAGTAATTCTCAAACAACCATGTTTAAGATGTTGGTTACTGCAGCCCCCAAAATCTTGCTGCAGGACTTATATCGGGTATTGGAAATTATTGTTGAGGAAAATCGGAAAATAATTCCTATTATTTCAAGTAGTTAACCGTTTTAGTCGGTCAAGTATAGGGGATAAGTCTATGAATTTAGGATTTTGTCGATTGTATTGGTCGTAGAGAATCCATCAACAAAGGTAAGGCTTTTCACTTCGCCACCAAGGCCTAGAACAATATCTGAACCCACAATCTGATCAGGAGCCCAGTCGCCTCCTTTTACGAGAACACTAGGCTTAACAGCATTAATGAGTTCATAAGGTGTGTCCTCATTAAATATAATGACAGCATCAATTGCTTTAAGATTTTCTAGAACAAACTTTCTTTCTTTTTCGCTATTAATCGGACGAGCTTCACCTTTTAATCGTTTTACAGAAGCATCTGAATTTAATCCTACAATTAAATAGTCACCTTGAGCTTTTGCTTCATTCAAGTAGGCGACATGTCCTGCGTGAAGAATATCAAAGCACCCATTTGTAAAAACGATTTTTTGGTCTGTAGGAATATTTAAATTATTAAATGCTTCTTGATAACTCATTAGTTCTTTAAAACTCGACTGTCAGATAACTTACCTTGAAAGTCTAAAATTAAGGGTAGTCCCAGTAGGAAAAGTGAAAAGAGTGTTATCGTAGAACGAATAAAGGATTGGCGAATAGTGACTCTTTTCTTTCCTTTAACTTTAAACGTTCCCAAGTCCAAAAAGCGCTTCCCAATCGTACCAACAGGCTCTGTCATCGAAAAATAAGTCAAGAAAATGAGCGCTGATAAGGTGGCGGCATAGGGGAGAGATGTCTTTATAAACTCGACACCAAGCTTATAGTCTATCTTTCCGGTTGCTGCATAGAAGAAGCAAGCAAAGAGACTTATTGAAATAAAGGCAATAATAAAGACATCAAGAAAGAAGGCGAGAAACTGATCAGCATGGCTTGCTATAGTTACTTTTTCCTCTTGTGGTCTACTTTCGATCTTCTTTTCGATCTTAGCTTCTGTTTTCTTTTGTACTGTTTGCTCTTTCTTATAGAGTGCTTCAATTCCACTCATAAGACTCGGATCAGAAACAGAGAGTGGAGTATTTTGAAGATAATCTTTTTTAGGCATCTGATGAGTAACGTTCGAGGACATTACTCGTTTTTCACTCGTAGCACGTTTTGCAACTTGATTTGTTTTTGGAAAAGAAGCCTGCTTCTTCTTAGGCTCGTGGAAACCTAGGCCTTTTGTGATTGGCTTAAAGTCATAAGAGTCGATATCGAACTCATCAAGATTCAAAGAAATATTCTTCTGATTATTTTCGTGAATTTGACCTTCCATTTCCTCTCCTGTGTCTTCTTTAATGATGACACATTTCCCCACAGCAGTAAATAAACTCTAACAACGCCTTGCAGCCAGATCTCTAAAAAGAAAGTCCCTTCAAAAAGCCTGCTCCAAAATTCACTGCTGTTTCTGCTTTCATGATTGGTGCTGGAAGCTTCATACAAAAGACATCTTCATTGTCTTCAAAGAAAGAAATTTCTTCTTCGTGAAAGCCACCCTCAGGGCCAATGATAAAACTTAAAATAGCATCAGAACTCTTAGTGATTGGCTTATCAACTTCAGTGAGAAAAGCAACTTTCTTTCCTTTGATCGAATTCATATCTTCAAGGGTATTAAGAAAGGTAATCTCAGGGAGAAAAGGGTTTTCACTCTGGACCATTGCACCCGTTAGGATTTTATCTAAGCGTGGACTATTCTTGAATTTCCACGGCGAAAATTTAGTATGAATAAGATACAAGTTTCTTATTCCTATCTGAACAGCCGACCTAAAGATCGATTCCACATATTCTTTTTTAGGAACACAGAGAATGAGATTGAGGGCCTCTTTAGAAAGCTCTTTTTGCTCTCTGTTTGTGACCTCTATTGTTAGGTTTTTCTTTTTTAGTTCAGTTACAGTTCCAGTGAGAATGACTCCCTTACCGTTGAAAACTTTCACAGAGTCACCAATTTTGCCACGACTTACATTCTTAAAATGATGGACCTGATCATCAGAGATCTCAATGGAATCACTATGGATTTCTTCACTTAAAAGATAAAAGTTCATTTATGACCTTACAAAATGAATAGCGATCCAATCGCCCTTTTCTTCGACACCTTTACAAGTAAGTTCGGTGTATTCACTTAAAATAGTGTCACGCTGATCTTTCAAAAGACCCGAAACAATCAAGTGTGACTCAGGAGCTAAGCTCGAAAGAAGGAGCTCTTTTTCTTCGATAAGAACAGACTCAAGAATATTAGCAAAGACAAGTGGATACGTTTTAGTAACAGCAAATCTTTCTCTCAGCACAATGGCGTGATCTGTGGAGTAATCTTGAAAGTTATTATATTCAAGATTCATCACACAATTATCGAGAGCATCAGCATCAATATCGACAAAATCAACTCGGCTTCGCGACTTCTTAATAGCCGCGATCCCTAAAATTCCAGAGCCACATCCAAAGTCTAAACACTCACAGCCTTCTGGGAGCTGATTTTTTATTTCTTCATAAATTTTCAAACAAAGAAAGGTTGTTTCGTGATTTCCAGTCCCAAAACCCATGCCCGGATAAATAAAGAGCTGATTGGGATCATCTTCTTTCTTTTCCCAAGAGGGTACGACCTTAAGATTTGGAGAAACAACAATTTCTTTAAAGCTTTCACGCCAAGTTTGATTCCAGTCCTCTTGCTTTTGCTTACTACTTTGTGCTTTGATTTTTTGCTCACCACAGTACTTAAGAAAACTTTGTGCTAGCTCTTCTTCTTGCCAAAAGTACTTAACAGTTGAAGCCTCAGTTTGATTTTCTTCAATTCTCTCCAACACACTCTCAGGAATATCGCCTCCACAGTAGGCATCTCTTCCCAAGATTTCATCTACTGTTTCTTCATTGAGGTCGTAATCAAGACGTCCTTCACAGCCAAACTGGTTATAGGCAATAGTATCGAGTTCTTCAGGAGAAACTGGGGTGTCTTTAAGGTCCACCTCAATAATAAATAAATAGTCCACTTGAGTCCTTTAAATCTTTGAAAATATTAGAAAGTCATACCAGTAAAAGTGTCTAAAGAGAGTGCACTATGAAAAGATTTTAACTTTCGAAGCTTTTTCTTTATCACAATTCCTCCTTATGAGATAAGTATTAGAAATCAGGAGCAAATTAATGATTAAGATAATTGGTGTCGCCGGTGGTTCCGGGTCAGGTAAGACGACCTTTGCAAAGAAGCTTATTAAGCTTGTTGAAGAGCCCATTACACTCTTTCACATGGATAGCTACTACCTTCCCAAGCAACCCAAGAAGCACTTTACAAAATCTGGTAAACCAAACTTTGATCATCCTGAAGCCTTTGATTGGGAGCTCCTTAGAAATCATCTCACCCAACTCAAAAGTGGCACAGATGTAGAAAGTCCTATTTATGACTTCAAAACATCAAGCCGTACTAAAGACACTGAAAGAACAAGAGCAACCGGTGTTGTGATATTTGAAGGCATCTTCACCCTCTTTGATAGTGAAATCCGGAACATGCTTGATATTAAGTGCTTTCTCCATGTTGATAGTGATATCCGCTTTACCAGACGACTTAATAGAGACGTTCAAGAGCGCGGTCGAAGCCTCGACTCGATAATTGATCAGTATTATGAAACTGTTCGTCCCATGCATCAAAAGTTTCTTGACCCTCAAAAGCAGTTTGCAGACTTTGTTGTAGGTGAGGAAACAGATGTTGCGGCAGAGATTTTAGCTGCTAAAATCAATAACGACCTCAATATTATAACAAAAGAGAGAAAGACATTATCGGATCTCACAACAAATCCAATTCTTTAAGCTTTTCAATTACTCCCTTAGGAGGATTGGGCCAGATTGGAAGTAATATGATGGAGATTCGCTATGGCGAGAACTCCTTCATCATTGACTGCGGTATTCTTTTTCCCTACGAAGACACCTTCGATATTCGCTACCTCATTCCCAATTTTTCTAAAATTCAAAAACCTAGTCGTGTGTATATTACCCATGGACATGAAGATCATATTGGTGCCCTACCTCACCTTATTGAAATGTTTCCAGGTCTTGAAATCATAGCCCCTCCCTTTGCTGGGGAACTTATCAAGAGAAAGTTTGAATACTATCCAAGACCCCTTAACTTCAAACTAACTGTCAGCACCGAGAGCTCTGATTTTTTTGGGCTTGAAGTCCATTATATTCGAGTCAACCATAGTATCCCTGACACCTATGGAATACTCCTTATCGACAAGAAGAATGATACAAGTGTCTTTTACATTAGTGATTTTAAAGTCGACCCCAAGGCAAAGCTTGAACCAGTATTTGATTTTAAAAAGCTTGTTAACCTTACCAAAGGTATTAAAACAAAGTTCTTACTCGCTGATAGCACGAACATCACAAGCTCAAACAAAAAGACACCAAGTGAAGAGGACCTTAAACCAGCCCTCGACCAAATTTTAGGAAGGTCCAACGGCCGGATATTTGTAACGACCTTTAGCTCTAATATTCACAGGCTTAAAAACCTCGTTGAACTCAGTAAAGACAACGGTCGAGAAGTCATTTTCTATGGGCGTAGCATGCAAAACTACTGGGAAGTGGCTCATTCGCTGGGGATCGTTGATGAGCTTGAGGCCTACAGTGATGTTGAAGCATACAGAGCTAATCCTGACAAAAAATACACTATTATTGTCTCTGGCTGCCAAGGTGACTTCAGAAGTACATTTCGCCGAGTTGCCTTTGGACACGACTCCTACTTTAAAATTAAAGAAGACGATATCTTTGTCCTTAGCAGTAAATCCATTCCTGGAAATGAGAAAAAGATAACTCTTTGTCTTAATGAGATTAGCAAACTTGGCGGAGAAGTGATTACAGCGAGCGATGCTCATATACATGCTTCCGGTCACCCTGGAACTGATGATCTTCAAATGGTTTTTGATCAGTATCAGCCAAGTCACTATATTCCTATTCACGGCGAGACGTTCTTTCTTACACGCCATCAAAAGTGGATCCAAGATAACTTCACTGGCACCAAAGCTTTCAAGCTCCTTAATCATGAAACATTTGATTTCATTTCCCATAAAACATTGGCGTCGACAATCAGTGAAGAGGACACCCAACCCCTTATTATTCACGGGAATTCATTCGAGATTACTCGCGACCAAATAAAAGAAAGACGAAAGATTGCGGAAGCGGGCAGCATTACAATTGCCTTCAATTACACTCAATCTAAACTAGGTGATATTAAAACTATTTTTCACGGTATTCCCTTCAATGATGAACTCAATGAAGATTTCTTTAACAATCACATTGAGAGAGTTGTTAAGAAAAATTTCAAGGGAAAGAAAACATCGTTAGAGCAAATACGTATTCAGTCGAGAAAGGTCTTTAAAGACCTCTTTGGAATCAAGCCTGTCGTAAGTGTCATTGATTTAGAGAGCTAGTTCCCTTAAACAAGGCGGCCCAAAAGGACCGCCTGTAGGGGGAAATATAAGAGATTAAAGATCTAATGAACGATTACGCTCTTCTTCTCTCTCTCTCCTATTTTGTGATTCTTCTTCTTTTCTAAGGAATGTAGGAGTATCAAGTTCTTCCTCATCAAAGTTGATGAAACCAAGCTTTTCAGCAATTGATTTGGCACGACTTGAGGTTTTGCTTGAAGAATCCCATGAAGACTCACGTCTTTCTTCCCGACGATCCTCTCTTCGCTCTTCTCTCATAGAAGTCATATCTCTTGAGGGCTCATTATTAGAGGCTGAGTATTGTGTTGCTGCAGTTCTAATTGAATCCATAAGATTAGAAGATCTCTCTTCTCTTGGAATAATCTCTTCTTTAACTTCTCGCCTTACTTCCACCATGGGTTCTTCGCGAACCTCACGCTCTAGCGTGAAATCATCACTTGATTGCTCCATACGTGTTTCTTGAGCTACAGGTGTTGCGGCACGAGGTTGCTCTCTTACTTCTTCACGCTCTGGTGTTAAACGAGGTCCAGAGGTCATTGTCTGAGAGTGAGTTGTCTTTACTCTCTCAAGTCCACCTAAACCTGTAGCAACAACAGTTACCTTGATATCTTCTTCCATATCTTCATCGATAACTGTTCCGAAGATGATTTCAGCATCCTCATCAGCAGCTTCCATGATTAGCGTAACCGCTTCATTTGTTTCATGCATGGTGAGGGAGCCATTACCAGTAATATTAATGATAATACCTGTGGCACCATCAATGGTTACATCCTCAAGAAGAGGTGAACTAATTGCTTCGGTAGCCGCCTTAATAGCTCTATCAGGACCAGTAGCAACACCAGTACCCATAAGAGCAAGACCCTTATTACTCATGACAGTTTTTACGTCTGCAAAGTCAGCATTGATGTGACCTGTATAATTAATAAGGTCAGAGATACCTCTAACAGCATTAAGAAGAACCTCATCAGCTTTCTTGAAGGTATCTACAAGAGAAAGGCTATCGCCAGCAATATAAAGTAGTCTTTGATTTGGAATAGTAATAAGAGAATCAACATTTTCCTCAAGAATCTGGATACCAGATTCTGCTTGCTTGAATCTCTTCTTTCCTTCAAAAAGGAATGGCTTTGTTACAACACCAACAGTAAGAGCTCCAAGCTCCTTACAAAGTTTTGCGATTACTGGAGCTGCCCCTGTTCCAGTTCCCCCGCCCATTCCGGCAGTAATGAAAACCATATCCGCGCCTTCAAGCACTTCAGAGAGTTTTTCATATTCATCGAGAGCGGCTTTTCTTCCTACTTCTGGGTTTGCACCTGCACCAAGACCTTTCGTAATCTCAACGCCAAGCTGAACCTTTGTTGGTGCATGACTTGCTTGAAGGGCCTGAGCATCCGTATTAGCAACAATGTACTCAACACCAGATAAGCCTGATTTAATCATTGTGTTAACAGCATTACATCCACCGCCGCCGACACCGATGACCTTAATTTTTGCGCCACGATCGAAGGCGCTCGTTTCTTCATTTGAAATTTCAAACATAATTCCCCCTTGAATTATTAAAAAATTTCTTTGAAAACAGATCTTAGAGAATCACCTAAGCGCCCCATTAAATCTGCTTCCTTCGAATTTTGGTTAATAGAAGTATTTTTACTTTTAGTTGTATTTGATTCCAACAATAGTCCCAGCACAGTGGAATACTTTGGATTTTGCATGATATTTGTCATTCCACCAAAGGGAGCTGGATAACCAATCTTTGTAGGTCTTTCCATAATATACTCACCTAACTCTGGAAGTCCTTTGATAAGTGCTCCACCACCAGTAAGAACAATCCCACCAGTGATTTCGTCATTTAATTCTTTTTCCTGAATTTGCTCTTTGATTAAGGTAAACAACTCATCTGCTCGAGCACCAAGAACATTAGCAACATAACTCAGTTGTACTTCTCGCGCCTTTGTTCCACTTATTCCCTGAACAGTAATATGACTATTTTGATTTAAGGTTTCCGCAAGAACAGAACCATGATTGATTTTAATTCTTTCAGCTTCAGCATGAGGAATCTTAAGGGCTACCGCCAAATCATTAGTAAAATGATTTCCTCCAACAGGAATAATTTGAGAGTGAATAAGACTCCCTTCTTTCCAAATTGCGAGATCTGTTGTCCCTCCACCAATGTCGACAAGAACAACGCCCATTTCTTTTTCTTCAGAGGAGAGCACTGAGCGAGATGAAGCAATAGGCTGCAAAGTAATTCCCTGAGCTTCGATCCCCGTTTGCTCAACACATTTAACTAAGTTTTGAATCAAACTTATTGAGCCAGTGACGACATGAACATGAACTTCTAGTCTTACACCACACATCCCAATAGGGTTCTTTATGCCGCCAGTATTATCGACTTTAAATTCCTGAGGAATAACATGAAGAATTTCGCGATCAGAAGGAATGACAACGGCTTTAGCCGCTTCAAGAACGCGGTCCACATCGTATTGAGTAATCTCACCATTTTTAATAGCAACAACGCCCGAGCTATTGAAACTATAAATATGAGAACCGGCCACACCAATTGTCGCGCTTGAAATATTAACACCTGCCATAAGTTTGGCTTCTTCGACAGAGTTTTGAATTGATTTAATAGTCTTATCAATATTGACGACTGAACCTTTTTTAAGGCCATGAGACGGATGTGTACCGATACCGATAATTTCGAGTTCTGAATTGGGCTCTTGAACACCGACGATAGTGCAAACTTTCGTCGTACCGACATCAAGCCCTACGATGATGTTTCTTTCCATGAGATTCCTTCCTCACTTTAATTGTTAGATTCATTCTAACACGTCGGCAAGAACTGCATTTACGCAGCATGCATAAAAATTCTAAAGATTGCTATTAAACTTGACAACCACTTTTTTCGAATTTGTGAGATTAATGATCGCAGGAATCTTCTTCTTTGATTCCATGTAAGTGACTATTTTCTTTAACTGGTCCGCTTTCTTGTCCCACTCCTCTTTCCCAAGGAATACAGAACTTGGGTTTCCTCTTAGACTAAGGATAACCGTCAAATCGCCCTTCTCATCGAGGATTACCTCACTTATCTTTTTTCTGAAGTTGGTGCCGAGACCATTAACAACTCGCGTAATTATTTCTTTGGTCTTGGCCTCAAGTTCTCCTACCGGCAAGGCAAGATAGGGAAGTGGACCTTCAAGCTTTTTCTCTGTGCGTAATAACACTTCATAAGTTGGGTCAAAGAGTTTTCCATTTTCAACGAGAATGGCTTCATATGAGTCTATGCCATTTTCTTTGTAAATTTGTACTTTCATAAGAGGTGTTGGGCAGTCGAGCTTAAAGAAGAGCATTTTCTTCAAAGGGTCATAGTTCACCTTGTAATCACTAACAAAGTGCCTCTGATCAAGAGACTGCTTTACGATTTCTTCTTTTACGTTCTTTAAACTACCCGTCTCTTCGAAAATTTTAATAAGCTTCAAGGTCATCTGACCGGCTGAACGAGAAGGGCATGAACCAAAGTTTGTTCTGTATTTAATTTTCTTCTTACTTACAGGCCCTAAGGCTGACATACCTTTATCAGGCATAAGAGAGAAGACAAACAGACAGACCCCTAAAGCAAATAGGATAGGTGATAGACGAGTTGAATTAGGGGAGGTGGGCTTCTGTCTCAAATTTTACTCCGTAATGAAGTTCTAGTTCGGATAAGGCCAAAGAAACAAGTTCTTTTACTTCTTCACTTCCGCTTTCTCCATGGTTTTCCATAAAGTTTGCGTGTTTAGGGCTTATCCTCATGTCACCGACATTTAAACCTTTCGCTCCCATTATATCTAAATAAAGGCCAGCACGGCAAGTCAGCTCTAAATCCGAGGTCTTTAAGTGTTTGTTCTTAAACATACAGCCACATGTTTTTTCTTTTAATGGCTGAGAGTCAGTTCGCTTTTTAAGATATTCTTTAATGAGGGTACCAATCGTCGGGTCGATTCCTTTATGAAAGATTCTTGCTCCAATGATAATGTCACCTTCATTTAGAATATGATTTGCACGATAGCTAAAAGAGTTATCCGTAACATTATGATTCTCTACGGAGCCGTCAGCTCGAAGAATTTGAACACTCTCAAGAAGCTCGCAAATCTCACCAAGATTAGTACCGGCGTTCATTGCAATAGCACCCCCTAAACTAGCTGGTACACCCGTGAAGACCTCCCAGCCTTTAAAGCCATACTTCACGGCAAGCGATGTCAGAACATTGAGAGGAGCTGATGCCGGTAAATCAAAGACTTTTTGATCTGGAGTTATTGCTCTCTTATCAAAGGGAATATCAAGCTTAATGAGAACGAAGTTAGGCTTCTCGGGCAAAATAAAGTTTGCTCCCCACCCAATACATTTAAAGGCTATTCCTTGATTAGCAAAATACTGAACTAATTCTTTTAATGCTTCGATATGAGACACCTTTACGAGTGTTCCAAATGAGCTTAGCTTCATTGTTGAGAATTTTTTCATCTCAACATCATGAAGGACTTCACATCCTTCTATCTTTTTTACAAGGGTGAGTTGTGTTTCAGAGAGAAGTGACAATTTCTTTTACCTTTTTGCCAACGGAGCCTGCGCCAAGTGATAAAACAAGAGCTTTCGTATCTTTAACAGAATTTATAACTTCTTTGACTCGATCCCACGATTCAAAACTTTCCGTTAAATTAGGATGAAGCTGATTAATATCGTTAGAGAGATTCTCAGAATTAATTCCAACAATCGCCTCTTCTGATGCCGGATAAATGGGTGCGATTAAAACCTTATCGGCAGAATTAAAGCAGTGAAGAAACTCACTCCAACAAGTCTTTGTTCTCGTATAACGATGAGGTTCAAAGACCACTATAATTTCTTTATCTTTATGAGCTTCCTTGGCCGTTTTTATAGTCTCTAAAATTTCAGTGGGATGATGGCCATAATCATCAACCACTTCGAAGTCACCTTTTGAAAGAACTTTTTGAAAACGCCGTCCAACACCCTCATATTTATTAAGAGCGAGTTTTAATTCCTCAGCCTCATAGCCTAGCTCCATACAAAGAGCTAGCGCGCCTAGGGTATTCAGAACATTATGGCGACCAGGTACCTTTAGGTTAAACTTCCCTTTGTTCTCACCATAAACAGCAAGATTAAAAGTTACACCCTCTGGAGATTGTTCAATCTCGGAAGCATAGTAATCGACATCCTGATGATCAATATGGGCTGAAAAGGAGACATAAGGCTTATCCATAACTTCAGCAATATCTCTCAGTCTAGAGTCCTCAAAGTTCAACGCACAAACGCCAAAGAATGGGATTTTATTGGCAAACTGATGAAAAGCAATCACTAAGCCTTCTTCACTGCCATAATGATCGATGTGATCGTTATCTATATTAGTGATGACTGAAGCCACTGGATTAAGGGAGAGGAAGCTGCCGTCTGACTCATCTGCTTCAGCTACAATATACTCACCATTTCCAACATTCGCGTGACCACCTAAATTGTGAACAATTCCACCAATAATGTAGGTGGGATCAGCACCAATTTCTTTAAGAAGAGTGGCCATCAAACTTGTTGTTGTCGTTTTTCCATGAGTACCAGCTATCGCGATACCTTTTTTAAGGTTCATGATATCTGTTAGAATCTGTGCCCGTCTCAACAAGGGTAAACCCTTATCCAAAGCTGCTAAGTATTCTGGGTTTTCAACATTAACGGCACTAGAGTGGGTAACAACAGTTGCGTTTTCTATATTCGCGGGCTGGTGGCCGATAAATACTTTTGCTCCTAACCCTCTTAGCTTTACCACATTGGGTGATTCATTGAGATCTGACCCCTGAACAGTAAAACCTAGTTGAATTAAAATTTCGGCAATAGCGGACATTCCTATCCCACCGATTCCAATAAAATGAACGACTACATCAGATTTTTGTTTTCTCAAAATAATTGCCTCTTAGAATAATTCGCCCTGATTAGTCTTTGTGGGACCATCAAAGGCAGGAGTTTCTTTTATATAAGAGGATGAGGGAGATGAAAAACTCTCGAATTTAGAATGCTGCTCGAGATCTTTTTTGCGCTCAGTCACCGTGCTTAAAAAGATTCCTATTGCGAAGAAGTTCGCCCACAGCGATGAGCCGCCAGCGCTAATAAATGGTAAATTCAATCCCTTCGTAGGAAGAAGGCCAAGGACAACTCCCATATTCAAGGAAGCCTGCAAACCTAGAGCAAAGATTATTGCTGTTCCTAAAATTGCAGATGTTTTCTTCTCAAGTCTTGTCACTAAACGAAAGCCAAAAAAGATCAGAAGAAGGAAAAGACTAACAACAAGAAAAACCCCAAGAAAGCCTAGCTCTTCACCAATAACCGAAAAGATAAAGTCATTATGAGCTTCAGGTAGATAGAAGAGTTTCTCATTACTATTGCCAAGGCCTGTTCCCAATATCGAGCCATTTGCAAAGGCAAGATAAGATTGAATGATTTGAAAACCTGATGTCTGAGGATTCTTCCAAGGATCAAGATAAGCAAAGAGACGTCTCACCCTATAGGGCTGGGAGATTAGAATAGGAATTAAAAGAAGAATGCCAGTTCCAAGCGCTGAATAGAAGTACTTCCTTGGGAAGCTACTTAAAAAACAAACGGTAGCGACGAGAGCGAGACATATGGTGAAACTTCCAAAGTCGGGCTGCATAAGGAGAAGAAGGATAGGAAAGAGAATAAAGATTCCTTGTGCCGCTCTCTCCTTAGGATTCATTTTAAAGAAGTTCTCAAAGAAGGGGACAGCAACCAAAATACTCGTTACCTTAACAAACTCACCCGGCTGAAGACCAAAAGCCCCTAGATAGAGCCAACGATTAGCCCCCTTTACCTCGTTTCCAAGACCTGGAATGAAAGTACCAATAAGTAAAAGAGACGCACCCAGGTGAAAGAACCAGCTATACTTGAGCCAAAAGCTCGTCTTTGTTTTAGAAACTAACCAACACATAGGAGCACCAACAGCGATGAACATGAGCTGTCGGTAAAAGTAATGAGCACTGTTATTGTAGATATCTCTGGCGTAGATGTAACTTGAGGAATAGACCATGACAATACCAATAACCACTAGGGCACTGAGTATCCCTAGAAAGAGCTTTTGGTTTTTATCAATTATATCCCTAATGTCATCCATGACATTATTATAATACAAAATTAGAGCTGATAAACGAGTTTCTTGTAGTAATTCCCTCTTTCTTCGTAGTCTCTAAAGAAATCGGTAGCAGGTGCACCAGGACTAAGAAGAATAACATCACCTGTACGTGACTTCTGATAAGCAAAGAGAATTGATTCTTCGAAAGATCCAACGATATAAGTTTGAGGATGTTCCTGAAGAGCACGGTTCATTCTTTCTTTCGATTCACCTACGAGAACAAGCACACGAGAGTTATCGATGACTTCTTGTGTGAAGGGCTCGTATTCCATATCTTCAATATCTTTACCACCAGCAATTAAGATCACAGATTGCTTAAAAGACTTTAAGCTCTTCACCATTTCGGCCATATCTGTTGCCTTGGAGTCGTTATAAAAACAAACACCATTCTTTTCCATGAGGAACTCTAAGCGGTGAGGAATACCTGGAAATTTTTCAACACATTTTTGAATCGACTTGTCAGAAACATCAAGCGCCTTACAAGCAGTAACAGCCGCAAGTAGGTTTTCACGATTATTCTGACCAATAATTCTCATTTCTTTTACTTTAAATTCTGAGTGGCAATAAATATTGGAATGAATTCTTCTCTCATGAAAGTGAGTCCCTTGAATTTCATTCATGACACCCATTTTTACGAAAGACTTTCTTGAGTACCAATAAGTTTGGCAATTCGCGTTTCTAAAAAACGTATTACTAGCGAGTTTATCGAAGTTAACAATCAGGGTGTCATCCGGAGAAAGTGACTTAATGATTGAAAGCTTAGTTTCAATATACTCACCTACAGAGTTGAAATGACTCTCTGGATAGCGTTCTGAAATATTGGTAAAGACCACTAATTTGGGATGAAAGTTCTCCAGTCTTCTTTGCTGAACAGCTGAAACTTCAACAACAACGTAATCAATTTCATCATGATTAGGCATCATTGCGTATTCAATAAAAGGAGTTTCACTTGTTCCCCCTACGAATACATTCTTCCCTTCGAGTTTGAGGGTAAAGCCGATCATATGGGCAACAGTTGTTCTTCCCTGTGAGCCACAAACAGCGATAATAGGCTTTCTGCAAAGCTTATTAGCCAAACCAAATTCAGAATAGACTTCCTTACCGTTTTGTCTAGCGAGCTCTAGTTGAGGCATATCAGGGTTTACTGCAGAGGAGTAAACGATAACATCGGCATCTAAAAAGTCTTCTTCGCGATGCTCACCAAAAGTCATATGAATTGGTGGGTCAATCTTCTTAAGCTTCTTTACCGCTTTATTAAGGTCGAAAATTGGTTTGATATCAGTTACGCGAATTTCACATTCTTGTTGATTAAAGAAATTAATCAGTGTGAATCCCGTTTTTCCAATACCAACAATGAGAACTTTCTTATTTTTAAATCTATCCATTCCTATTACCTCATCTTCAATGTCGCTAACGAAATCAACGCAAAGAAAATACTAATGATCCAAAAGCGTACGATGACTTTAGGTTCCGGCCAACCTTTCAACTCAAAATGATGATGAATGGGGGCCATTTTAAAAATTCTTTTCTTTCTCAATTTATAAGAGCCCACTTGTAAAATAACGGAGACAGCTTCAATAACGAAAATCCCACCGATAAGAACAAAGAGGAACTCATTCTTACTAAGAACTGCAATCGTTCCAAGGACACCACCCAAAGAGAGGGAACCTACATCGCCCATGAAAATCTGAGCAGGGTAGGTGTTGTACCAAAGAAAGCCAACTCCAGCTCCAATCACGGCCAAACTTAGAACTGCCAATTCTCCGCTTCCTTCAATATAAGGAACAAAGAGATAATTAGCGATTTCCTTGTGGCCAGAAACGTAAGTGAACAAACTTAAGCTCGCTGCACTTGTCATAATTGAGCCAATTGCCAGACCATCTAAACCATCTGTTAAATTTACGGCATTACTTGATCCCACAATGACTACTGACCCAAAGAGAACATAGGCCCAACCTAGGTCAAACAAGGGTTGCTTGAGGAAGGGAAGGTATAACTTCGAATCAATAACGTCGAAGTGAAGCATAGCATACGTGGCAAGTCCCGCTGTGCCAAACTGCCACAATAGCTTTCCTTTAGCCGAAACCCCATCGCTATTTTTCTTGAGCACCTTGAAGTAATCATCGAGAAAGCCAAGGATAAAATAACTTAACATGACAAAGAGAGTGACTAGAGTTGGGGCTGAGGTAAAGTTTCCGCAAATCCCCATCGTCAAAGCAATACTTCCTAAAATGACAACACCACCCATGGTCGGTGTACCAGCCTTTTTAAGGTGAGTCTGTGGCCCATCATCGCGGACGACTTGGCCAAACTGTTTCTTCTTCATGAAGATAATAAACTTCTTTCCCCACCAAATAGAGATGAAAGCAGCAAAGAGAAATGCCACAACGCTTCTAAAAGTAATATACTTAAAGAGATTAAAAGCCGAAAAACTCTGACTCAGAGGGTAGAGTATATGATAGAGCATAATGAGCCGATATTAAGGTTAATCACCCATTTATATCTAAAATTGACTCTAGTTGTAAAGAACGACTCCCCTTTATAAACCAAACCTTTTGAGAAATTTTATCTTCTCCAACCCACTGCTTCAAAGCCTTAGAGTCTTCAAATAGTCGGCTCTCTGCAGCAAAGCCCTCAGCATAATTTTTGCTATAACGGCCGACAAAAATAGCAGATTCAAAACCAAGCTCACTTAAGTAAGTGCCAATTTCTTTATGAAGAAAAGGGCCCTTTTCACCAAGCTCATTCATATCCCCTAGAATGGCCACGGCATCTTTCACTAGAAGAGAGTGAGACATTAAATAAGCGCAAAAACTATTTAGAGATGCACGCATACTACTTGGATTGGCATTATAAGCGTCGAGATAGACAAGTGCTTCCTTAAAAGAACGGACTTCTCCGCGATTCATCCCTGGAGGTTTATAATTTTCAGCCTTTTCCACAATTTTATCTTTCTCTTGGGGAAATAAGACTAAGGCGAGCTTTAAGCACATCGCCATATTTGTAACTTGATGCTCCCCTAAGAGAGTTTCATTCTTAAATAAATTATAATCGTCGTTACTTAGGGAGAGAGTATTTTTAGCTCCCTCAAGTCTCTTTAAATAATCATCAGAACTATTAATAACAAAGATCCCATCCTCACGTTCTTCTATGCCACGATAGAGCGCAGTTTTTTCTTTAAAGACTCCCTCTAAATCAACTAGAAATTCTGTGTGGGCGTAACCAATATTAGTAATAAATCCATACTGAGGCTGAGCACAATTTACTAAGCTTTCAATTTCACCTGGAAAATTGGTTCCCATCTCCACGATGGCAACTTCATGATCTTCCTCAATCGCAAATAGAGTTAAAGGAACACCAATCTGATTATTTAAATTTCCCTTGGTGGCATGAACCTTACTTTCATCTTGAAAACTCAGCAGGTGCTTTAGCATTTCCTTATTTGTCGTTTTCCCGTTTGATCCCGTAATACCTATTACTTTTCCTCCCTCCCGTTGAAAGCGAAGGGAGCGAATTTTTCCAAGCTCTAATATTGCCTCAAAGATATTAGTAAAGAGCACAAAGGAGATTTCCTGGTAGGTAGTCACCAATTTTTCTATGGCCTCTTTATTTTGCTCTCTCTTTTCTAGAAGGATAAACTTCGCGCCTTTTTGAATAACATCTTCAAGAAAATTGATCGAATCAAAATTTTCACCATAGAGGGAAAGGAAGCAATTCTCATTTTTAAAGTTACGAGTGTCACTTGAGATGGAGAGCTCTATACCCGATTCTAGAGTCTCGGAAATTAAAGTCTGACATTGATTTATATCATCACTTAAAATCACAATAAGTTCCTTACAACTTCACTATCATCAAAGGGACTTCTAACTCCCCCTATCTCCTGATAATTTTCATGACCTTTACCGGCAATCAAAATCATTGTATTTGAACCGGCCTCTTCAAAAGCTCTTTCAATAGCTTTCTTTCTATCACTCTCTCTTAGGACAGTCTCATCATTCATTCCTGCGATAATATCATCAATAATGCTCTCAGGATTTTCTGTTCGTGGATTATCTGATGTGACGATCACTTTATCGCTCATTTTTTGAGCGATAGCTCCCATTTGAGGACGCTTTGTTTTATCGCGATCTCCACCACAACCAAAAACCGTAATCAATTCCTTGTCAGGATAAATTTCCTTCAACTGGATTGATACTTTCTCTAGAGCGTCTGGTGTATGAGCATAATCGACAAAGAATAGAACTCCCTTCTTTTCGATTTTTTGAATTCTTCCCGGTGGTAGAGTTAGTTTATTAGCTTTAATTTTTTCTTTGTGGGGATAGAGTGCCAAGGCCAGACCTAAGGCGACCTCGAGGTTTTCTCTGGTGAAGCCTCTTTCAAATTCTGCTGGTACTTCTAATAAGTGATCTTCATAGGGAACAGTTTCTTGTATCCTCGCTCCTCTGACAAGAAGCCTTTCCCTTAACTCATTTTGCTGACGAGGGATAATTAAATTGCTGCGTGAAAGAGTGCACAACTTATATTTCGCCTCAAAGTATTCTTCCATCGACTTATGAAAGTCGAGATGATCCTGTGACAAGTTGGTCCAAGCGATAGAATCAAAGGCTATCTCTTTTAATCTCATCTGGGCGAGGGCATGAGAGCTAACTTCGAGTACGACCGCATTTATCTCTTTTCCGTACTTATGAAGTAACTTTCTCAAATCAAGATAACTTGGTGTCGTCGTCAGGACCGTATCATCTTTCTTAACACCGTTTAGGTATACGCCAGGAGTGCCCATATAAAGGGCTTTTTTACCAATAGTCTTAAGAACCTCTGAAAAGATCCAGGCCACACTTGTCTTACCATTGGTTCCAGTGACACCTACATAGCGAACTTTGTAATCTACCGGGTAATAAAAGTTTATGAGTTCCCCTTCGAGATCGCTGATTTCCTGAGCTGTTCTTTGAAGATGATTTATTTCTTTTGCTGTTTTAAAGGGACTAATGAGAAGGCCCTCAAATGTACTTGGGAGATGAAGGTTGAGAAGGTTTTCTTGCTGCTCTTCGCTTCTTGCTGGGAGGAGCAGCACATCTCTATTGCCAGTGCTTTGTAAAACATTCGAGACACCGGAAAGGTCATAATCCTTTAAAAAAGAAAGTGTCGGGGGAAAGCTATTCGTCATAGTGTTGGCGGACGATACTTTAAAGTCACAACAGTTCCAGACTTCAACTCTTCACCTGGGGAAGGACTTTGCTCATAAACAACGCCAATCCCTTCGTGCTTTAGTTTTATTTTATAACGTGAGCCGATCTGACCACTTGAACGTTTATCTAAGCCCATAAAGTTAGGAGTTGTTCCTTTTGGCACGTTCCGAGTAGAACTATGCTTAACTTTTACCATATCCATCTTATCGACAGCTTCGTCTTCATGGGCGGCTAAATTTGAAAAGTCTTTATTCTTAAAGAGAAGGTATTCTGTAATCTTACGAAAAACCGGACCAGCGACCGTTCCACCATAATAAACTCTACCTTTCGGGTTATCTACATAAGTGTAAACAACAAAGGGACTTTTTACATTGGCAGGGAATCCGATAAAAGCGGCAACATATCCTCTATAACCGCCTTCTGGGGCAACTCTTTGCGCAGTTGAGGTTTTACCCGCAATTGTAAACATAGGAACCTTCGCTCTACCACCCGTTCCGTCTTCAACTGCCTGAATAAGTATTCGCTGGGTTTCCCTTGCGACTTCTTTAGAAATTAAGGGATTGTGCTTTTCAGTTTCATTACCACCCTTAATCAAAGTAGGCTTTATATAAAGACCGTCATTGGCGATAGCTGCATACGCTGCAAGCATTTGAATACCTGTTGTGGCGACCCCTTGACCAAAACTAATATTGGAAAGACTTAAAGGGGAGACATTCTTATCAGAAGTAAAAATTCCGCGGGATTCACCAGGAATTTCAATTCCAGTTTTTTGACCGAAGCCAAACTTTTCGATCGTTTTCTTCAACTTAGGAAAAGTTAAATCAAAGGCAAGTTTAGTCGTTCCAATATTGGAGGAGTACCTTAAGATTTCTTCCACTGTAAGCCACTCAAACTTCTTCTTTGATTCTGCTTCCGAAATAATATGGTCTTCAACTTTTAGACGACCTCGCTCACAGTAAAAGCTCGTGTCTGCAGTCGCAATCTTATTTTCAAAAGCTGAAATGACTGTAATTGTTTTAAAGTTTGAGCCAGGCTCAAAGGGATCTGTGACAAAACTTAATTTTCTTGCTTGGCCATTTCCCTCTCTCCACTTATTGGGATCGAAGTTAGGGTAGTTTCCAATCGCAAGAATCTCGCCTGTACGACTATCCATAACACCAAAACCACCACCGTCAGCATCGTACTTATCAACAGCCTCTTTTAAATATCTCTCCGCTGCCGCCTGCAAGTCCTTATCAATTGAAAGAGTAATATCTTTGGCATTAGATCCTAAATCTTGGGATTCAAATTTAATCGGTCTTCCCTTAGCATCTTTAACATACTTAACGACCTTAGGTTTTCCCTTTAAATCATCATTAAAGAGATACTCGATTCCTCCAAGACCAACATTATCAATTCCAACAAAGCCAAGCACCTGACTTGCCACCTCATGATTGGGATAAAGTCTTTTGGGAACAGAATCAATATAGATTCCTTTTATCGCTTTTACTTTTTCAACCTGATCTTTTGTCAGTGTTACTTTTCTTGCTAACCAAGTGTAACGGTCACGGCCTTTTGTTTTTCGCCAAAGCTCATTAAAGGTCAACTTTGGTACTGCTCTAGATAATTCCTTGAGCGAGGATTTAATATTTTTAAGATTCTTAGGTATTGTAAAAATACTATAAGTTTGAATATTGATCGCGAGGGGGTTTCCATTGCGATCGTAAATATTCCCCCGTTTCGGATAAACCGTTAACTCTCTAAAAACTTGATTTTGTGATCTTGTAATCAATTCAGCTCTATCAATAAGCTGAATTTTAAGGGCCTTACCTAAAATAAGGACAAAGCCTCCAACAAAGAGGCAAAAGAGTACAATAATTTTGGTTTTAAGGCCTTTTTCCATTAATCAGGAAGAACTATAATTTGCTTTTGTCTGGGCTGGCGAAGTCCATACTTCGAAGCCATGGTTCTTAATCTCTTTACACTAAGCAAACGAGCTTTCTTAGCCTTTAACTCTTTATTATCAAGTAAGACCTTTTCAATATCTTTGTTTGCACTCGTGATTTTATAATCCAATTCTACCCCTTTCATTCTAAAAAGAACAAAAAGTAGTCCTAAAACAAAGAACGTGAGGACAAAGGGAAATACTTGGTTAGAAAAAATAAAGTTCTTGAAACTTTGGATGGGATTAATTTTCTTGGACCTTCTTGTCGCAGTAGCCAACACTTACTCCTTTTTGGCGTATTTGTTTTTGCTCGGCCAATCATTGACCTTCTTTATTACTCTTAGTTTAGCACTTCTTGAGCGAGAGTTTTCAAAAATCTCTTGCGAAGAGGGAAGAATTGGCTTCTTTGTGAGAATTTCTATGGGGTAATTATCATCTTTCCACGATTTAAAGCCGTGCTTAACAATGCGATCCTCTAAGGAGTGAAAAGATATGATCATAAATAATCCTCCGTTCTTTAAACGGGGAATTACCCGACCAATCACCTCAGACAAGACATCTAACTCTTTGTTAACTTTAATCCTTAAGGCCTGAAAAACTTTGGTTGCCGGACTTATTTTTCCAAAGCGAAGCTTCTTTGGGTAGCTATGAAAGCAAATATCTTCGAGCTCTTTCGTTGTTCTAATCGGTTTTTGACTTCTTTGCTCAACTATATTTTTTGCGATGGTCTTTGAAAATTTCTCTTCACCATATTCACTAAATATACTTTGAAGCTCTTCCATTGAAAGCTCATTTAAGAGGTCTGCCGCTGTCGGGTCACTACTCTTAGGATTCATACGCATATCAAGAGGGGCATCAAAGCGAAAAGAAAACCCTCTTTCGCCCGTATCAAACTGATGACTCGAAACACCTGCATCGAGCAAAACAGCATCAAACTTCAAATCTTCTTCAAGAACATTGTCAAAATTTACAAAATTAGAATCAATTAAACACACTCTATCTTTAAGGTTGTTTTTTATAAGGTGTTCCTGACCATTAGCCAAAGCATCGGGGTCTTGATCAAAGGAATAGAGCTTAGCGTTTGGAAAAAGATTTGCCATCGCTGTGGTATGCCCACCAGCTCCAAAGGTAAGGTCAGCAAAGTTTAAGTTGTCCTCAGTAGAGAAATGTTCCTTAAGAAGTTTAAGAATATCTTCTTTTTGGACACTATAATGTTGGCCGTAATCAGAGCTACTCAATTATTTATCCAATAAAACGTCTAGTATTTCTTTATGGTCCGTCGTCCATCGCTCTTTTGGTGTCATCACACCAATAGCATTTTCTCTTGGAAAGTCTGGCTTATTTTTTTCAAGTTTGGGTAACACATCAATGAGAAGCTTTTGTGCATTTTCATTATTTGTCTTCATTACCGCCATAATTTCATCAACAGTACAATGCTCATCTTTCCAACAATCAAAGTCTGTCACCATTGCTACTGTTGAATAAGCGATACCGGCCTCTTTGGCGAGGTAGGATTCAGGTACATTAGTCATCCCAATTACTGATGCTCCAAAGCTTCTATAAAGATGAGACTCAGCTCGACTTGAAAATTGAGGACCCTCAATACAAATATAACTTCCCCCAACAGAATGACTAAGTCCTGTTGACTGGCAGGATTCAGCTAAGACTTTTTGGAGTGACTTTTCAATTGGATCCGCACAACTCACGTGGCCTACAATTCCATTTTCAAAGAAGGTTCTCTCTCTCTTGCCCTTAGTCCAATCAATAAATTGATCAACAAGAACAAAAGTTGTTGGAGGTAACTCTTCTTTAAGACTACCAACAGCTGAAATTGAAATAATATAATCAACACCCATTTTTTTGAGGGCAAAAATATTGGCCCTGTAATTCACTTCAGAGGGTAAGAAGTTATGGTTTTTTCCATGTCGTGGAATAAAGAAAAATTCAGTGCCCGAAAGCTTAGCTTGAATGACTTCAGAACTCGGTGAGCCAAAAGGAGTTTCAACGGTATGCTCTTTAATAAGTTCAATACCTTCAATATTGTAGACACCACTTCCACCAATAATTCCTATCTTTCCTCTTTCCATACAGCTTTCTACCTTTTAAGATTGTATTGACACCTAGCAACTTACATCAGCAAGTTATAATCGATTGAAATTAGTAGGACTATATCATACGTGATGGGAAAATTGAGCAAAAATTCAAAGGTGGCAGGCTTCATTGAGCGCAAGAAAAAGCGATTTGAAGTTTTAGAAAATGCTGCCAACGAGTCTGTTAAAGACTTTAAGAGGGGTGCTCAAAACTTCATCTCTGAACCCAGTTTAAAGAACTATGCCAAATTATCTCGCAGTGTTTTTAATAGTTCCACATGGCTTGGAAAGTCCACCTTTCGTCTTCTAAGACCAATTGAGCCCTCTTACATTGAAAAGGTTAATTATCTTCAGAGTAGCTCTGCCCAATACATCCTGAAAGCAGTTGCCCAAAAGAAAACAATTAGCCACAGAAGAGCAACTTATAGCGAAATTTTTAAAACGATCTTTTATGATTTTGAAATTAGCCACCTCGACCGAAGTTATAAACGAATATCAAAAATGCCGGAAATAGAGTCCTCAGTGCTGCTCGTAAGTGGTGTCCTGAATGAAATTTTTACGACCCCAGCATTTGAGAGGGGAGCGAAGTATTTAAACGAGACCTATGGCATTGATTTTGACTATTGCCCCACGTCCGGAACCAAGAACACCGCTCAAAACTCAGCGATGATTAATGAGCACTTTAGCTCGCTATTAGAAAACGAAAAACCAATTTGGATTTTTGCCTTCAGTAAGGGAGGAATCGATGTTCTTCATTTTCTAAAAGAATATTCTAATGAAGTTGGTCACAATCTAGCAGGCCTAAGTACGGTTGCAAGTCCAATACTAGGTAGTGAAAGGGTTAACCACAGAATTTTAAAATTCATCAACTATATTCATAAATTTGAAGGTAATAAGGTCTATCAATTTCTTGATGAACAATTCGACATTCTCTTTAAAGACTTTCAAGAAAGTCTTAGTAGTGAATTTCAAGAGTCTTGGTTTAAAGAAAACTTCTCTCACCTTCCTCGTAATATGTTTTATACAGCACTCGCCCTTGAGTCGAGCTGGTATGAAAGTCATATTTGGATGGTTCTCACAAAACTCTTTTTCCAGTCTCCATCGATCAACGATGGAATTGTTGATGCCGAACGTGCTCTTTATCCCGATTATTTCCAGGGAATCAATCTTGGTATTCTAAAAGGTCATCATTTAATCGGGACTCGAAGTTCAGACTATATCCAAGAAGCCTTACTTGAGGCCCATATTGTCTTTCTCAATTATCTTGGTCTCTTAAGGTAGACTAAGAAAGCCCACCTTTTAAATTCATCAGAACGAGCTTCGATACTTCTTTAAGAGTTTCAAAGACGCCATCACCATTAACAGCAGCACCTTCAAATGAGGGAGAGCCCCACTTGTTTAGTTTCTGTTCTAGGTCTTCAACCGATGTAACATTGGGAAGATCGCGTTTATTCCACTGAAAAACAAGAGGGATCTTTGAAATATCATAGCCCTGCTCGGTAAGATTTTTTTCAAGTCCTTCTAGACTTTCAATATTAGCGTCCATCTTTTCTAGTTGAGAGTCTGCAACAAAGATAAGTCCATCAACAGCTCTTAGGATAAGCTTACGACTTGCTTCATAGAAAACTTGCCCAGGCACTGTGTATAGATGAAAGCGTGTCTTATAGCCACGAATTTCACCAAGCTCTAAGGGAAGAAAATCAAAGAAGAGAGTTCTCTCATTTTCATTATTGAGCTTAATAATATTTCCTCTATTTTCTCCAGAGGTCTTCTTATAAACATGCTGTATATTTGTCGTTTTTCCACCAAGCCCTGGTCCATAATAGACAATCTTACAGTTAACTTCTTTCTTATTGTGATTAACAAATGACATCTTTAAATCCCCGCAAAAGAGAAGAGGTTATCAACTTCTTCCTCTGTTACATTCTCAAAGAGAAATTCCTCTTTTGAGGTCGCCTTTGATTTAGTCTCTTTTAAAATTTCTAATTCATTAAAATGAGCTCTTAATTGGCGCGCATAGTTTTTAATTTTTCCCGGGTTTACTTGATTTTCAAAAATAAAAGACCAAAAAATCTTTGGGTTTTTTTCCGTGGGCTGTAGGAGAAAGAACCCACTACTACTGTCCTGATAATTAAGACCAGTATCTTTATTGTCTTTAACCTTTATCATTTCGGCGACGGCCTCTGAAGCCTGCCACATCCCGACCATGAGCGCTCCTAAAGACTGAGCCTGAGCGCCCTCTTTAACTTTTCCAAGTTGGCCTAGAACTTGACCATCTTTTGTTAGGATTAAAATCGAAACTTCTTGAAAAAGCTCTCTATGGGGAAAGGATTTAAAATGATAATTGATCTTTTCTTGTAAGTTCATAATCAATCAAGCCTTTTACGGTTTTCTAGGGCCTTTGATATTGTCAATGAGTCGAGGTACTCCAACGAGCCTCCCATTGGAATACCAAAGCCAATTCTTTCAACTTTAATATCTTCCGGCAACTCTTGGTGAATATAAGAGCATGTAGCATCACCTTCAACTGAGGGATTGACCGCCAAAATAATCTCTTTCTTTCCTTCACCAATAATTCTTTTAATAAGCTCTGGAATTCTTAACTCATCTGGCCCTATTCCTAGAAGTGGATTAAGAACTCCTCCTAGAATATGATAAGAGCCTTTAAAGGTTTGACTATTTTCAATTGCGATAAAGTCTGTAATTGTCTCCACAACACAGATGCTCTCATGCTCTCTTCTGGCCTCATTTGAACAGACCTGACAAAGATCTTCATCAGTATAAAATCCGCAAATACCACAACTTGCAAGATTCCCAAGATTAATCAAACTCTTCCCAAGTGCACCCAGCTGCTCTTTGTCCCAGCGACAAATTGTCAGAATTTGGCGCAAAGCTGTCTTTTCCCCAACACCAGGGATCTTCGTCATTTGAGAAACAGCTGTCTTTAAAGACTCGGGAAGTTCCATTTCAATAGTCCTAAAAGAGACCAGGAATACTTAAACCACCAGTCACCTTAGACATCGCATTTGAAACCATATCCTGTGATTCTTTAATCGCTTGATTAACGCCTGTAAGCACAAGCTCCTCAAGAGTTTCAACATCACTTGGATCAACACACTCTGGGTTAATCGAAATCGCAAGCACTTCTTGCTTACCATTTACTTTCACCTTAATCATTCCGCCACCACTTGATGTTTCAAGCTCTCGCGCTTCAAGCTCTTTTTGTAGTGTAGCCATTTTTTGTTGCATTTGTTGGGCTTGCTTCATTAAGGCATTCATATTCTTAGCCATGAGTTACTCCTCTACTTTTATTTTATCGATTGTTTTTCCAAATAATTTTTCAGCTTCTTTTATTACGGGATGAGTTCGTAGGTCTTCTTCACGCTTTGCAATTCCCTCTAATCTTTCTTTCTCCCAAATTTCAGACTTAGAAAGAAAATTATCTTTTTGCGCTTCCTCATCATTTAAAAGAGTAATTGAAAGCTCTGCTCGCTCGACTTGAAAGAAGCTCTTCATTAAAGCCTCTATCTTTTGCATGCCTTCACCCGTAATGAGGTGATCATAGAAAAGCTTTGAGTTTTCAGTGAAACCATACTTGATATAGACGGCATCTTCACTTCTCTCAAGCTCACCAATAATATTTCCCTGCTCAAGCTCAGCAAAAATTGCTGGTAACTCCACTTTTAAATGCTCTTCAAAGCTCGGCCAATCACTTCCCGTAACGGTTTCTTTCTCAACAACTTCGGCGGTTGGTTCAGATTCGGTTTCAGAAAGGGGAGCAGTTTCAGGAGTATTCACTTCCTCAACGACGGCTTGAGTTTCTTCTATTACCGGCTCTACTTTGATTTGCTCTTCTTTAATCGGTTCTTCTTTGACTGGCTCAGGAGTCAGCTCTTTTTTTTTTGCTGTTTCAGAAACAGCGAGGCCTGTTCCTTTTAAAATCTCCGAGCGTCTTGCATGCTTTTGAAAGATAATACTAATTGTCTTCTCTGGACTTATTCCTTCAAGGGCCCAAGAGAGGTCGCGTGAAAGAGACTCAAAGAGCCAAAAAAGCTCATCAATGGTAGCGCCATTAACAAAGGCTTTACCCTGAACCGTTAGAGTAGTTTTCTCAAGTGTATCAACATTTTCAATAACACTGTAATAAAAGGCGAGAAGGCTTGTCGTGATATTTGAAAGACTCACATTTTCATAGAGCATCTCTGACAGGATTTGAGCACTTCTTTGAGCATCTCCCAAGAGAATCGCTTCACCTAAATCACGAATAGCTGAAACCTTAGCAAGACCTAAAGCCACCGATATAACGTCTTCTGTAACGACTTGGTCATCACTAAAACTTAAAACTTGATCCATCAATGAGAGGGTATCGCGGAAAGACCCGCTTCCTTGTTGAGCAAGAATCGTAATAAGATCATCACTCTCAAACTTAATATTTTCAATTTCAGCGATCTTCTTTATGTGCATGACAAGGGTTTCAACTGAAGCATTTCTAAAGTCAAAACGAATACAACGAGAAAGAACCGTATCAAGAAGTTTATGAGGTTCTGTAGTCGCCAAAAGAAAAACAGTATGTTCAGGCGGTTCCTCGAGTGTTTTCAAGAGAGCGTTGAAGGCACTCGTTGAAAGCATATGGACTTCATCAATGATATAGACTTTATATTTCCCAAATGTAGGAAGTGTTTGGACATTATTAACAAGTTCACGAACATCATCGACACTGTTATTTGATGCACCATCGATCTCGAGGACATTCATTGAACTGCCATTTTCAAATTCGCGGCAGCCTTCACAATTGTTACAAGGATTACCGTCGTCTAAGCGCTCTTGACAGCGAAGGGACTTGGCAAAGATACGGGCGACGGAAGTTTTTCCGATTCCTCGGGTTCCCGTCAAAATATAGGCGTGCCCAAGGCGATCTTTAGCAATCGCATTTTGAAAAGAGCGAGTTACATGCTCCTGACCCACAACTTCTTGAAATTGCTTTGGTCGATATTTTCTGGATAAGACCTGATATGCCACGCGTTACTATTCCTTACTTCTTTTGAAAGGTCATAATACCGAGGATTGAAAGGGGATGGCAAAGATTTTGGGTGGATATGCTAAAGGTGGCAGCCAGACCAATAACACATCGCCTCTTTGGTTACCGTTGCTTCCTTCCGGACCTGGCGGAGTTCACCCAGAAAGCGATTGCTAAGATCTGACTACCGCCGGCAAATATAGGAAACATGGGAAGCACTGTCAATGCGAGAAAGGGGGCAGTTGCCCCCTTGCACAAAGTCTAGCTTACGCGAGACATAAGTGTATCAATATCTGAAATATGTTTTCTCTGCGTTGGAATAAAAGTACTTCTTACCATCGACTTCAGTGCCTCAGGCGTCTCACTTGATTCCATGAGCTCTTCGTACTCTTTAAGTCCATGCTCTTCACCCTCTTTAAGGGCCTTAAGCGCCGCTTTTTCACCAAGAACTTTGGCAGTTCCCGTCACGAGCTTACTCCATGAGCCCCAAGCACCACTAGAATCTGGAACTTCCACTCCATTGGACTTGGCAACATCACTAAGCTTCATGAGGGCTTCACGGTGATCTTTAGCAAAGTATCTTAACTTATCAATTTGAGAATCAGTCCCATACTTTTCAAAGACTTGACCATAAGTTTCAACAGCAGCTCTTTCACCTTTAATTAGTTCTTTAATTTTACTCATCATTAACTCCTAATGTTTAAGTTAGCGTTAACTAACGTTAAAGCATGACGGGGTTATGAGTATTTACGATCTTGATAAGATCTCTTTTAGAAAAGTACACATAGAAAAGAGACAAGATTATTATTAGAGCGGCCGTATCGAACAAGTTACTTAAATCAGAATTAGATTAAAAAGTGGCGGAGGACAAGAGATTCGAACTCTCGAAGGGTTGCCCCTTACACGCTTTCCAAGCGTGCGCCTTAGACCACTCGGCCAATCCTCCGCAAAAACGATGCAAGATTTTTAACACAGTGAATATTCAGTGTCTATGATTTCGGCTTCTTGAAGTTGTATGTGCCACGTTTTTGGCGAAAGAACTGGCTCAATAGCCTAGAGGTCTCATAGTGTTTAACCCCGCCAATAACAGAAAATTGGTGATTAAGCCGCTTATCTTTATGAACATCATACCCCAGAGAAAGAGCACCCCCTTTTGAGTCGTAGGCACCAAAAACAAGAGTTTTTATGCGCGACTGCCAAAGTGCGCCCATACACATAAGGCACGGCTCGAGGGTAACAACTAAAGTGCAGTTTTCAAGGCGCCAGTCCCCTAAGAGTTCGGCAGCTTTTCTTAGGGTTATAATTTCTGCGTGTCCACAAGGATCATGCACGGACTCTTTCTCATTCCCGGCACCACAAATAATTTTTCCTTGAGAGTCTAGAAGGCAAGCACCAATTGGAACTTCATCCGCTTTGGCAGCGGCCTCGGCAAAGAGGAGTGCTTCTCCCATTGCCCATTCATAATCCTGATATTTAAGCTTGCTCATTTTTAAACTTTTTCTTTTGCTTAAGCTTTCTCTCACTTCGCCAAAATTTAACAAAGTTCTTAAAGAGACTTTCTACACCATCCTCTTCAAGAACGAAGCGTACACCGTAATTGAAAGGGCGGCCCACACTATACTTTCGCTTAGACATAATTTCAGCTCTAAACTTCATACTGGCGACTTCATCAAAGGGCTCAAGTTCGAGATATTCACCAAGCTTGTAATCTCTAAAGGAAGCGACACAACCAGCACCGCGGCGAAGGTCCGTTAATCGCCCCTCAACTTTTTCATCGTTATAAGTCACCTGGACCTTGAGGTCATCACGATAGCGAAAATCATATTCCCACCAACTGACAATCGGATAGAAGATAGGTGTCCACAAAGAGTAACACTGAATTCCAATCAGAACAGATGCCGCTAAGAAAGCAACAAAGTTCATACTCAATAGTGGCTGCTGGCAAAGTTTAAAGAGCGAATAAATTCCTAGCACTCCAAAGAAAGTCCAAAAGGAATAGTAGAGGCTTTGCAAAAGTCGTCTTAAGAAGAGGGCATAACCCGCAATTACCAAGACCATAAAAATGAAGCTAAACCACTCACCGTCGTGAAGGGTTTCATAGAAAAGACCAAGGAGGAGAAAGAAGAAAATTCCCCAATTCAAGACCTCTGTTCGATCTATCTCTTGCTTAAGCTTTAATTTGTTCAAAGATAACTTCATGAAATCATTATACTAGGAACCCACACCACAAACCAGTAGGCTATCTTTGGTAATCTCGACCTTGTTGCTCGCGTTCGCGTCAGCGACGTGAAGCAATAAGGATGGGCGTTTTCTGGTAGAAAACTTTAAAACCTCGGGCTCTTCACACTTAGGGGTGTTTTCACCGCATCACGAGTAACTAAGTCAGGCATGGCAATCAACAACTTATAATTG